>JABUST010000200.1 GCA_021442595.1 Lachnospiraceae bacterium | reverse complement strand
TCACGATGACCATAGCTGGGTAGAATGGGAGGATGAATACCGGTTTCGGAACCGGGAAGCTCTGGACAAAGTGCGGAAAGAAAATGCCAAGCGCATGGATCTGTACCGCTTCCTGCAGTTCAAGTTCAATCAGCAGTGGCTTAAACTGAAGGAATATGCCAACAAGAAAAATGTGAAGATCTTCGGTGACATTCCCATTTATGTGGCTATGGACAGCGCCGATGTATGGTCCGATCCCTCCCAGTTCCTTTTGGATGAGAATCTGATGCCCATCCGGGTGGCAGGCTGCCCTCCGGATATCTTCTCTGCTGACGGACAGCTCTGGGGTAATCCTCTGTACCGCTGGGATGTTATGGCCCGGGAGGAGGATCCCTTCCACTGGTGGAAGCTTCGTTTCGGTGCTGCTCTCAAGCTTTACGATGTGATCCGCATCGACCACTTCCGAGGCTTTGAGGCTTATTACACCATTCCCTTCGGTGACAAAAATGCCCGGAAGGGCCACTGGGTAAAGGGTCCCGGATATGCTCTGTTTGCTGAACTGAAGAAAGCCTTCGGCGAAGACCTGCCTATCATTGCCGAGGATCTGGGTCTTCTGACGGATGAGGTTTATGCTCTCCTGAAGCAGTGCGGTTTCCCCGGCATGAAGGTCATGCAGTTTGCTTTTGACGGCACCGGTACCAGCGAATATCTGCCTCACAACTATCCCACCAACTGCATTGTCTATACCGGTACCCATGACAATGATACCATCATGGGATGGGCAGAGACTGCCAAACCTTATGAAGTGGAGTTTGCCAAGAAGTGGCTCCATGTAACTAAGGAAGAGTCCATGGCCTGGACCATGATGCGCATGGCCATGATGAGCGTGGCTGACACCTGCATCCTGACTGCTCAGGATCTGATTTCTCTGGGAAAGGAAGCCCGCATCAATATTCCTTCTACTGTTGGCGGAAACTGGCAGTGGCGCATTGACGGTGCCTGCATCAACGATTGGCTGGCTGAGATCCTGCTGAACTATACGAAGATGTACGGACGCTATCCCAAGTCTCCGGTGAAGGCAGCGGAAGTGCTGACGAATCCTGATGAGGAGGAAGAGAGCACCGAGAGTAAGGCTGAGGAGTAAAGCTAAAGGGATATACTAATATAAAGCAGCCACAGACCGACTTCTTTCTCGTGACGAGTTAGTCACTCGAAAGATGGGTCTGTGGCTGTTTTTACTATGGTGTATGCTTTTGTTATGAAAGAATCTTTTCCCATTTAGGTTCTTGTATGATATCATTAGAGGAGGCTATGGCTTATTTTTGATAAAAAATAACACTCGGAAGTCTTCTGAGAATTCCGAGTGCAAGATGAAGCTCCCGGCCGGATTCGAACCGGCGACCTACGCATTACGAGTGCGTTGCTCTACCGACTGAGCCACGGAAGCGTTTGCTTTTAGCCTGATTATTTTATTCTATTCCCCGTCCAAAGTCAAGACTTTCCCTTTGGGGCGGATGAAGGAGGACTTGTATGGAAACCAAGCTGCGTCTGAAGAAAAATCTGATCGTGGGACAGTCCGGTGGTCCCACAGCGGTTATTAATAGTTCACTCTACGGTGTCGTCACCGAGGCTCTTGCTCATGAGGAGATCGGAAAGGTGCTGGGTATGCGCAATGGAATTAAAGGCTTTCTGGACGGAAATGTGATTGATCTTGGGACCCTGAGTTCCGAAGAGCTTTCTCTGCTTCAGACTACTCCTGCCATGTATCTCGGCTCCTGCCGTTACAAGCTGCCTGTGGATCTGGGTGATCCCATCTATCCCCGGATTTTTGAGGCTCTGGATGAAATGAATGTGGGGTATTTCCTCTACAACGGCGGAAACGATTCTATGGATACCGTGGACCGACTCTCCTCCTATGCAGCTCGTATCGGATCGGATATCCGTTTTGTCGGCATTCCGAAGACCATCGATGATGACCTTGTAGAAACGGATCACACTCCGGGATACGGAAGTGCTGCAAAATTTGTGGCTTCTCAGGTTCGCCAGATGACTCTGGATACGGAAGTTTACAGACAGGACTCCGTCCTCATCATCGAGATCATGGGCCGCAATGCCGGATGGCTGACCGCTGCTTCCGTACTGGCAAGAAAATATCCCGGAGATAACCCCATGCTGGTGTACCTGCCGGAGACCACCTTCGATGTCCCGGAGATGCTGGAAAGGGTAGAGATCGCCCTCCATGACCGTCATGCGGTTGTAATCTGCATTTCTGAGGGTATTCACGATAAGGACGGACACCTGATCTGTGAGAGTCCGGAGGGAGGGGCCAGTGATGTGTTCGGCAATAAGCTCATGTCCGGAGCGGGTAAGGCTCTGGAGAATATCATCAAGGCCAAGCTGGGAGTCAAGGTGCGGTCCGTGGAGCTGAATGTAACTCAGCGCAGCGCCGCCGGTGACCTGTCCCTGGCAGACGTAACAGAAGCAGCCGAGTGCGGAAAAGCAGCCGTTCGTGCAGCCCTTGAAGGACGCACCGCCTGCATGATCACAATGGAGAGAACCTCCAATGATCCCTACACCATCGAGTATGTTCCCAGGCAGATCGGAGATATCAGCAACGCCACCAAATTCTTCCCTGCAGAGTGGATCATCAAGGATGGCACGGATATCTCCTCCGACTTTCTGGATTATGCACTCCCTCTGATTCGCGGCGAGATCTATCCTCCCATGAAAGACGGCCTGCCTCAATTCCTGTACATCAACCACACAGGAGAGAAAAGATAAACCATAATGTTATATCTTATTCTTTAGTTATCAAAGAAACGTCGAAACAGCAGCATTATGAATCTGATGTCTCAGTCTGGTAAGTCTGCCTTCATCCCTTGTAGGATACACCCTGTTCGTCAGATAAACCACAAACAGACCGGACTCAGGATCCACGGCAATAGAAGTTCCCGTATAGCCTGTATGTCCGATGCCCGTATTTCCAAACAGGTCCCCGAAGAAAGTGGGAGTGGGGCCGCTGAGCTGGAAGCCCAGACCGCGATTTTCACTGAGACCGGGAGTGTAGTTTTTAGAAGCCAGCTCAAACAGGCGATGTGAAACAATAGGCTCACCCTTCTTAGCCATCATGACACAGAATTTTGTCAGATCATTGGCCGTGGAGAAGAGTCCTGCATTTCCGGATATTCCGCCCAGATAACGGGCATTCTCATCATGTACGATGCCGGGAACTCCCTCGTAGAAATTCGTATGCAGCTCAGTGTAAGCAATGGAAGTGTCCGGTTTGGACGAATCTGTCCCTCTGTATTCCGTATTCCACATGCCTAAAGGTTCAAAAGTCCATTCTCTTGCCATGGTATGAAGGTCCTTTCCGGAGATCTTCTCCATGACCTTTCCCAAGGTAATGAAGCCCATGCAGCTGTACTGTACATCGGTGCCTGTAGGGTAAACCAGAGGTGTATTCAGAATGCAGTCCAGAGATTTCTCCGGACTCTCCGCTTCCTTCCACAGCCAGATCTCCGCGGGGATGCCGCTGGTATGGGTCATCAGATTCCGAATGGTGATGCGCTTTTTATCTTCCGGCACATTGTCAAGGAGCTCACCTAAGGTGTCGTCCAGACACAGCATGCCCTGATCCAGCATGTGGAAAGCCACGAAGGTAGTGCCCACCACCTTGGAGCAGCTTGCCATATCAAAGCTGGTATCCAAGGTGACCTTGTCTGCCTCCGGCTCATAGGAAACGGTCCCTCCGGCCTTGGAGTAGAGCACCTGATCACCTTTTCCTACCACGATGGCTCCTGCGGAGTAGATCTTCTTTTCCAGACCCTCCGTAAACAGCTCTTCCACTCTGTTTGAATAGCTCATAGAAGTATTACCTCGTTTTCTTATAGTTGCATGTTTGCTGAACGGGTATTGCCCCGTATCTTTACTGTGAGATCTTTCCCATGACCACGGGGTGATGGGCTCCCGTGGCTGCCACAGCGTTATTGCACATGCTGTGGATGCATTCGTTGGCCAGAAGTGCGAAAGCCACTGCTTCTTTTGCGGAAGAATCAAACCCCAGGTCTTCATTTGTCATGACCTGCGCTTCCGGCAGAGAATCAGCAATGTACTTCATGAGCGTTGGATTCAGAGAACCTCCTCCGCCTACCACCAGACGATCAGGGCAGACAGGGCAGAGCTCTCTGGCAGAATAAGCAATGCTCCGGGCTGTGAACATGGTCACCGTGGCCAGAGTATCAGGACCTGAAAGCTCCAGTTCCTCAGCCCGTTTCATGATGCGGTCCACATATTCGTTGCCGTAATACTCACGTCCTGTGGTCTTGGGAGGCTTCACAGCCAGATAAGGATCCCTCATGAGTTCCTCCAGCAAAGTGCCGCTTGGGCTTCCCGAGGCAGCCATCCGGCCTCCGGCATCGTAGCTCATCTTTCCCTTTGTGAGGCGATAGATCACATTGTCCATGACCATGTTTCCGGGTCCGGTATCAAAGGCTGTCAGTTCCTCCAGCCTGGCATTCTTCGGAATCACCGTGATGTTGCCGATGCCGCCGATATTCTGAAGCCCCATGTTGTGCTCGGGGTCACTGTATAGGATATATTCAGTGTAAGGTACCAAAGGAGCTCCCAGACCGCCTGCAGCCATGTCCCTTACCCGAAAATCGGATACGGTCACAGCCCCTATCCTCTCCACCAGAGTAGAGGCCTCCCCGATCTGAAGGGTGGCCCGGATATCCCGGCCCAGATAATTCTCAGCCACAGGGATGTGATACACTGTCTGTCCGTGGGTTCCGATGAGATCGATGTCCCCGGGCTTCACTTCTGCCTGTCGGCACAGCTCCAGACAGGCATCCGCAAAGAGCTCCGAAAGATACACATTCATAAGACAAAGCTCTTTGGCTCCCCCGAAATCCCCGGCCGCCACCTGAAGGATTCGGTCACGGACCTCCCTGGTATAAGCAGGGGACACAAAGGCCAGCTGTTTTACCCGGGTGCTGATGCCGTGTCCCCTGATCTCACAAAGAACCGCATCCACCCCGTCGCCGCTGGTACCGCTCATCAGACCGATGACAAGCTTTGTGTCCTTCTCCATAATGTCACGCAGCATATCGTTGACCTCCGCATGCATTTCGTTTATACTTCGTTAATTGACTGCTTTGCAGTATGCGCATAATTCCGCGCTACTGCATATTTAATTACAGCCTGAGCCTAATGTCAAGAAAGGAGCATCATGCTGTCCTTTAAATCTCTCACGGACCGGAATTTCCTTCCGGCATTGACACTGTACAACGAAGCTACTCAGCGGGGTGAGCAGTATAACTGCACTCTGGACGAGAAAGGCTTTATTCAGCTGTTTCTGACTCCAGCCAAACCGGGGGACGCTTATTTTGCCCTGTATGAATCCTCTGAGAGGGGCTTCATCATCGGTCATTTTGACGGAGGCATGAAGAAATTCTTTCTTACCACCGTTCAGGTGGCTCCTGCCCACCGCAGGCAGGGAATCGGTTCCGCTCTGATTAATGCTCTTGCAGAAGAGATGCAACGCTTTGCCTCCGCTCACGACCTGCCGGATCCCGAGCCGGAGATCTCCTATTATAATCCCACCATGATCCGCTGGACCATTCCCGGCACGGAAGGTCATTATCATAACAATGCGCAGGGTGTCCTCCTGGGTTCTTCTGCCCATCTTTTCTTTAAAAATAACGGATTTCGGGATACCGGCTGTGAAAACACCTACTATCAGCGCCTGGACCGCTATGAGTGGCCTACGGAGCGTATGGCTGTCTATGAAGAGCGGGTGGCGAAGGCCGGTTATACCATCGAGTGGTATGATGCCTCCCGTCATACCGATGCAGACGGACTTCTCGAGGATCTGAACAATGCTCTCTGGAGTCGGCAGATCCCTCAGGAGCTGAGCCGTGAGGGAGGCCCCAGACCTCTTCCCATCCTCAGCGACCATGGTAAAATGGCAGGCTTTGCAGGCCCCATCGTGGTGGAAGAGACGGGAAGGGCCTGGTTTCTGGGAGTAGCCGTTCATTCCCGCTGCCGGGGCTGCGGCGCTGCCACGCTTCTGTTCAACCGCATGAGTCTGGAGCTGAAGAAAGCAGGGGCCATCTACCTTTGTTTCTTTACGAACGAAAACAACTTTGCACGGAATATCTATGAAGGAGCCGGATTCCGCATCTATGCCAGCTGGGCAACCATGCGCCGGACTAAGCATCATTGAGTAAATTACTGGATCTGACCGCCGCCGAGCTGAAGGACCGGCTGCTTCCCTTAAGCAGCATTAAGCCTCTGGCTCTGGCTTATCTGGGAGATACCGTTCTGGATCTCTATGTTCGTACCCGCCTGGTGGCCGCCACCTCACTGCACCCCAAGCAGATGCACATGAAGGCCTCTTCCCTGGTGAATGCCGCCTCTCAGGCCGCCATGATGAAGTATTTGAAGGATTCTCTCACCCCTGAGGAGCAGGAGGTCTTTCGCCACGGAAGAAATGCCCATTCCGGCACTATTCCCCGGAACCAGTCCCCTGTGGACTATAAGTGGGCCACCGGCTTTGAAGCCCTGCTAGGGTACCTCTATCTGACAGAGCAGGAAGACAGACTCTATGAGCTGATGCGCCGGGGACTGGACTATCTGGAACATAAAGATACCGAAGCTGAGGATTCCAAGGAGGGTGAGAGCACGATGATTGACGAAGGAGAACAAGGCGCAAACGCCAAGGAGAAGGACAATGAGTGATTCTGTCATCTACGGCCGCAATGCGGTTCTGGAGGCTCTGAAGGCCGGCCGCAACATAGAAAAGCTATATGTAGACCGTCCCCCCTATACCGGTTCTCTGGGTTCCATCGTCAACCAGGCCCGGAAGGCCCGCATCCAGATCCAGGAGACAGGAAAAGACCGTCTTTCCGAACTTTCGGAGGGCGGAAACCACCAGGGGGTGGTGGCAGTCTGCGCTGCCGTAGATTATGTAGAATTGGAGGACATCCTGAACAAAGCCCGGGAGAAGGGGGAATCCCCCTTTATCCTCATCTGCGAGAGCATCCAGGATCCCCATAATCTTGGAGCAATCATCCGGACCGCCGAATGTGCCGGCGTCCACGGCGTCATCATTTCCCGTCATCATGCGGTGGGACTCTCCGATGCAGTAGCCAAAACCGCCGCCGGAGCCCTGGAATACATGCCCATCGCCAAGGTATCCAGTGTGGCCGGTCTGATCGATGACCTGAAAAAGCAGGGCATCTGGACCGCCTGTGCAGACATGGACGGACAGGATGTATACCGCACTGACCTGAAGGGTCCTCTGGCCCTGGTCATTGGCGGCGAGCACGAGGGCATCACCCGCTTGGTGAAGGAGCGCTGCGACTTTACCGTCAGCCTGCCTATGAAAGGGAAGGTGACCTCCCTGAACGCCTCTGTGGCTGCCGGCATCCTGATGTACGAGGCAGCCCACCAGAGAAATATCTGAAACGGACATAGGAGCTGAGTCAAAACATGTCAGAAACATCAGCCAAGCTGCAGGATCTGCCGCTTCTTACGGATGATGAGCTGATCACACTCATCCGGGACGCAGGCTCGTCCTCCGTTTTAGTGGACAGGGCTGTCAATCAACTGCTGGAACGGTACCGGCCTCTGATCCTGCGCAAGAGCCAGGCCTGTTTTCTCATAGGAGCAGAGCGCCAGGATCTGATGCAGGTGGGCAATATCGCTCTGTATAAGGCCATTCTTCATTTCCGCAGTTCTGAGGGAAGCTTTTCTGCCTTTGCCGCCAGATGTATCGGAACGGAACTTATCAGTACTCTCCGCAGTACCAACCGCCGGAAACATAAGCCTCTGAACGAAGCCGTCTCTCTCAATCAGCAGATTACCAATGAAGACGAAGAATCCGCTGAAATGGGGGAACTCCTGGAGGATCCCGGCAGCAAAAGTCCGGAGGATATGTACATTGAGACGGTATCAGCCGAGGCTCTGCTGGAGTCCATCCGCAGCACCCTTTCAACGTTGGAGAAGCGGGTACTGGATATGTTCCTCAGCGGCTCTGATTACAAGGAGATCGCAGCCGGACTGGATATCCCGGTTAAGTCGGCCGACAATGCCATCCAAAGAATTCGGAAAAAAGCCAAACGGATCTATGAGGAGCAGGAAGGAGCCCGGTCATGATCCACAGAGAAATCAGCGCCTCAGAGGAAGGGAGAAAGCTGGCCAGATATCTTGAGAAACTGCTGCCCGCTGCTCCCAAAAGCTTCATTTATACAGCCCTCAGGAAAAACAAGATTAAGGTCAACCGGAAAAAGCCCGGGAGTCCGAATCTGATCCTCCACACCGGAGATCAGATCGATCTGTACCTGTCTCCTCAGCAGGAGACAGATTTCGGATACCTGTCAGATGAGGAAACCGGAAATTCCCATCATTCCCCTGATTCCGTACTTTCGGATCCCGTCTTCACGCTGCCGGTCCTTTACGAAGATCCTCATATCCTCGTCATCAATAAGCCCTTCGGCCTTCTGTCTCAGAAGAGCCGCCCGGAGGATATCTCCGCTTCCGAAATTGCCAGAGACATACTTCGGAAAAATGGCACTGTCTTCGATGCTACCTTCGCCCCTTCCTTTGTGCACCGTCTGGACAGAAACACAGGGGGCGTCATGATCATGGCCAAGACCCTGCCGGCCTCTCAGATCCTTTCCGAAATGATCCGCAGCCATTCCCTTCGGAAGTTCTACACGGCTCGGGTCAAAGGGTGTCCCCGGCAATGGACAGAGGAGACCCTTCTGGCGGATTTGTACCGGAAGAATACGAAGGACAACAAGGCAGAGATCAGCCCCTATGAGGGAACCATGGACAAAGGAGGATTTCTTAAAGATCCTTCCGTCCCCGAAGGCTGGAGCCTGTGCGCTCTGAAAGTTAAACTGGTTCAGGATCTGGGAGAGAGCTCTCTTCTGGAAGTTGAGCTTCTCACCGGAAAGAGCCATCAGATTCGTGCCCAGCTGGCTTACCACGGATATCCCATTCTGGGAGACGGAAAGTACAATGCTTCCGAAAACACTTACCGTCAGCAGCTTTTTGCCTCGAGAGTAGAGTTTCTGGGCTGCACCGGCTGTCTTTCCTATCTGGAAGGGAAAATCATTCAGGCTCCGGTCCCGTTTTTGTAAAGACCGGCGTCAGTCTGCACAGGGGCACTTTCTATATTGTGTTGAAAAAATCCCTGTCAGATGCTATAATCATATACACTTCTCACAATGAGAATGTATCTTCTTTATTTACAGGAGGTAGATCCACATGATCCAACTTATCGCCGGAAGCCAGGGAGCCGGAAAGACCAAGACCCTCATCGATATGGCCAACGCTCTTGCCAAGACTACAGACGGTCATACGGTTTATGTAGATGCCGATGAGAGCCAGATCTTCCGTCTGGACTATTCCATTCGTCTCATCCAAACTGCAGAGTATCCCCTTACCTCTGCCAGCGAGTTCTTTGGTTTTGTCTGCGGTATCCTTTCTCAGGATTACGATATCAATACTGTATTTATCGACGGTCTGCTTAAAAACGCCAAGATCGAAGCCTCTAAAATGGGCGAGCTTCTGGACCGGGTCCATGAGGTTGCGGAGCGCTACAATATTCACTTCATCATTTCCATGAGCTGCAGCCGCGAGGAAGTTCCCGAGAAATATCAGAGCTGTCTGATCTGATTCCACAATTTCACAACACCCTTCAAAGCGGCGTCTCCTGAGAGGCACCGCTTTGAATTTGAATCATATTACGAAAGGAAAGACCATGAAGGAGATATCAGCAGGCGCCATCCGGGAGGAGCTCAAGGAGATGTTCCGCCTTTGGTTGTCCCCCTCTTTTGCCGGCGGATTTCGTGCCCGTACCGGCAATGAGCTGTCTGAAAGTCTGCCCATTGCAGACTATTCAGACCCGGTTCTCCCTCTTGTTTTTCCTATGCTGCAGCATCAGGGCATTCCCTGCAAGCCTCTGGTGGCTGTGGGGGACCGGGTGCTGAAGAACCAGGTCATCGGTGCGCCCCCTGAGAACGGAGTTCCCATTTTTTCCAGCGTATCCGGCACTGTCAGGAATATCCGCCCGGTGCCTCATCCCCTGGGAGACATGGTGACCGGGGTCATCATTGATAACGATCATCTCTTTGAGACCGCTTCCTATCCTTACGAGCCCTGCGATCCTTTCAGTCTGGACAGGCAGCAGATTCTGGACAGGGTGCGTTATGCCGGCTTGGTGGGCATGGGTGGAGCAGGTTATCCTACCTATCTGAAATTAGATCCCGGTGAGGATAAGCCTATTCGCCATATCCTGATCAACAGCTGCGAAAGTGAGCCTTATGTAACCGGAAACTTTCGCCTGCTGGTGGAAGAGCCGGATAAAATGCTGGATGGGCTGAAGATCCTGATGTTTCTCTTCCCGGAGGCAGAGGGTGTCATCTGTATGGAAAATGACAAGCCGGACGCCTACCGCAGGCTAAAGGAATTCGTTGCAGTTCAGGATAATATCCGTGTCGTTACCCTACAGGCCAAGTATCCCCAGGGCTCCGAAAAGCAACTGATTCATACGGTTACCGGAGCAGAGATTCCCACAGGCAGCACTCCGGCGGATCTGGGTTGTCTGGTCCTCAATCTGGAGACCCTCCTTGCCGTCTCTGCTGCCGTCCGCGAGGGGCATCCCCTTCTGGAGAAGGTGGTCACCATTACCGGCGACTGTGTGTCGGCCCCCAAAAATTTCCGTGTTCCTCTGGGCACCTCCATGAAGGAACTGCTGGAGCAGACCGGAGAATTGCTGAAGGACCCGGAGCGCATTGTTTGCGGAGGTCCCATCATGGGAACCGTGGTGAACACTGCCGACATTCCCGTCATTAAAACCTCTTCCTGTCTGCTGCTGCTTTCCGAAGATATCACACCTCCCGCTGTGGAGAGCGAGTGCATTCGCTGCGGCAAATGCCTTCAGGTCTGTCCCATGAGGCTGCGTCCCTCCCTGCTGAACAAGCTTGTCCTGGCAGGGGATATCAAGGGCTTTGAAGCTGCCTATGGCATGAATTGCATTGAATGCGGAGCATGTCAGTACATCTGTCCCGCCGGGCGTTTGCTGCTTCAGACCTGTCTGTCCGGAAAGAGGGCTGTCATTGAAGCATCCGGAACCGGATCCGGGGAGGCAACATCATGAGCCTCATCACTAAAATGAACCTTCACGGTGCTGTGGCACCTCATATTCATGCCAGGGATTCTGTTGGCGATATCATGCGGGAGCTGGTATTTTCTCTGATTCCCATTCTAATCTTTTCTTCTCTTTTTTTCGGATGGCATATCCTGCTGCCGGTGGGAGTTTCCGTCGCATCCTGTGTCCTCTTTGAGCTGATCTGGCAGAAGATGAAAGGGCAGAAGACCACCGTCACCGATTGCAGCGCCATCGTGACGGGGCTGCTTCTGTCGCTTTGCCTTCCCTCCAGTGTCCCGCTCTGGATGCCTGTTATAGGCGCCTTTGTGGCCATCATTCTCTGCAAACAGCTATTTGGCGGTATTGGAAAGAATCTGCTGAATCCGGCTCTAACCGGTGCCTGCTTTCTGACTCTGGTGTTTTCTCGCCGTATGTCAGCTCTTATGGTGGATACGGTCAGTGTGGCCACCCCTTTGGCGTCAGTACAGGCAGGCATGTATCACCTGGTACCTCAATATGCCAGCTGTTTTCTGGGCATCATTCCCGGCAGCATCGGTGAGACCTCCAAGCTTCTGATCCTGCTGGGAGGTTTATACCTGTGGTTCAGGGGCATCATCGATCTGCGCATTCCCGTGACCTATATCCTTACGGTATTCCTGCTTTCCTGTATTCTGGGAAGCAACGGACTGTACCAGATCCTCACAGGAGGCCTCTTCCTGGGGGCTTTCTTCATGGCCACGGACTACACCACCACACCCATGAGACCGGTGGGAAAGATCATCTTTGCTCTTGGCTGCGGTATTCTTACCACCCTTATTCGTCTGTATACATCCTTTCCGGAAGGCGTTTCCTTCAGCATCCTGCTGATGAACCTGCTGACGCCTCTTGTGGACAAGCTGACGGCAGCCAGACCTTTCGGAGAGAGCAAATACCGTTTCTATCTGTTTACCCGAAAAAAGGTCAATAAGACTGCTTCTATAAAAGAAGCTTCCAGATTAAGGGTATACAACCGTCTGATCAACAAAAAAGCTGCCGATCCCACCCGGACCGGTCCCCTTACCGGACAGATCGCCTTTGTCCACTGTGCAGGCAGTCATGACAGAGCAGAAAGGCGCTTCCGCTATGAAGGACTTACTACCTGCCGTGATGCAGTGGTCATTCCCGGAGGCAGTCTCAAGGAATGCCGTTTTGCCTGTCTGGGCCTTGGCAGCTGTAAGGATGTATGCCGCTTTGATGCCATTCAGGTAAAAAACGGTGTTGCTCAGGTTCTTCCCGAGAAATGTGTGGGCTGCGGTGACTGCATCGATGTATGTCCCAAGCACATCATCTCTATGGTTCCCACATCTGCTAAGATCCATCTGCTTTGCCAGTCCCCCATGACAGGAGACTATGTGAAAAGTGTCTGCAAGGTGGGATGTCTGGGCTGCGGCACCTGCGTGGAAACCTGCGGAGAACACGCTATCCGCATGGCGGATGGTCTTCCTCTGATCGATCAGTCCCGTTGTACCGGCTGCGGGGCCTGCACCCAAAAATGTCCGGTCAGGGCGATCACCCTGAATCAGGGCGCCGCTGCTCTCAGGCAGGCTTCCTCCGGATTTTTGGAATTCGGCAGCGCAGCCATCAACACACTCTATCTGGATACCGTCTCCGATGAGGATACGGAAGCAGAGATTTCCGGCGTCAGCATCACCAATATCCGTCTTCAGGATATTCATAAAGGAGAACTATGACATTAAAAGGAAAAAGCACATGGAGCCTGATCCTGTTCCTTATGTGCGGCATTGTTCTGGGAGGCTTTATCGGAGAGCTTCTTGGCCAATTTGATTTCTTCTACTGGCTGGCCTACGGTAAGACCTTCGGAATCCCCACGGTGACACTGAATCTCAGTGTCCTTCAGCTCACCTTCGGACTTCAGATCACCCTGAACCTGGCCTCCGTGCTGGGTATGTGCGTGGCGCTGTTTGTCCACAGAAAAATGTAAATCAGCCGTCTGACTGCTTTCCGAAGCTCCTAACCTCCTGACGGAAAGGAGTTTCTATGAAACAGAAACTGATCATGAAGGATCTTCCTCTCTCCGAAAAGCCCTATGAGCTGCTGGAGAGTCTGGGCGCTTCCGCCCTCACCGATGCCCAGCTGCTGGCTATTTTGCTGAAGACGGGCACCCGGGAGGAGAATGCACTGGAAACCGCTCTGAGGATCCTTGCCACGGTAAAAGAGGAGGAGGGCTCTTCAGAGCCTTTTTCTCTGCTTTTCCGTATGCCGTTTTCCAAACTTACCCAGTTCAGAGGCGTGGGCAGAGTGAAAGCCATACAGATCAAAGCGGTGGCTGAAATCGCTCACAGGCTGTCAGTCAGAGATGCGCAGACCCGCATGACTGTAAAGGACAGCGCCTCCATTGCCTGTGTTTTTATGGAAAAGGCCAGAGACCTGACAGAGGAGCATGTTTGGTATCTTCTGGTAGATACCAAACTCCACATGATCTGTCTCAAGGAGCTGGGAAAGGGAAATCTTAACCAGACCCTCATTGATGCCAAGGAGATCTTCCTGGACGGCCGGGAGAAGGGGGCTTACGCCTTTGTGCTTCTTCACAACCATCCCAGCGGAGATCCTACCCCCAGTCAATGCGATAACGATCTGACCCGGATCCTCAGAAAGCAGGGTGAGATCATGCAGATGCCGCTTCTGGACCATATCATCATCGGCAGGAATACCTATTATTCCTATACGGATGCAGAGCAGCATTCCATGTCCTTATGATTAATTGAAAGGAACCTATGAAACAAGCACTAGGTATCGATCTGGGTACTGCCAACACTCTGGTCTTCCTGACCGGGGAGGGTATCGTCCTCAATGAACCATCTGTGGTAGCGGTCAATCAGGACACAGGTGAAATCCTGGCCGTAGGCGCCGAAGCCAAGAGGATGCTGGGCCGTACCCCCGAGTACATCCGGGCCCAGCGGCCCATCAAGGATGGTGTCATCGCCGATTTCACCAACACCAAGGCCATGTTGGAGTACTTCATCCAAAAGGTCTGCCGGCCGAACTTCTTCAGAAGACCGGATCTGATCATCTGTGCCCCCTACGGTATTACGGATGTAGAGAAGAGGGCCCTGCTGGATGCTGCCATGCAATCCGGTGTGAATGACAGAGGTATCTATCTGATGGATGAACCCATGGCTGCTGCCATCGGCGCCGGGCTTCCTGTATTGGAGCCCAAAGGCTCCATGGTGGTGGACATCGGCGGAGGCACCACGGAAATCGCGGCCATATCTCTTGGCGGCATCGTGGAATCCTGTTCCCTCAGAGTGGCAGGAGATGCCCTGGATGAAGCCATTGTGGACTATATCCGCCGAAGCTGCAAGATGACCATCGGCACCCAGACTGCCGAGTTCATTAAAACCACCATCGGAACTGCCTTTGTTGACGACGATACCATAGAAGACAAATTGGTGGTGAAGGGCCGAGATGTAAGCAGAGGTATGCCAAGATCTCTGGAACTTACGAATTTCCACGTGGCAGAGGCCATTTATCCTGTCCTTATGAAGATTGTGGAGGGAATCACCTCCGTTTTGGAAAAAACACCTCCGGATATAGCCGGAGATATTTACGATTGCGGCATCACTCTCACCGGAGGCGGCGCTCTGATGAATGGTCTGGACCGCCTGATTCAGGATGCCACCGGGCTGAAGGTCACCGTGGCCGAGGATCCTCTGGGCTGTGTGGTCCGTGGAACTTCCCTGGTACTGGATGGACCGGATGACTACACCTGCATTCTGACCAACGCCAAAGAATACTACTGATATCCAGTTCCAACCCTCCCAAAAAGAAAGGCAACAGCATGAAACCTGATAACAAAAGGACACCGGACAAGCTGCCCACCAGATTTAAACTTCTTCTGGGCATCAGTTTCTGTGTCCTTTTGCTGTTGATAACGGGTATCCTGTCTGTGACCCTGGCTCCCTTCAGAAACGCAGCCATGACGGTTTCTTCCCCTATTTCCGATGCCTTTACTTCCTTGGCTGATTGGATTGAAAACCGGAGCAATAACTGGCAGGATCTGCAGGATCTCCAGGAAGAGAACAGCCTTCTGAAGAGCCGCGTTGCACAGCTGGAGGATGAGAACCGTATGCTCATGACCCAGGCCAGAAGAGCGGGGGAACTGGAGGAACTCTACGCCATGGACACCTACTACCGGGATTATCCCAAGCAGGGGGCTCAAATCGTGGGACTTTCTCCCAATAACTGGTATGAGACCTTTCTTCTGGACCGGGGTTCCAATGACGGCATTGAAAAATACATGCCCGTTTTGTCCGGCTACGGATTGGCAGGACATATCAGTCAGGTATATAGCGACTATGCCACCGTCACCTCCATCATCGATCCTATGAGTACTGTCTATGCCCAGATCAACCGGGAGAACGGAGATCTGGTGGTGGTGCAGGGGGCTTACGGCTACCGGACTACGGAAACCGGTCTCATTGAAGAAGCCCTGTGCATGGTGCGGTTCGTCACTGCCGAGACGAATATCCGCATTGGAGACGAGCTGGTTACCTCCACCCTGGGTGACATCTATCCTCCCGGACTTTCCATCGGCACAGTCACGGAGATCATCCCCGTGGGCTCCGGATATGAAAGTCTGGCTCTTGTGTCACCCACCTGCAACCTGGAACAGGCGGACATGGTGCTCATCATCACCGATCTTTGGAAGAGTGATCTCAGCTCCGGGGATAAGGAAGAGGGGGATGAATGATCATGCCCTCTGCACTCATTTTTTCTTTTCTGGGCTGGCTCTGCGTACTGTCTGAATCCACCTGGCTTCATGCTCTGAAGGCCGGAGGCGTGATTCCCTGCCTTTCCCTAATCTCCGTCATCTCCTGCGGTATTCTCCTGAAAAGTGAGAAGGGTCGTCTGGTGGGACTGATTACCGGTCTGATCCAGGATCTGCTTTTCTGCCGTGTTCTGGGCTTTTATGCCTGCATTTACTATCTGATCGGTCATGCTGCCGGCTATCTCAGCCGGGATATGAGCCGTGACCTTTTGATCCTTCCTGTTCTGCTGGTCCCGGCAGCCGATCTGCTTCTGGGATTTTTGCAGTATCTGATCTACGGATTTTTCTCAGGTGATCTGGCTTTTGGCAGCCATCTATTACATACAATCCTGCCGGAAATGGTCTATTCCACTTTGATAACCTTGATTCTGTATCCTCTCTGGAGGCTTCTGTCCCAATTTACACACTTTCTGGATGAGGAGTGGAGTATCTTTATTTCCGGCAGCAGGAGGTCAAGACCATGAAGGACCTTCTGCTCAGACTTCTTTCTGTTTTCACCAATCGCATCATCATCATCTTTATCTGTCTGATTACGGGCTTTATCTTCATCTGGTTTCTGATGTACAGGACCCAGATCCTTCAGCATGCCCATTATACAGAGCTGCAATCGGAGGACCTCTATGCCCATCAGGCTGTCACCGCCGAGCGGGGCAATATCTATGATAAAAACGGTGTGCCTCTGGCCATCAATGTGGAGACCAAGGCCCTGATGTATATGCCCAGTGTGAGCAACCCCGATCTTCCTGCGTCCATCGAAGCCCTGCTTCTCATTCTGGACAAGAATCAGGTAGAGCTTTCTCTGGATGTGGAGTTTCCTATCGGATATGAGGAGGGTAGAGGCTTCTACTTTAAGGATGGCTTTACCCCGGAGACAAATTCTGTCGCCCACGGAAATTTTCTGGCGGAAGTCTTTTATTCCACCAGGGATGAGCTGACCCCCCAGCAGCTGGAAGTCACTGCCACAGAGTGCATAGAGATCCTTTGTGATGAGCGCTTTGAGATTTCGAGAGACCACGAACCCTCAGAGCTGCTTCGGATCCTTTCCGTCCGCTATGCCATCTTTTCCGCCCGTTTTGACACCTCCGTAAATGTACTCATAGCCAAGGGGCTGGATGCCCGGACGGAAGCCCAGATTATGGAGCGCACCGGGGAGTTTAACGGCTTCACCATCAAGACCCTGTACTCCCGTGAATATCCCCAGGGAGAGCTCTTCGCCCACATCGTTGGTTATGTGGGCCGCATCAGTGAAGAGGAGCTGGCCGGCAAGCAGGCCAAGGGCCTGGACTATACGGAGGATGATTATATAGGCAAGGCCGGCATCGAAGCGGCCTGCGAGGAGTCCCTCAGGGGTACCACCGGCACGCTGCGCATAGGTACGGATTCCAATACCGGCGCCATCATCACCTCCATTACCACCCGGGAGGCCGTACGGGGCAATGACATTTACCTGACCGTGGATGCCCAACTGCAAAGGCAGACCTATGACGCGTTGGTAGACCAGATCAAGACCCTGCTGGTAAATAAGATCACCGGTGTCAGCGGTCCTTCCGGTTCCACCTACAGCACGGCGGATGTATTTTGTTCCCTCATCGACAATCATTTTCTGGATGACCTTCTGGTGAAGGATCCCACCAAGCTGACGGCGGATCACGATCTTTATCTGTACTCCTTCCTGACCTGCTGCAGCAACGCGTACTACGACTGCACCGATGAGCTCTATGATCTCATTGTCTATGCTTATGAGTATCCCCTTATGGAATACCAGACATGGAACAAGCAGCTGTATGATATGCTCATCACCAACATGCGTGATGAAATGCACCTTTCCTATGACTATCAGGAGGATCCTGATTTCTATCCCTCCTATCTGGAGGGTCAGATCTCTCCCTACAGCTTTTTCTGCTACTGTCTGGACAACAGTCTCCTGGACGAGAGCGTCTACGACTACAGCCGGAACGCTTCCTATGACACCAAGATCCGGACCATTCTGTCCTACGAGCTGGAGAAGGTCAGGGAGCTGCCTGAATTCAGCGCCTATATTTATTCCTTCATCCTTTCCACCGGGCGCTACAGTGAGTACAGCTTCATGTACATGCTGTACGAACAGGGCCTTTTATCCAATGCAGACGGTACCCGCAATTTCCTGGAAAATGAGGAGATGAATGTAGTCCAGGTGCTGAAGCTGAAGATCCTCCAGAATGAGATCACACCTGCCCAGATCAATCTGGATCCCTGCAGCGGCTCTGTGGTCGTGACGGATCCGCAGACCGGAGAGGTGCGGGCCATGGTCAGCTATCCCAGCTTTGACCCGAATCTTTTTATGAGCAGCGATGCCTACTATAATGCCATCATTCAGGATAAATCCGGACCTCTGAGCTTCCGGGCTGTGGAGGAGCTGAGAGCCATCGGCTCCACATTTAAAATGTGTACCGCCCTCACAGGTCTCACAAATGGTGTCATTACCGCCAAAACCGAGATCTATGATGACGTAGCCTTTCCCTGGTCCAATGATCCCAATGATCCCACCTGCTGGAGCGCATTCTCCCACGGTTCCATCGATGTGATCCATGCGCTGGACTATTCCTGCAACTATTTCTTTTATCAGGTAGGTTTCCTTCTGTCAGAGCCTAAGCCTGCCAGAGCAGAGGATCCGCCCTTCGGGTCTCTCAGCACCCCGGACTCCCAGTATTATTTCGATGATGATGTGGGATTGACCAAGCTGAAGGCCATGACGGATCTGTTAGGTCTGTCCGCCAAGACCGGCATCGAGATCGCGGAAAGCGAACCCATCGCTTCTACGTTGGACGCTGTTCGTTCGGCCATCGGTCAGGGCAACGGCTCCTATTCCTGCGCTAATCTTAACCGCTATACCTGCACCCTGGCCAACGGCGGCAATGTATATGATCTGTATCTGGTAGGAAAGATCCTGGATGCCAAGGGCAAGATCGTTTACAGTGCCAAACCCGTTCTGGACCATAAGACCAACATCAAAAAGGAGTATATCTCCCTGGTGAAGCAGGGCATGCGCCTGGTGGTCACGGATGACCATCAATATGAATTTGAAGATCTGGAGGCACTGGGCATTCACTGCGCCGGAAAGACCGGTACAGCTCAGGAAGATGAAAACCGTCCGGACCATTCTCTGTTCACCGGATACTCCGATCTGAACAAGCCCCGGATCGCTATCTCCGTCATGATTCCCTTCGGGGGAGGTTCCGCCAATGCCATTCCGGTTTTTGTCAGTATTATGGCAGATTACTATGGGGTTTCACTTGACAGAAATTCCTATGAATGATACATTACTTTATTATGGTATCGTTCTGTAGAGAATAAACAAAGGAACAAAATCGGAGGGCAGAGGAATGAAGCAGGATCAACATATGCGTCATGCCGGGTCTCCGGATCTCGTTCTTCTCATCATGGTCAGCGTGCTGGTGCTTTTCGGCTGCATCATGATCGGCAGTGCCAACGGCTGGATCTATAACCCGGAAGCGCCGGAACTGGATTCTCTGATGATCAAACAGTTCTTCGGGCTGATGCTGGGTTTTTCCATCATCTATATCCTATGGAAGTGCAATGGCACCATCTTCCGCTCGGCCGCCATTCCTC
>JABUST010000087.1 GCA_021442595.1 Lachnospiraceae bacterium | reverse complement strand
TGAACCGGAAGATGGAGGGGCTGCTGAGCCTTCCCCGGCATTTGAAGGATAAGGTGGAGTTCCTCTGCAACGAGGGCTGCTGGTTCGGCTGTCCGGACCGTAGAGCCTGTTATGAGAATGTGAGCCTGAAGGCTCTGGGAGAGGATGTGGAGGATCATATCTGCAAAGCCCCCGGAGCGGAGGAGGGCTATGTGTTCTCAAGAGCCATGAGGAGTCCGGGATTCATCGGGATCCGGGATATTCAGCAGGTGTATCTGCCGGGAGGCTTTTCCCAGTTCAAAATCGAGGGAAGGAGCCTGGGCAGCGCTCTGGTGCTGGAGTTTCTTCTATATTATATGACTAAGCCGGAATATCAGCTTGAGGTCAGGGAGGCCATCTATCTGGATGCTTCTCTGGATCTGTTCTGAGCTGAGCCGGTTCAGTTCAAATTCGTTCTGAAGCAGTGAAGAATCATCAATTCCTTTTCAGTTTGAATTTGTTCTGAAGCTGTTCTGAATTTTCAGGTATCTGTAGACCGCAGGGGAAGCTCTGCGGTCTATGTCTATAAAATAACATACTCCTGCAAGGCCTGACCTTTGTTGACCTCGTTTTCAGGGTATGTTAAAATCTTTCATATATATTACTCTGTCTGCAGTATGCCTGGAGGCAGGGTAAAAGACCTCTGCCAGGGGGCTGTGCTGCGGTTCGGCTGCCGGCAGCAGAGGCGGTCCATTTGTTTATATTTATTTAAGGAAGGTGTATCAATATGGCTTTTTCTCTCCACGGAGTACATGTTCCGCACAGAAAGCATACCGCCGGTATGGATGCCGTGAGGATGGATGCCCCCAAGACGGTGACCATCCCCATGTCCATGCATATCGGAAAGCCTGCCACTCCGGTCGTTAAGGTGGGAGACATGGTGTGTGTGGGAACCCTGATCGCCGAACAAAGCGGTTTTGTGTCTGCTCCCATTCACTCCAGTGTTTCCGGCAAGGTGACCAAGCTGACAGAGATCCTCACCTACGGCGGTACCACGGTTCCTGCGATTCAGATCGAATCCGACGGACTTATGACTCCTGACCCTGCTCTGGCTCCCAAGGAGATCGGCTCTGCCGATGAACTCATTGATGCCATGCGTGACTGCGGTCTGGTAGGTCTGGGGGGCGCCGGCTTCCCCACTTATGTGAAATACAAAGTGGAGAAGGAAAAGATCCAGGAGCTGGTGGTGAACGGCGCTGAATGCGAACCCTACATTACCAGTGATTCCTACACCATGGAGAAGCGAAGCGAGGACATTGCCCTGGCTCTGGAGCTCATGGAAAAGCATCTGGGCATTAAGAAGATCATCATCGGCATCGAATCCAATAAGGCTAAGTCCATTGAGTCCATGCAGGCGCTGGCTGCCAAGGACAGCAATGTGCAGGTGAAGGTCCTTCCTGCCATGTATCCTCAGGGCGGTGAGAAAGTGCTGATCTATCACACCACAGGAAAGTCCGTACCTCTGGGCAAGCTTCCCATCGATGTGGGCTGCATCGTGGCCAATGTGACCTCTTTGGCAGTGCTGGGACAGTATGTGCGCACCGGCATGCCTCTGGTGGAGAAGTGCGTTACCGTGGACGGCGCTGCTGTCCACGAGCCCAAGAATGTCATTGCTCCCATCGGCACTTCCATGGACGATCTGTTCGCCTTCTGCGGCGGTCTGGACAGCGAGCCTGCCAAGGTACTCTACGGGGGCCCCATGATGGGTATCTCCGTTCCCGATACAGCTTCTCCCGTTCTGAAGACCACGAATGCGGTTCTGGCCCTGAATAAGAAGGAAGCAGCCCTTCCCGAGACCACTCCCTGTATCCGCTGCGGGACCTGCACCAATACCTGCCCCTTCGGCATGGCACCTGCTTCCATCCTGAAGGCCTATGAAAAGAAGGACTTCGAGGCTCTGGATAAGCTGAAGGTGGATCTGTGTATGGAGTGCGGCTGCTGCAGTTATGTATGCCCCGCCAGCCAGCCCCTCACCCAGACCAACCGTCTGGCCAAGGCTGCTCTCAAGGAATATAAAGCAAAGGAGGAGAAGAAATAATGGCGACCCTTCAGATCTCCACATCTCCCCACATCCATACCCCCAGGACCACCCGGAAGATCATGCTGGATGTGCTCATTGCTCTGGCACCTGCTGCCATCGCCGGCACTATCATCTTCGGTCTTCGCTCTCTCCTGGTCATTGCTGCCTGCGTCATCAGCACTGTCGGATCTGAATATGTGTTCAATCTGATCATGAAGCGCAAGCAGACCATCGGTGATCTCAGTGCAGCCGTTACCGGTCTGCTGCTGGCACTGAATCTTCCTGCCAACGTGCCTGTGTGGCAGGCAGTGGTGGGCGGCATCTTCGCCATCATCGTGGTTAAGTGCCTCTTCGGCGGCATCGGAAAGAATCTGGTGAACCCGGCCATTACCGCCCGCGTGTTCATGCTGGTTTCCTTTGCTTCCTGCTCTGTATCTGCATTTCCCGTGGCTGATGCTGTGTCCACGGCTACCCCTCTGGTGGCTGCCGGCGCAGGAAATATGCCGTCCATCTTGACCCTGTTTCTGGGTACCCACGGCGGCGCTATCGGTGAGACCTGTGTCCTGGCTCTTCTGCTGGGCGGCATTTACCTGATCGTCCGGGGCGTCATCACCTGGCATCTGCCGGTGGTATATGTGGCAGCTGTGTTCCTGTTCACCTTCCTGCTGAACGGATTTGATGCAGCCAATGCCCTTTCCATGGTTCTTTCCGGCGGTCTGATGCTGGGAGCCATCTTCATGGCCACTGACTATGTGACATCTCCCTCCACCGCAGCCGGCAAGGCTATCTTTGGTGTGGGAGCAGCTGTCATTACCGTCATGATCCGCTTCTGGGGAACCTATCCCGAAGGAACCTCCTTCGCCATCCTGATGATGAACATCCTGACGCCCTACATCGATTCCTGGACATCTCACAAGCTGTTTGGAGGAGCAAAGGCATGACAATCGAAAAAGATCAGATTAAAAGCGTGGGAGTGCTGTTTGCCATCTGTGCAGTCATCGCCGTTCTGATGGCTCTGGTCAACAGCTTTACCGCTCCCATTATCAAAGAGAACGAGGCTGCTGCCGCCAACAAGGCTCTGCTGGAGGTTCTGCCCGGCGGCGGAACCTTTGAAGAAGTAGACCTTTCTGCTTATACTCTTCCCGCCACCGTAACGGCCGCATACAGAGAGAGCAATGGCGGTTATGTCATTCAGCTGACCACCACCGGCTTCTCCTCCGGACTGGTCATCATGTGCGGCGTGGATGCTTCCGGTACCGTTACCGGCGCCCTGAGTCTGGCAAGCAGCGAGACCCTGGGAGAAGAGAAGACCTACGGCGGTACTCTGGTTGGTCTCACCGGCGCTACCATTGACGGTGCTGACACTGTTTCCGGTGCCACCAAGACCACAGGAGCTTTCAAGGCCGCTGTGAAGGATGCCTTGAACGCAGCCATCATTCTGGGCGGCGGCAGCGTGGATATCCGCAGCGCCGAAGAGATCCTTATGGACAGCCTGAATGAAGCTCTTCCCGAGGCTGAGGGTGCCTTTACATCCCTGTTCCTTACCGTGGCTTCCGACACAGTGGACGCCCTTTACCAAGCCGACAACGGCGCAGGTTATGTGGCAGTCTGCGGCGAGACCTACGTGGCTCTGGACGGAAATGGCAAGGCAGCGGCCGGTGCCGATGCTGCTCTGGCAGCCGATGCAGAAGCTGCAGCAGCTGCTATGGCTATTCCCTCCGAGGCTCTGGACCTGAACAAATATGAGGGCATTTCCACCTCCATCACCGAAGCCTATGTGACTGTTGATGGCGTCTATGACATTACCATCAAGGCTGCCGGCTACGGTATCAATGGTGATGAATACACCGCTTCCGGCGAATATATCTACGTTCGTCTGGCTATCACCGCAGAGGGCGAGATCCTCCGCTGCGTGACCGTTTCTCAGGGTGAGACTGACGGCATCGGATCTGCCTGTGCAGAGCCTGCGTTCTACACCCAGTTCAACGGCCGCACTGTTGCCGACTATGAGGGTATCGATGCCATTTCCGGTGCCACCTATACCACCAGCGGCTACCTGGCTGCTGTGGGTAAGGCACTGGCAGCGGTCGACATTATGAAAGGAGTGGAATAAAATGGTGAATAATCAGAATTCCAATATGTCCATCCTTCTCCGCGGTCTTCTGGCAGAAAACCCTGTATTCATTCTGGTACTGGGAACCTGTCCCACCCTGGCCACCACTACCGGTGTGGTAGGTGCCTTCGGTATGGGACTTTCCGCCACTGCGGTGCTGATCTGTTCCAACTTTGTTATTTCTCTGCTGAGAAAGGTCATCCCCGACACGGTGCGCATTCCCTGCTACATCGTTCTGATCGCAGGCTTTGTTACCATTGTTCAGATGTTCATCCATGCTTTCCTTCCCGAGCTGTACGAGACCCTGGGCGTTTACCTGGCTCTGATTACCGTTAACTGCATCATCCTGGGAAGAGCCGAGATGTTTGCCAATAAGAATACCCCCGGCAAAGCTGTGCTGGACGGCATCGGCATGGGCCTGGGCTTCACTTTGGCCCTGCTCCTGATGGCCACCATCCGTGAAGTGCTGGGCAACGGTTCCTTCGCAGGCATCGCCATTCCCTTCATGCAGGACCACACCATCGGTATGTTCGTAAAGGCTCCCGGCGGTATGCTGGTCTTCGGTGTGCTCATTGCTCTTGTCCATAAGATCACCCACGGCAAAGCGCCGGTCAAGAAGGATTTTTCCTGCGCAGGCTGTCCCTCTGCAGCATACTGCAAGACCGGTTCTGCCTGTGCGTCTGCAGGACAGAATCCCGAAAAGGCGGAGGTATAAGTCATGTTTAAAACTCTCGTTGTCATTTTGATGTCCTCCATCCTGATCAACAACTATGTTCTGAGCCGTTTCCTGGGTATCTGCCCCTTCCTGGGCGTATCCAAGAAGCTGGATCAGGCTGTGGGCATGGGCATCGCCGTTATCCTGGTCATGTTGATCGCCACCGCCGTTACCTGGCCCATCCAGTACTTCCTGCTGGTGCCCTTCGGCATTGATTACATGCAGACCATCGTGTTCATCCTGGTCATCGCCGCTCTGGTGCAGCTCATTGAGACCTTCATGAAGAAGGCCATCCCCTCCCTGCATAAGGGTCTGGGTGTTTACCTGCCTCTGATCACCACCAACTGTGCAGTGCTGGGCGTCACCATCAACAACATTACAGACGGCTACAATTTCCTGGAGTCCATGGTCAGCTCTCTGGGCTGCGGTCTGGGCTTCCTTCTGGCCATGGTGCTGTTCTCCGGACTGCGCTCCAGAATCGATGATTCCAACATTCCCGAGAGCTTCCGTGGATTTGCTACCACCCTGATTGCCGCTTCCTTCATCTCTCTGGCTTTCTTCGGATTTGCCGGCGTGGTGGACAACCTGTTTGCGTGAAAGGAGGCCGTGAATCATGAAAGAAATCCTTATTCCTCTGCTTATCGTCGGAGCTGTAGGCCTGATTTCCGGCATTCTGCTGGCTGTAGCAGGAAAGCTGTTTTACGTGCCTGAGAACCAGCTGGCCAAGGAGGTCAGAGCCTGTCTTCCCGGTGTAAACTGCGGCGCCTGCGGCTTTAAGGGTTGTGACGACTATGCCGCTGCCATTGCAGAGGGCAATGCCAAGCCCAATCTGTGCGTGCCCGGAGCCGAAGCTACGGCTGCCGAGCTGGCTGCGCTGCTGGGAGTGGAAGTGGAGGCTCCCTCCGATTTCATCGCCTTTGTACATTGTAACGGCAACTGTGATGCTACCTCCAAGAAGGCGGATTATACCGGCATTCAGACCTGTAAGGCTGCCTCTGCTGTCTACGGCGGTCCCGATGCCTGCCGCTACGGCTGTATCGGATTGGGGGACTGCGCTGCTGCCTGCCCCGCCAATGCCATCTGCATTCTGGACGGCATCGCCCACATTGATACTACCGCCTGCCTTGGCTGCGGACTGTGCACCACCATCTGCCCCAAGCACCTGATCTCTCTGATTCCTCAGGACACAAAGACTGTGGTCATGTGCAGCAACGAGGAAAAGGGCGCAGCTGCCAGAAAGGCTTGCACCAATGCCTGCATCGGCTGTAAGAAGTGTGAGAAGAACTGCCCTGAACAGGCCATCAGTGTCATCAACAACGTGGCTAAGATCGATTACACCAAGTGCTCCGGCTGCGGTCTCTGCGTAGAGGGCTGCCCCACTAAATGCCTGAAGACAGTATTCTTCCCGGATCTGTCTGAAGAGAACATGGGAAAGAAGTATTCATAATGAACGATTCGAAAATTGGTGCCGCGAAGGGGAGCGGTAAGGGAAAACGCCGGAATGATTTGATTCTGATCCTGGTGCTCCTGATCCTCTCCGGCACCCTTTTTCTTGTCCGGACCCTGTCACGTCCCTCCGGCAAGATGGTGGTTGTCCATGTGGACGGAGAGACTCAGGGGACCTATCCTCTGGAGACAGATGTCAGGGTGGAGATCCCCTCGGGAGAGCAGGGGGACCACCTGAATGTGCTGGTCATCCGGGATGGAAAGGCTTCCATGGAACAGGCAGACTGTCCGGACCTGATCTGCGTGCAGCATGCTCCCATATCCCTGGAGGATGATACCATTGTGTGTCTGCCTAACAAGGTCGTGGTGTCCATAGAATAGGCGGTGAAATGTGAAATCAACCAGGAAAATCGTTCTGCTGGGGCTGATGGCGGCAGCGGCTCTGATTTTTTCATATCTGGAAGCTCTTCTTCCTCCTCTGGTGGCCGGTCTTCCGGGAATCAAGATGGGGCTGCCTAACATCGTGATCATTGTCACATTGTATATGTTCGGCGTTAAGGAAGCAGCCGCGGTGTCTCTGGTGAGACTGCTGCTTTCCTCCTTTATGTTCGGAAATCTGGTCACATTGACCTACAGTCTGGCGGGGGCCGTCCTGAGTCTGACGGTCATGGCTTTTCTGAAGAAGCTGGATGCCTTCTCTCAGGTGGGTGTCAGTGTGGCCGGAGGGGTGACCCACAACATCGGTCAGATCCTGGTGGCGGTTCTGATTCTGCAGACTCCCCAGATTGCCTATTATCTCCTTGTACTTACAGTGTCCGGAACGGTGGCCGGTCTGCTGATCGGACTGGCCGGAAGCTATGTGCTGAAGTATCTGTCGCGGGTTCTTCCGTAAACATCATACCCTCAGAAAACACCCGACCCCGGTTGGGTGTTTTTTGTCGCCTTTTGTCGGAAAATAAACAACATTTCGGGGGTTACAATTGACTAACTGTGCTGGTCCATGATACTCTTATATCGCATAATTTTATTCCCCAGGAGGAAGATAAAATGAAGAAATCTTTAAGCGTGATTCTGGCTGCTCTCATGGTCATTTCCATGTTTGCATTCACCGGATGCGGTGCTGAGAAGCTTAACTTTGGTGTTGGTTTCTCCAATACCATTTCTGGTTCCGATGCTGACGGCGAGACCAACGGCAAGGGTCAGACCAACGTTAATGTCGCAGCTGTCCTCGTGGACAAGAACGGCAAGATCGTTAAGGTGGCTCTGGACTGCTATCAGGGTAAGGTTGAGTACACCTCCGCAGGTGTAGCTGTTGCTACCCAGCAGTTTAAGACCAAGTACGAGCTGAAGGAAGAGTACGGCATGGGCGGCCGTTCCGAAGTCGGCGAGTGGTATGAGCAGATTGACGCTCTTTGCGGAGTTGTCATCGGCAAGACCGCTGATGAGGTTATGGCTCTGATTGGCGAAGGCCACGGCACTGAGGAAGTTCAGACCGCAGGCTGCACCATCACCGTTACCGAGCTTCTTGAGGCTGTTGCTAACGCTGTTAAGGCTGCTGCTCCCAGCGAAGCTACCAAGGATTCCAATCTTAACCTCGGCTTCTCCGTCAGCCAGTCTCTGACCGACGCAACCGAAGAGAAGAACGGAAACAACCAGCTGGATGTTACCTTCGCTGCTGTTGCTTCTGCTAACGGCAAGGTTCAGGCAATCTATACCGATTGCATTCAGGCTAAGTTCACCTTTGACACCGCCGGAAAGACTCTGGTCGATCCCGCTGCCGCTTTCCTTACCAAGAGAGAGCTTGGCAACGACTACGGTATGTCCAAGATCGGTGCTAAGGAGTGGTTCGAGCAGGCAGATGCTTTCGAGGGCACCTGCGTCGGTAAGACTGCTGCTGAAATCACTGCTTTCCAGGGCGCAGATGGCACCGTAGCTGAGGAAGTTGTTACCGCAGGCTGCACCATCCATGTAAATGCTCTTGTTGAAGCTGTTGCTAAGGCTGTTCAGTAAGATTTTCAGTTTGATCTGAAACAGGAATACCGCTGTCCCGGGTCTGCCGCGGACAGCGGTTTCTTATTACTATTATTTGTAGGGCACAAGGTTATTTGTGTTATCATGTTCTGCACAGTGTTCTCTGTGCAGCTTCAAACAATATCAGGTTCTGTACGGCTTTTTCTGTGCAGTCGGTCTACTTATGAAGAAATCAATCAGCCTTCTCCTTTTGATCGCTTTGCTGCTTTCTCTCTCATGCTCCGGATGCGGCTGCAGCCGGAAGAAGGAGAAATTTTCCGCCTATTCCTTTGACTACTTTGACACGGTGACCATCATCACCGGGTATGAGACGGACAAGGAAACCTTTGATGATGTGTCCGATTCTGTTATGGAACAGCTGGAGGACTATCACACCCTCTATTCAATCTACAATTCCTTTGAAGGGGTGAATAACCTCTGCGCTCTGAACCAGCTGGTGGATGGGGTCCATCCCTGTCTGGAGGTGGATCCCCGGATCCTGGACATGTTGGAATTTGCCCTGGATATGTATGAGCTCTCCGGGGGCAGAGTTAACGTGGCCATGGGCAGTGTGCTTTCCATCTGGCACAAGTACCGGACCTTCGGCATGGCTTCTCCCGAGGATGCCTCTCTTCCCTCTATGGAGCAGCTTCAGGATGCTGCGAAGCATACTTCACCGGAGAGCCTGGTCATAGATCGGGAGAAGGGAACCGTATGGATCAGTGATCCTGAGATGACTTTGGATGTGGGAGCTATCGCCAAGGGCTATGCAGTGGAGATGATCGCACAAAGCCTGGAAGAGCAGGGTATCACCGGTTATGTCCTGAATGTGGGAGGCAATGTACGCACCATCGGTCTGAGAGGGGACGGCACTCCCTGGGCCGTGGGCATAGAGGACCCGGACGACCCGGAGGGATACCGGGAGATCCTGGATCTGTCCGATGCTTCTCTGGTGACCAGCGGATCTTACCAGCGCTACTATGTGGTGAATGGAAAGAATTATCATCACATCATCGATCCGGATACACTGATGCCGGCGGCTTACTATGTATCCGTTTCCATCGTCTGCAGAAGCTCTGCTCTGGCAGACGGACTATCCACAGCTCTGTTTTCCATGCCTGTGGAAGAAGGCATGGCTCTCATCGACTCTCTGGAGGAAGTGGAGGCCATGTGGGTGCCTGTGGAAGGTGACATCGTATATTCCGAAGGATTCCGGGCTTTTTGCCGCTGACCTCTTCTGACATAAAGCCATGATGGGCCTTCGTGCAAGATGACGACCACTCAAGATGGTCCTGCATCCTGAAAAGACTGTATCATGGGAAAGCGCAATTATGGGAAAAGTTAAAGACTTTCTGGAAAAGAAAAACATTCATCTCTCTGCCAAACGGTACGGCATTGATGCCCTGGGAGCTATGGCCCAGGGACTCTTTGCCAGTCTGCTCATAGGCACTATTCTCAACACCCTGGGAACCCAGTTTCACATTTCCTTTCTGACAGAGCCCATCTGCCGTCTGGGAGACACGGAATATACCATCGGAGGCGCTGCCTCCGCCATGGTGGGTCCTGCCATGGCCTGCGCTATCGGTTCTGCCCTGCAGGCTCCCGGATTGGTACTGTTCTCTCTGGTACCTGTGGGATACATCACAAACCTTCTGGGAGGGGCCGGCGGTCCCCTGGCGGTGTATGTAGTGGCTCTGATGGCCACGGAGATGGGCAAGCTGGTATCCAAGGAGACCAAGGTAGATATTCTGGTGACGCCTCTGGTGACCATTTTATCAGGAGCCGGACTGGCTTATCTGGTGGCAGCCCCCATAGGCGCTGCGGCCTTTGCCTGCGGGAATGCCATCATGTGGGCCACGGAGCTGCAGCCCTTCCTCATGGGAGTGCTGGTCTCTGTGCTCATGGGTATGTTCCTGACACTTCCCATCAGCAGCGCAGCCATCTGCGCAGCCCTGGGCCTTACCGGTCTGGCAGGGGGCGCTGCCGTGGCCGGCTGCTGCGCCCAGATGGTGGGCTTTGCGGTCATGAGCTATAAAGAAAACAAAGTAGGAGGACTGGTGGCCCAGGGATTGGGCACCTCCATGCTCCAGATGGGAAACATCGTAAAGAATCCCCGTATCTGGATCCCTCCCACATTAGCTTCCGCCATTACCGGACCTTTGGCCACCTGCCTGTTCCATCTGGAGATGAACGGTGCCCCGGTGTCTTCCGGCATGGGCACCTGCGGTCTGGTGGGACAGATCGGAGTCTACACCGGTTGGGTAAAGGATGTGGCCTCCGGAGCGAAGGTTTCCATCACTCCCATGGACTGGCTGGGGATGCTGCTGATCTGTTTCCTGCTGCCGGCTGTTTTGACCTGGCTGATCTCTCTGCCTCTTCGGAAGATGGAGTGGATCAAAGAAGGAGATATGAAACTGGAGCTGTAAGCCATGCCATTGCCGCTGCTGCAGTAAAAGAGTATCTTGGCAGAGCCCGCTAACCGTGGTAATATCAGAAGAAAACTGTATTACATAAAAAAGGAGAAACATGATGACGAATAAAGAAAACTTCCAGTATGATCTGGTGGAGAAGCTCAGCTTCAGACGCTACGGCGGTACCGAAGAAGAACTGAAGGCCGCAGAAATCATCTTAGAAGAAATCGAAAAGGCAGGGGGCAAGGGAGAGCTGATGGAGTTTCAGATCCCCGCCTTTGACTGCTCTGTGTGCAAGGTCACCTTTAACGGGCAGGAGATGGACAGCGTTCCCTACGGTTTCTCCGGTCAGACGGCTGCCGGCGGTCAGGACTACAAGCTGGTCTACATTGAAGATGCAGACGAAGCGAACTTCCTGGGGAACAAGGATCTGAGCGGCTGCTGCGCCCTGGTGAATCAGCTGGATCTGGACATGTTCAAAAAGCTGCTGGAGCACAAGGCCTCCGCCTTCGCCGCCATCAGCGGAAAGTATTTTGAGACGGATGAGACCACGGACCTGGTGCCCCGCACCCTGCGCCCCCAGATGCTGACCTTCGGCAAGATCCCGGGCGTTGCCATTCGGGGCAAGGATGCTCTGACCCTGCTGAAGGCAAAGGAAGAGGCCGCCGGTAAGGGAGAGGATGTGTACCTGCATATCGACCTGCAGCAGACGGAGACCACCCATACCTCCCGGGATGTGCTGGCTGTCATCGAAGGCACGGAGAATAAGGAAGAGTCCATCGTTATCACCGGTCACTACGATTCCGTGCTGGTGGGAACCGGTTCCTGGGACAATGCCACCGGCGCTGCCATGCTGAACATGCTGTACAATCATTTTCTGGAGAATCCTCCCAAGCGCACCCTGCGTTTTGTGTGGTGCGGCTCCGAGGAGCAGGGACTGTACGGCTCCATCAACTATGTGAAGCAGCACATGGACATCATGGAGCAGATCCGTTTCTGTTTTAATTTCGACATGAACGGAACCCTCTTCGGGCCTAACCTGGGCTTCATCACCGGCGGGGAGGACCTGGAGCACTGGTATATGCAGGCGGCCATGGAATACGGATATGCCACCAAGAGCCGGACCCTCATCCACTCCTCCGATTCTGCTCCCTTTGCCCTCAAGGACATTCCTTCCATCGGCCTGTCCAGAGGCGGCACGGGCATTATGGAGATCCACACCCGGAACGATCTGATGCCGGTGCTCTCTGCTGCAGAGATGTACAAAAATTATGAGTTCGCCGCATACCTGATCGGCCGCTTCGTGAATGCCGCCATGCTGCCCATTGAGAGAAAGCTCAGCGACGACATGAAGAAGAAGGCCCAGGAGTATTTCAAGCTGGACAAGGCTCCGGATTACAAGGTGTTTGACTAAGATAGGAATGGTCGGAAGGAATCGTTTCGGATCCGGAAATCATAGAACCGGACGATACCGTCCCGGCCATAAAGAAAGGAAAGCTTATGACCAGAAGAGAACTGGAAGTCAAAGATATGAATGAGATCCGCATGATCCTGGATGAGAGCAAGGTCATGCATCTGGGTCTGGTGGACGAGGGCATGCCCTACATCGTTCCCATGAATTACGGTTATGTTATGGAGGAGGGCAAGCTTACCCTGTACCTCCACAGCTCCGTTAAGGGCTATAAGCTGGATGTCATGGCCAAGAATCCTCTCTGCTGCTTTGAGATGGAAACCGGCCTGGAGCCCTTCGAGGGAGATGTGGCCTGCAAATACGGCATTGCCTACTGGTCCCTCATGGGCCGGGGCAAGATTAGCTTTGTGGAGGACGTGGAAGAGAAAAAGCAGGCTATGACCATCCTCATGAGGACCCAGACTGCCAAGGAGTTCGAGTTCAACGACAAGCTGGTGGGAGTGGTGACCGTTCTGCGCATTGATGTCAGCGAGTATACCGCCAAGCACCGTCCTCTGCCCAAGAGATAAAGAAAAGAAATACCCGAGTTCAGGTCTCCATCTGTGCCCGGGTATCTTTAAAAGAACAAGTACACCGATCTACCGGACACCGACTCACCGGACACCGATACACCGGACACAGAGACAAAGGGTTACATGAAAGGAGGAGCAGAATGAAGCAAAATTTTACCCCGGAGCGGTTAAGGTACCTCAGACTGCTTTCCAAGGATTTTCCCGGAGTCAGTTCCGCCGGCAGCGAGATCATCAAGCTGCAGACCATATTGAATCTCCCCAAGGGAACAGAGCATTTCATGTCCGACATTCACGGTGAATATGAGGCCTTTGAGCATATTCTCAACTCCTGCTCCGGAGAGGTGAAGGAGAAGATCCATGACCTGTTCGCAGAGACTCTCGGCAGCGAGGAGATAAACAATCTGGCCACCCTGATCTACTATCCTTCCCAGAAGCTGGCCATGCTGGCAGATGCGGGGGAGGACACAGAGGAATGGTTCAGAAGGACCATAGCCTGTCTGGTCAGGCTGTATCACTTCGTGTCCCTGAAGCATACCCGCCGGGAGGTTCGCCGCCGCATGTCCCCGGAGTATCCGGAGGTCATCGATGAGCTGCTGCATCTGCAGGGGGGCGACGGCGCCAGACAGGAGCAGTACGAGAGCATCGTGGACTCCATCATCCGCATCGGACAGGCTCCCCGGGTCATCCTGGCTATCTGTGCCGGCATCAAGGATCTGGCTGTGGATTATCTTCACATCGTGGGAGACATCTTTGACAGAGGTCCCCGGGCGGACATCGTCATGGACCGGCTCATGGAGATCCCCCAGGTGGATATCCAGTGGGGAAATCACGATGTTCTCTGGATGGGAGCCGCCTGCGGGTCCCGCACTCTGGTGGCCACCGTGCTGTCCAACTCCATCCACTATAACAATCTTGACGTCATTGAAACCGGGTACGGCATTTCTCTGAGACCTCTGGCCGTGTTTGCGGACGAGGTATACAAGGACCATGACACCCACTGCTTTGAAGTGAAGCTCACGGGAGAAGATGCAGACCGGTACACGGAAAAGGAAAAGCTTCAGTCTGCCCGGATGTATAAGGCCATCACCATCATCCTCTTTAAGCTGGAGGGACAGAAGATCCTTCGCCATCCGGAGTTCAGCATGGAAGACCGTCTCCTGCTGGACAAAATCGATTATGAGAAGCACTGCGTCAACATTGGCGGAAAGACCTATTCTCTGGAGGATTGGGACTTCCCCACGGTGGACCCGAAGGATCCCTACACCCTGACACCGGAGGAGGATGAGGTCATCAATCAGCTCAGAGAGTCTTTCCGCCACAGCGTAAAGATCCAGGAGCATGTCCACTATCTCTATGCCAAGGGCAGTCTTTACAAGGTGTTTAACGGCAATCTGCTTTTTCACGGCTGCGTGCCCATGACAAAGGAAGGAAAGCTCATGAGCTTCTCTATGGGAGGCAAAGAACGCTCCGGAAGAGAATTCATGGACTATGCAGACCGGACGGCCCGCAAGGCATACTTTGATAAGAGAGGCAGTCTGGAGCACCGGGAGAGCATCGATTTTCTCTGGTGGCTGTGGACAGGGAAGGACAGTCCCCTCTTTGGCCGGAACAAGATGGCCACCTTCGAGCGGCGTTTTATCCGGGAGGAGAGCACCTGGAAGGAAGATAAAAATCCTTACTATACCTTGTATGAACAGGCGGAGATCTGCGACATGGTGCTGAAGGAGTTTGGCCTGGAGGGATCCCACTGCCACATCGTGAACGGTCACGTGCCGGTAAAGGCAGGAAAGGGAGAGAGCCCGGTGAAGGGCGGAGGAAAGCTGCTGGTCATTGACGGAGGACTCAGCAAAGCCTATCAGCCTACCAGCGGCATTGCGGGCTACACCCTTATGTTCACTTCCCGGAATCTGCGCATCGTGGCCCATCAGCCCTTCAGCGGACTGACCAGGGTTCTGGAAGAAAATGATGACATCATCAACGATTCTCTGATTTTTGAGGTGCTGGAGCAGCGCATGAGGGTCAGCCAGTGCGATGAAGGCATTGAGCTGCGGCAGCGGGTGGAGGACCTGACAGACCTTCTGGAAGCCTATATGAGCGGAGCCCTGGCAGAAACAGGACGGTGAAGGAAAAACCATGTTCCGCCTGAAGTCGGGGATGGTGATAAAAGATTTTTCCTTTGAAAAAGAGGCCCCATGGCCCCTCTGCGGAAGAGGTGCGCGGGAGAGACGAAGGGTAACTGCAATATCATTTATATAAGGAGGCATTTTCCATGATCAGAATCGATCTGAACCGGAAATGGATTTTTACAAAGGACGAGGTCAAGGTGGACGGACCTCAGGAGACGGAGATCTCCTGGGAGGCAGTGGACCTTCCCCATACCTGGAACGCAAAGGACGGCCAGGACGGAGGCAACGACTATTACCGGGGAACCTGCTGGTACGGAAGAACTCTGGAGAAAAATGAACTGCCGGAGGCTTCCGGATACTATCTGGAATTTGCCGGAGCCAATGCCTCTGCAGACGTATACATCAACGGGCAGATGGCAGCCCATCATGACGGCGGCTATTCCACCTGGAGAGTGGACATGACTCCCTATCTGCAGGAGGAGAATCTGATCCTTGTGGCCGTGGATAACAGCCCCAGCAACAAGGTCTATCCCCAGATGGCAGACTTCACCTTCTATGGCGGTCTGTACAGAAGCGTATCTTTGCTGGCAGTGGAGGAAGCCCATTTTCAGCTGGATCATTTCGGAGGCCCCGGAGTGAAGATCACTCCTGTGGTGGACGAGACCAAGGTGGAGGCAGAACTGCTTAAGGAAGGCAGAACCATTGCGGGAACCAAAGAGATTCGCAGAGCAGATACCCGGGTATACACAGAAGTGTATGTGACAGGGGCAGCAGAAGCAGATCAGCTGGTCTACCGGATCCTGGAGGGAGACCGGGTGGTGGATGAGAAGACAGAAGCCGCTTCCGTCACGGAGATGTTCCTGGATATTCCCGGCGCTCGCCTGTGGAACGGCAGAAAGGACCCCTATCTGTATACCCTGGAGACCAGGCTGGTCCGGGGAGACAAGGTGCTGGATGAAAGAACGATTTCCTTTGGCTGCCGCTTCTTTTCCATCGATCCTCAGAAAGGCTTCATCCTGAACGGCGCATCCTATCCCCTGCGGGGCGCTGCCCGTCACCAGGACCGCCCGGGCATCGGCAACGCCCTGGGTCAGCATCATCATGAGGAAGATGTGGATCTGATCATGGATATGGGGGCCACCACGGTGCGGCTTGCCCACTACCAGCACGATCAGTATTTCTATGACCTCTGCGACCGGGCAGGTCTGGTGGTGTGGGCGGAGATCCCCTACATTTCCCGGCATATGCCTGAGGGAAAGCAGAATACCATGGACCAGATGAGGGAGCTGGTGACTCAGAATTTTAATCATCCTTCCATCGTGGTCTGGGGCCTGTCCAATGAGATCAGCATGAGCGGTGTCAGCGATTCACTCATGGAGAATCACCGGGCTCTGAACGAGATGGTCCATCATATGGATCCCACCCGGAAGACCACAGTGGCCGTGGTGTCCATGACAAACATGGATGACCCTTACGTGCATATCTCCGATGTGGTTTCCTATAATCACTATTACGGCTGGTACGGCGGCGACACCACCATGAACGGCCCCTGGTTCGATGAGTTCCACGAGAAGTATCCGGAGAAGCCCATCGGTATCAGTGAGTACGGGGCAGAGGCCCTGAACTGGCATACATCGGAGCCCTTTGCAGGGGATTACACCGAGGAGTACCAGGCCTACTACCACGAAGAGCTGATCAAGCAGCTGTATACCAGAGAATTTATCTGGGCCACCCATGCCTGGAATATGTTCGACTTTGCAGCGGATGCCCGGGATGAGGGGGGCGAGGCCGGCTTGAACCACAAGGGTCTGATGACCTTTGACCGGCAGTATAAGAAGGATGCCTTCTATGCCTACAAGGCCTGGCTGTCGGAGGATCCCTTCGTTCACATCTGCTCCAAGCGATATGTGGACCGGGTGGAGTCTGTGAGCCGGATCACTGTGTACTCCAACCAGCCGGAGGTAACCCTGTACAGAAACGGAGAGAAGGTGGCCACTGCCACTGCGGAGGACCATTTCTTCCGCTTCGATGTGACCAATGAGGGCACCTCTGAGCTGAAGGCGGAGGTCACCCTGCAGGATGGCACCGTTCTGACGGACGAGAGCACCATCTGCAAGGTGGATACCTTCAATGAGTCCTACCGCATGCGGGACTCCAATGCCATCATCAACTGGTTTGAGGTCACCACCAGGGAGGGCTATCTCAGCATCAACGACCGGCTTTCCGAGGTCATGAAGACCACCCAGGGAAAGCTGCATCTGAGCGTGTTTGTGTTCAAGCTGGCGGCAGACCTGAAGAAGAAGGAGAAGGCGGCTGCCAAGGCTGCGGAGAAGGAAGCCAAGAAGGAGGGCGCTGAGGGCACTGCCCTTGGCACTGCCAATGGCAATGCCAAGGGAAAGAAGAGCGCTCCGGCTTTCAATGTGTCCGGGCTGAAGATCGATAAGAACATGATCAACATGGTCAGCGGCTTCACTATTCTAAGGCTGGCTTCCATGATGAAGATGATTGGCATGGATGCCAACAAAGAGCAGCTGCTGGAGCTGAACAAGAAGCTGAACAAAGTCAAAAAAGCTGTGGAATAAAAATCTTGAATAAAAGAAAATATCCCCGGCGGGTCATTCCCGCCGGGGATATTTTTACTTCCTTACAAACTCCACGGAATAGTAGTTCAGCACATCGGGCATGGCGTGGATCAGGGAGAAGACCAGCTGCTCTGTTTTGTCCAGAGCCAGGGATAGCACACCGTTACGGAGGGCGTTCGATTGACCGGATTCCTTGATCTGCTGCCGGATATTGGCGCTGTCTTCCATGGTCAGCTCATTGAAGATCTGGGTGGTTTCATTGTATACAATGAGGGAATTCTCATCCAGCTCGTTGGATAGGATTCCGGCCTCAGGCAAGGTGACGGTAATGGTTTTGGAGGCTTCGTTTACGGAGATTGCGATGTCTTCCACAGTGATGCCCACCTTGATGGTACCGTCCATGGTGACAACAATGGTCTTGGTGCTGAAGGGAACGGTAATGTCTCCCAGGAAGGTGTCAAAGTATTCAGAACCATCGATGGTTCCCAACCCGGTGTACTTGTACTCGATGGTGGCCAGCTCCCCGATGGAATTGATCTCCTGCTGAATCACTTCCGCATCCACTACATACTCTTCTTCCACCAGCATGTCGGCAATCTGCTGCAGCAAAGATTCCTTTTCTTCCTGAGCAGTTCCCAGCTCTTCCCGGATCTCCCGGATTCTCTCGTCCATCATCTCCTTCTGAGTCTGCTCTGTATCCAGCTCCTCCTTAAGTGAGCGGATGGTCTTAAAGGCCAGAAAGCCTCCCACCATCACAGCGATGATGATCATAATGCGGATGAGAGAGGGAAGCAGCGGTTTCTTTCTTTTCATCTTGTCCTCCAATCTGAAGCAGCCTTGAAGCCGGCTGCCCCGGGCAGTATGTTTTTCACCCTCATTTTACGGTATACAGGTATCCGTATATACCGCCGTGTGAGGGAAATACGGCAGTTTTTTCCCGATTATTATATCAGAAAGAGGGACTTCAAGGATATACTTCTTGATAATGGGGCCATAAAGGCATAAACTGGAACAAATATATTACCGGAAAAGAGGTTCCTTATGAAGATCACCTGTTGTCAGACCGGACACCTGTACCAGCCCCTGGGATTTTCCCTTCAGAAGCCCGTATTTACCTGGCTGGCGGAAGAAAGCGCCGGCAAGTATATCACCGAGAGCAGAGTCCTGGTGTCCCTGCACCCGGATATGTCCGAACCCTTCCTGGATACCGGCTGGAGTGAGAAGATCAGTTACCTGGGCTACGCTCCGAAATTTGAGCAGAAGCCCCGCACCCGCTACTTCTGGCAGGTCATGTCCCGTACCGATGCAGACGAAGAGGCCTGCTCCGGTATTAACTGGTTTGAGACTGCCAAGCTGGAGGAGCCCTGGGCCGCTCAGTGGATCACCTGCGACAGCAGTGAAAAGCGGCACCCTGTATTTTCCAAAGATCTTCCCATCACCAAAGAAGTAGCAAGCGCCAGACTGTATATCTGCGGTATAGGTATGTACAAGGCTTATCTGAATGGCAAGCCCGTAGTAGACGAATACCTGACACCCTACAGCAATAACTACCGGAAATGGCTCCAGTACCAGACCTATGATGTTACGGAGGAGCTGAACCGGGGCGGCAAGCTGAAGGTAGCTCTGGGCAACGGCTGGTTCCTGGGCCGCTACGGCTGGCAGGATTCCGTTAAGGGCTGCTACGGAGATGACTGGATGCTCATCGCCGAGGTGCGCGTGATTTACGCCGACGGCACAGAGGCTGTCTACGGCACCGACGACACCTGGCAGGTCACCCGCAGCCGCTTTGTCTTTTCCAATATTTATGATGGTGAGATCCTGGATGACACCCTGCCTCCTGTGGCTCCTGTGCCCGCCACCCTGCTGAAGGAACTTCCCGCAGGTGAGCTCACCGCCAGATACAGCCCCAGGGTCATCATTCATACTGAACTGAAGCCTAAGCTGCTGTATACACCTGCAGGAGAGACGGTCTTTGACCTGGGACAGAACATGGCCGGCGGCTTCCGCTATAAGGTCTGTCTGCCAAAGGGAGAGACCCTCAAACTGACCTTCGGGGAGCAGCTCCAGAAGGGCTGCTTCTACAGAGACAATCTCCGCAGCGCCAAAGCCGAGTATATCTATGTGTCCGACGGACGCCCCCATGTGCTGGAGAACCAGTTCACCTTCTACGGCGGTCGCTATGTGAAGGTGGAGGGAATCAAGAATCCGGATCCCGAGGACTTCCGGGGCCTGTGCTATACCACGCAGATGGACCGTACCGGTTACCTGGAGACGGGCCATCCTTTGGTGCAGCAGCTATTGAGTAATGTAGAGTGGAGCCGTTTGGACAACTTCATCGATGTGCCCACGGACTGCCCCCAGCGGGATGAGCGGCTGGGATGGACCGGGGATGCCCAGGTCTTCGCGCCTACCGCTTCCTTCTTTATGGATACCCGGGCCTTCTACCGGAAGTATCTCTGGGATATGCGCAACGATCAGGTGCTCCGGGGCGGAGCGGTGGCCAACTATCTGCCCAATATCCATGGGGAACCCGGCGGTTCCGCCGTGTGGGCGGACGCGGCGACCTTTATCCCGGATACGGTGTATGAAGCCTTCGGGGACAAAGCGTTGCTGACGGAGCACTATCCCC
>JABUST010000002.1 GCA_021442595.1 Lachnospiraceae bacterium | reverse complement strand
GCAGGAACAAAAGTCAATGTATATGAACAGTGGGAAGACTGGTATCTGGTATACAGAAGTGGCAAGTATTTGTGGATCCAGGCAGATAAGGTGAAAGACTTTACGTTGAAGTAAATGAAATGCTCCGCCAAAGCGTTGTTTTGGCGGAGCATTTATATCTGTTTTTACACAGTGAAAGCGAAAATTATCAGGGGGGATATTTTCAACGGAATGCAAGCGCCTCAATATGGTTCGCTGTTGGTTGTGGATATCCAATGTTCTGTCGGCGAGAATGATATTTGCACTTCGATTTCCCTCTACTGATTTTCGTTTGATGAGTGAAGTTTAAGCGCTCCTATATGTTTATCCTTAGAGCCTAATAATGTGCCTATACAAGGAGTAATTATTTCCTGGCGCAGTCTCCCAGACAATATTGGAATTGATAACTCAGAGACTGTGTGCTATAATCAAACGAATGAACAAAAATTTACGTCTGAACAGGTGAGGGAGTGTATGTCTTTTTTCTTTGATTGGTATAAGCGCCATGAGGGAAGCCCCGTTGTAGCAAGCATCGGATATTGGGTGTGGGATCTGCTCTCCTATTTGCAGAGAGACCCCAGTATGCTTATAACAGACAGCGAAGATGGGTTTCCGGTAAGAGTGGCGTTCATTTGCGATCAGATGACATATGATACTTTTTCTCCCTTGTGCCAAGCTGCATATATTACCCCCTATAACTGGAAGCAGACAATGGATGAGTTTAAACCACAGCTGTTTTTCTGTGAATCCGCATGGAGCGGAATCTCCTGTTTCCCTGATTGTTGGAGAGGGAGGATATACAGAAAGAGAAATGTTGTGTTTGAGCAAAGACGTCATCTTTTGAAGATTTTATCCTATTGCAGAGAAAATAACATACCTACTGTCTTTTGGAATAAAGAAGATTCTCCTAATAACCGGGATTCCCGATTTGACTTTAAGGATACAGCGCTTAAGTTTGATTATGTTTTTACGACAGCTCAAGAGTGCGTACCCTCTTATTTGGAAAAAGGAGCCCCAAATGTGGATGTGATGGAGTTTGCTTTTTCTCCCCGGCTGTATAATCCCCTGCATTCAAAAAGCATGGAAGAAAAAGCTTTCTTTGCCGGAAGCTGGTATTCATACAGAGCATGGCGATGTAAGGATACTATGGAATTGCTGCGGCAGATGAAGGAAAGAGATATTCCATGTACGATATATGATAGAAATTCCGGCACAAATAACCCGGAGAATCGCTATCCGCAGGATCTGCAGGTAATCATCAAGCCCGGAGTAAAGTATACAGAATTACCTGAGGTGTCGAAGGATTATCTGTATGCCCTGAACATTAATTCTGTCAAGGATTCTAAAACAATGTTTGCCCGGCGTGTATATGAAATGATGGCGCAAAACCACGTCATCATAAGTAATGCTTCGGTCGGATTGAGAGAGCAGTTTCCCGGCAGAATCGGTTTCGGAGGAGAGGAGTGGGATGCTCAGGTGCTGAAACGGGGAAGAAGAGAAAACCTGCGAACAGTATTTGTCAGGCATACCATGAAACGGCGTTTTTCTCAGCTGTTGGATAAAGTTGGATTAAAACAGGCGGACAACAGTAATGTATGGATTCTGTGTCCGGACCAGGCTAAGGCAGACAAATTGACCAACCTTCCGGACTATTGCAACGTAATGGTTTGTCCTCGTGAGAGTGCTGCAGCAAGGCTGCAAAGTGAGGACTGCTCTTTCTCAAATCGGGACAAATTCGTTCTTGTACAAGACGAAGATTTGGTCAATATCTGCGACTGGGAGTTTGCAATGTCCCAGTTTGAATTCCTGCCGCAAGCCTGTGGCGTGCGGTGCGGAGATGCAACGCTCAAAGAAGATAGCTATTGCATCTTGGAAGACGCAATCAATACAGATTGCATATTCCCGGCAAGTATGCTGGCGGATGTTATTCAATTCAGTACATGCGTTAAGTATGTTTTCTGAAGTAAACCCGTTCTCACACCTATCATGAGGGTGAAATAGATTCTTTTAATATATGCGGAGGAAATTAAAATGAAAGTATGCATGGTCGGCTTGGGATACATTGGACTTCCCACTGCGTTGATGATGGCAGCACACGGAGTGGAAGTCATCGGTGTGGATTACAATAAGTCACTGGTAGATACGCTGAATGCCGGTAAGGTTACCTTTGATGAAGAAGGTTTGGATGCTCTTTATCAGGATGCCCTCAAGGGTAATATTACTTTTACCAATGAGTATCCTGCATGCGAGATGTATGTTGTGGCAGTGCCCACCCCCTATGACAAGTTTTCTAAAAAAATCGATGCTTCTTATGTGAATGCAGCCATCACCTCCGTTCTCAAGGTATGCCCTAAAGGGGCTATTGTTGCCGTGGAGTCCACTATTTCTCCCGGAACCATTGACCGTTTCGTGAGACCTGCCATTGCTGAGGCAGGATTTACCATCGGTGAGGACATTAATCTGGTTCACACACCGGAAAGAATTATTCCCGGCAACATGATTTATGAACTTGAGCATAACTCCCGGACTATTGGTGCAGATGATCCCGCAATCGGTGAAAAAGTCCGTCAGGTATATAAGACCTTCTGTCAGGGGGACATTGTTGTAACGGATATCCGTACCGCAGAGATGACCAAGGTGGTAGAGAATACCTTCCGTGACATTAACATTGCCTATGCCAATGAACTTGCAAAGATTTGCCGTCAGGACAATATGGATGTGTATAAGATCATTGAAATTGCCAATATGCATCCTCGTGTGAATATTCTTCAGCCTGGCCCCGGGGTTGGCGGACATTGCATCAGTGTAGATCCCTGGTTCCTTGTGGGAGACTATCCCGGTCTGGCCAACATTATTAAGCAGGCTCGTCTGATCAATGATAGTATGCCTGAGTTCGTTCTGGAGCGGATCTCTGCCATCATGGAGGAAAATGGCATCGAGGATGTTTCCAGAGTGGGTCTGTATGGCCTGACTTATAAGGAAGATGTTGACGATGTGCGTGAAAGCCCGACTCTGCAGCTGCTGGAGTGCATGAAAAAGCACCTTGCAAGGGGAATTAAGGTCTATGATCCATGCGTGACCAAGGATCTTGTACCCAATCAATATCATGACCTGGATGCCTTTCTGAACGATGTTGATGTAGTTGTCATCATGGTTGGTCACAGCCAGATGAGAAACAGCCTGGACAAACTGGATGGGAAGATCGTTCTTGATACACGCCATATTTGTAAGGATAAGAAGGTATATACACTTTAATCAAGGTACAGGATGCTGCAGATTTACTGCTGCATCCTGTTGTTGTGCCATGGGAGATGCACTATGAAGAAGATTATGTTGGTGTTCGGAACCCGTCCGGAAGCTATTAAAATGTGTCCTCTTGTCAACGAGCTAAAAAGCAGAGAGAATGTTCAGACGGTGGTATGTGTAACAGGACAGCACAGGCAGATGTTGGATCAGGTGTTGAGTGTGTTTAATGTGACGCCTGATTATGACCTGTCGGTGATGAAGGATAAGCAGACCCTGTTTGATGTTACTTCAAACATAATTCTGAACATAAAACCTATTCTGGAGAAGGAACAGCCGGATGTTGTGCTGGTTCACGGGGACACATCAACTACCTTTGCAGCAGCGCTGGCATGCTTCTATCTTCAGATTCCTGTCGGACATGTGGAGGCAGGACTTCGAACATACAATCTGTATTCGCCATTCCCGGAGGAATTTAACCGTCAAGCGGTAGGTATCGTTTCACAGTTTAACTTTGCGCCTACGGGACTGAGCAAACAGAATCTTCTGAATGAGGGAAAGAAGCCCGAGACGATTTTCGTTACGGGAAATACGGCTATTGACGCCATGGCAACGACCGTTAAAGAAAATTATACCCATCCTGAACTGAAATGGGCGGAAGGGAGCAGGTTGATCATCCTTACAGCTCACAGAAGGGAGAATCTGGGAGAACCCATGAAACACATGTTCCGCGCCATCAAGCGGATCGTGGATGAGACTCCGGACGTGAAGGTAATTTATCCGATTCACATGAATCCTGTAGTGCGGGCAACCGCTCATGAGATCTTCGGCGATGACGAAAGATTTCACATTATAGAGCCCCTTGAGGTTGTGGATTTCCACAACTTCCTTGCAAGATCCTATCTGATCCTAACGGATTCCGGAGGAATTCAGGAAGAGGCTCCCGGACTGGGCAAGCCCGTTCTGGTCATGCGTGACACTACGGAACGTCCGGAAGGAATTGCCGCCGGCACACTGAAGCTGGTGGGAACAGACGAAGAATTAATATACAGCACCTTTAAAATGCTGCTAAACGATCAGAACGAATATGACAAAATGAGTCACGCATCTAATCCTTACGGTGACGGACATGCCTGCGAACGAATCGCAGACATCTTAACGAAAGGATTTACAACGGTCTGATTCTTGTCGGAAAGGAGACGCCCTTTGATTACCCCCCGGGAACTGCAGATTTCTGTGAGTCTTCACGGTATCAATCAAGTCAGCTGTGTGGTGCTGAATCCACAGCCTGATTGCAGATATGCCTTCTATGTTTTGCAGAATGGAAAGCAGATCGCCAAATATCCATATCAGGATGCTGCAGAGCTTGTCTATTGGACTGCGGAAGAAGGGAATTATTCTTTCCGTGTTTTTGTGAAAGAAAACGAAACGGAAGATAAAATCAGCAAAACATCTCCTGAAGTGAAGATTCAGATGGACAACGGGTTTTACTCCAGCGTGGAACGAAAGAAAACTTTCTGGGACATCTTCACAAACATTGGAAACATGTTTTCGGAGATCGTTACGCATTGGGACAGAATGATCCGCATATCCTGGTATGATTACAAAGTTTTGAACAAAGATGCCTATTTGGGCAGCATTTGGAATATTCTGAATCCGCTGATCCAGATCGCGACTTTCTGGTTTGTCTTTGGAATCGGGCTGAAGTCCGGGAATGATGTTGACGGATATCCGTTTATTGTATGGCTTCTTTGTGGCATGATCCCCTGGTTTTATGTGAATGCCTGCATTGTTCAGGGTGCAGATGCCATTAGAAGTAAAGGAATATCCGTGCTGAAAATGCGCTATCCCATTGCGACTATGCCGTTGGAAGCGGTGCTGGTGTGCCTGTATTCACACCTGGTGATGATTGCAATTCTGATTTTGACCCTGCTGTTTTTCGGAGTCTTTCCCAATTGGCATTGGCTAAACCTGTTGTATTATCTGGTTTACGGAATCGTCCATTACACCGCCCTGACCACTATCACTTCCGTCCTTACCATGATTGCGCTGGATGTAAAGAAACTGATCACAGCCCTGATTAGAATGCTGTTTTATCTGACACCCATTGTGTGGTCTATTACGCGGATGCCGGAGAAGTGGCATTTTATCCTGAAGCTGAATCCGATACTCTACTATGTGGATGGCTTCAGGGACAGTTTACTGTATCAACAGGACTTCTTTATGTGTCCGGGAAAAGTAATCTTCTTTTGGGGCATAAATCTGTTCCTGATTATTGTGGGTGCTAATCTGCAAGCCAAGTACAAGAATCGTTTTCTGGATATGGAGTAAGTGTGTAATGGGAAATGAAATTGCCATTCAGGCAGAGCATCTCACGAAAGAGTACATTCTTTATAAAAACCAGAAGGATCGTATGGCAGGCTTCTTTCTCGGAAAGCACGGAAAACCCTTCTATGCGTTAAAGGATGTCAGCTTCATGGTCAACAGAGGAGACAGCGTAGGATTGATTGGAATGAATGGCAGTGGAAAATCCACTCTTTCCAACATCATAGCGGGATTATCCCAGCCCACATCCGGAATCATTACCACCAAGGGAACATCATCCATCATTGCCATTGCATCAGGACTCAACCCATATTTGACCGGTGAGGAAAACATCGAGCTGAAAGGGTTAATGATGGGATTCGGCAAAGATAAGATCAAGGCCATGAAAGAGGGCGTACTGGAGTTCTCCGAAATAGGCGAATTCATCCATCAGCCCGTTAAGTCCTACTCCAGTGGCATGAAATCCCGTCTGGGATTTGCCATCTCCATCAATATTGACCCGGATATCCTCCTGATCGATGAGGCGCTGTCTGTGGGAGATGCCGCTTTTGCTCAGAAATGTTTAAAGGCGATGAACTCTTTCAGAGAAAACGGAAAGACCATTGTGTTTGTGTCTCACAGCTCCAAGCAGGTGGCCGGTTTCTGCAACAAAGTGATCTGGCTGGAATACGGAAGACTTCGCGCTTATGGCGAGGCGGAACAGGTAACAAGTGCTTATGATGCTTTTCTTCTCAACTATAACAAGTGGTCAAAAGAAGAAAAAGAAGAGTATAAGCAGAGAATGATGTAAGAGGACCGAGAATATGATAAAGAATCGTGATAATGTCCCGATATCGGTGAAGGCCACAGTCAAATGGCGCGTCCAAAAGGTCCTTAAGCTATTGAGAAAGGTCAAAAAGGCTATCGGATGGAGGTATAGAAAAGTCAAGAAATTCCTCCGAAAGATGAAGAAGGGAATTTCCTGGAGACTGAAGCGAATCACTCGCGGACCCAGAAAGTTTATTCAGAATCATCAGAAGCTTTATGTTTTCGCCAAGTCGGCAGAAGCATGGATCAAGTATTTTTCTGTTAAGGAAGAACGCTGGAGATATATGCCTTTCAAAGCATTTGAAAAGAAGACAGACAAGTTCTTCTTCGAGAGAGTTTCGAAGGATATTGATGAGATTCCGGAGAGCAATGGATGCAGATATTATGATCCCTACCCCGTGAAAATCGGTATCATTGCGGATGAGTTCCTGATGGACAGCATAGAGAATGCGGCAGACTTTGTCTTTCTGGAACCCACCGGATGGGAAAGCAAACTGGATGATTTGGATCTGATGCTTTTTGTCTCCGCATGGCGTGGACTTCAAGGAGAGTGGATTGGTCTCTCTCATGAAGATTCGAAACAGCAGGAAGAAGCTTTCAATATTTTGGAAGCCTGCAGGGAAAAGAAGATTCCGATCGTATTCTACTCAAAGGAGGATCCCCCGAACTATCAGGTGTTCCTGCCCTTTGCAAAAGTATGTGATTACATCTTCACCAGCTGTAAGGAAGTCATTCCCGACTATCAAAGAGATTGCCCGAATATTAAGGATGTCAGGGCTCTGCCTTTCGGTATTAATCCTTTGTTCCATAATCCCATCGGAATCGTTAATCAGCATAAGCAGGATGAGGTCATCTTTTCCGGAAGCTGGATGAGGAAATATCCTGAGAGACAGGTGCAGCAGAGCATGTTGCTTGATGGTGTGCTTGAAAGCGGAAGAGACGTGAGGATCGTCGACAGAAACTATGACAGAACTCCGGAGTCATATCGGTATCCGCCTAAGTACTGGAAGAAGCTGTCTCCCGCTGTTCCTCATGATGTTCTCCAGAGGCTGCATAAGCTGTATCAATGGGCACTGAACATTAACACAGTAACCACTTCTGAGACCATGTTCGCCAACAGAGGCTACGAGCTGCAGGCCGGGGGCAATGTACAGATCGCAAATTATGCCCTGGGGGTAGAGAAGAAGCTTCCCTATGTTTACATCGCAAAGACGCCGAAGGATGTTGCCGATATTCTGAAAAACACAACGGACGAGGATGTATTTATCCGCCAGATGGATGGTGTCAGAGCCATGATGACCGGAGAAACATGCTTTGACCGGGTAGCTGAGATTTTGGATATGGCAGGTATTCCTGCTGTACAGAAGCTGCGAAAGGTGGCGGTGGTGGCAGATGAGGATTCGCTGCGGATTCGCGAAATGTTTGCATGGCAGACCTATCAGGAGAGAACGCTTTTCTTTGCAGATCAAATAGAGTGGGATGACCTCTCTGAATTTGATATGGTTGCCTTCTGGAAGAACGGAGCCTGTTATGAGGTCTTCTATTTGGAGGACATGATCAACGGCTTTAAGTACACGGGTAGCGATTACATTACGAAAGATGCCTACTATTCAGCAGGAATACTTCGCTCCGGTGTCCAGCATAACTATGTGTCCGGACCGGCGGAACCGTGCAGAACAGTGTACTGGACAGCGGCGTTTGATGGGTCTTTGCTGGCTGATGCTAAGGCTGCCTGCGCAGATAAAGAGGGATACAGCATAGATTGTCTCAATTTTGATGAGGATGATCAAAGCTGCGAAATTGACTCGGGGTCCGAAAACAACAGGAAGTACAGGAAAACGGTCGTTGTCAGGGTGGAGAACAACATTCATCATGCCTATGCAAGGACCTTTGCATCCCTCAAGAGGCAGAAAGACTTTATGGATACGCAGATAGTCTTTGTAAATCAGGGAGAAGACAGAGAGAATGAACTCATTCTGGGCTACTTGTCCAGAAAATACCCTAACATTGATTGGATCTGCGCATTCGGAGATGAGAGTCAGATAGCTGATCGAGTTAATGAGAGGATCATGACAGAATCTGTGATCTGGTTGAACGCCGGAGATGAACAGGAACGGAACTGATGAGAAGGAGGTTTAAAGATGAACCAAGATAAGTGTGTGTCCGATATTCTTGCCTATTGTTTCATGAAAGGAAGAATTATTCTTGTTGCAGCAATCGTTTTTGGTATTTTCTTCGCCGGGATTAAAGGATATCAGCAATATACCGCTTATATAGCTCCTGCCAACTCTGAGGAGAAAATCGAGGCCTCTTATCAGAAAAAATTGAATGCATATGAAGAAGATAAAGCGAATCTGCAGCAAAGCATCGACTTGAAGCTTGCCCAGATTGAACGGATAGAAACTTATCTGCAGGACAGCCTGTTGATGCAGCTGGATCCCTATTCCTTCTACAAGAGTACCATTGAGTTTGGCATCAACTTAACGGATTCGGATTTTACGGAGGATATCTTCGATTATCAGACAACACCGGTTGATTTCGCCACGGACAAGATAGGTTATCAATATGTTTACGCATATCAGACGGAGGATCTGGCAGCACTCCTGAATGTTGATGTCAAGGAGGCTTATCTTCGCGAAGTTGTTGCTGTTTCCCGTCGATCCGGCGGATTGTTGGAGGTTAGGGTCTATAGTGACGATCCTGAGATGGCAGAGCAATGGATAGAGCAGATTAAGACATTTTTGTTTGAAAATCATGATGCGGTCGAGAACAATACTTATAAGCATGAGCTTACAGTGCTGGCTGAATCCACAAAATTAATTCTGGATGATGATATGGCAGATGATTATGATGCCAAATGCACTAAAATTACCAGCCTGAAAACGGAAATTGATAAGCTGGAGAAGTCCATTAAGGAATTGGAGAAGCCGGAGAAGGCAGAGAGAATCACTAAGACAGCTGTCATCACAAGCACCCTTCTGTTTGGTGTGATTGGTTTGGTTGCAGGGCTGGTATTGACGGTAATTATCTTGATCGTATCCATGTATATGCGTCAGATCATTGTGTCCTCCTTTGAAGTGGAAAACTTGTTTAACGTACCTTACCTTGGCCTGGTAAAGAACAAGAAAGGTTTGCTGAAAAAATGGGCTAATAAGGTCAATGGAGAAAGAGTATGGACAAAGCAGAATGATGCGGCGGCATACATTGCAAAAGCGATTAGGGTTAAAGCAGCATCCGATAAGGATAACATTTCTGTGCTTGTTGTGTCATCACTGAATATATGTGAAGATTCCAAGGCCATGGAACTGTTAAAGAACGCTTGGAATTCTGACGGAATCAAGGTCGATATCGCCACGGATGCTCTTCGAAATGTTCTGCTTCTGGACAAACTGGAGCATTATGACGGAATTGTCCTGCTGGAGAGTCCAGGAGTATCTTCCCTCCCCATGGTCGGGAGTGTCCTTGGAAAGCTTGGAGATGAAAGAGATAAATTAATGGGCTTCGCAATGATCCAGGACCCTGCCATTGCAAAAGTATAATCACCTGAGGAATGTATCATGGATAAAAGATTAATACCGTTTTCTCCTCCGGATATTTCAGAGTTGGAGATCAGCGAGGTAGTTGAAGCCCTGAAGTCCGGCTGGATCACAACCGGTCCGAGAGTCAAAGAGTTGGAACGCAGGCTGGCAGCCTTTTGCCATACAAATAAAGTTGTTTGCCTGAATTCTGCTACGGCAGCGGAAGAATTGATACTCCGGGTCCTTGGCGTCGGAGAGGGAGATGAAGTCATTGTTCCTGCATTTACATATTCGGCATCTGCTTCGGCAGCCATCCATTGCGGAGCAAAGGTCGTTTTCGTAGATTCGGCGCCGAACAGTACAGAAATGGACTATGACAAGGTTGAACAGGCCATTACGCCCAGAACGAAGGCGATTGTGGCAGTTGACCTTGGAGGAATCATTGCAGACTATGACCACCTTTTCGATATCGTTGAAAGAAAGAGGGATATCTTTGAACCCCTTCAGGAAGCTAAGCAAGGAATGGCATTGGGCCAGCGGATCCAAACTGCCTTGGGGAGAGTGGCAATAATTGCAGATGGAGCTCATGCACTTGGAGCGCAGAAACAAGGGAAAATGGCCGGTGAGATTGCTGACTTTACGGACTTTTCTTTCCATGCTGTCAAAAACTTTACCACTGCAGAGGGCGGCGCCGCCACATGGAAAAGTCTTCCCGGAATTGATGATGAGGAGATCTACAAGGCGTTTCAGCTGCTGAGTCTTCACGGACAGTCTAAGGATGCCCTGGCAAAGACTCAGTTGGGTTCCTGGGAGTATGATATCATCGGTCCCTGGTACAAATGCAATATGACAGATATCATGGGAGCGATCGGACTCAGACAGTTGGATCGGTATCCTTCCATGCTAAACAGGAGAAAAGAAATCATAGAAAGGTATGACGAGGCATGTGATTGTCTGGGCATACATCACCTAAAGCACTTTACGGAAGACAGTGTTTCGTCCGGTCATTTGTATATTACACGTCTGTATCATCAAAATGGTTCCCCTTATACAGATGAAGAGCGGCGCAGAGTCATCATTCAGCTGGCTGAGAAGGGGGTTGCAACAAATGTACACTATAAGCCGCTCCCCATGATGACAGCATATAAGAACCTGGGATGGGATATTGAGGATTTCCCATGTGCTTATGATTTTTATCAGAATCTGGTGACATTGCCGCTTCACACCCAATTATCGGATGATGATGTTGCGTATGTCATTCAGTGTCTTGAGGAAGTTGTTTCATCAAAGTAAGTTATTTATGAAAGAAAGGAGGAGCCATGAAGGCATGGAATGAGTTGCCAAAGTGCATGCAATGTGACGAAGTAAGACCATATTACGAAACACTAAAGAAAAGAGAAGGTCAGATATTATGCAAAAGAGTATTTGACATCACAGTCGCCATAGTGGCTCTTTTCATTTTGGCACTACCGATGGTGATCATCTCGATTTTGATTGCTCTCGATTCAAAAGGCGGTGTTTTGTATCGGCAGAAAAGAGTGACAACTTACGGGAGAGAATTTTACATCCATAAGTTCCGGACAATGGTTGCCAATGCCGACAGAATCGGGAGTGCTGTCACGGTATCTCAGGATTCCCGGGTAACCGGAATCGGCAGAGTCCTGCGCAAGTATCGTTTGGATGAGTTTCCTCAGCTTTTTGATGTAATCAAGGGAGACATGAGTTTTGTAGGTACCAGACCGGAAGTGCCCCGGTATGTAAAGCAGTATACGCCGGAAATGTTGGCCACCTTACTGCTCCCTGCGGGAATCACATCGGAGGCAAGCCTTCGGTATAAAGATGAAGCAACATTACTGCAAGAAGCAGATGATGCAGACCGGGTTTATGTTGAACAGATCCTTCCCGAGAAGATGAAGTACAATTTGGAAAGCATCCGTAATTTCAGTTTTCTGAATGAGATTCGCACCATGTTCAGAACGGTTTTGGCAGTATTGGGAAAGGAATATGAGATATGAAAGACGGGTTAGTATCCATCATCACTCCGACATACAACTGTGGTTCTTTCATTGGAGAGACCATTGAAGCCGTTCAGGCACAGACATACAGTGACTGGGAAATGATTATCGTGGACGATTGTTCTACGGACGATACAGAGAGTGTAGTACAGAAGTATTGTCAGGATGATCCCAGAGTATGCTATTATAAAATGCCGGTAAACTCCGGAACTGCTATGGCGCGGACCAGAGCCATGGAGATTGCAGATGGACAGTATATGGCTTTCTGTGACAGTGACGATCTGTGGACTCCGGATAAACTGGAAAAGCAGCTGTTCTTTATGAAAGTCAATGGGTATGCGTTTAGCTGTACTGCATATGAACAGGTAGATGAAGTGGGTAACCCTCTTGGCAAGGTTCTTCACCCTGTTGAGAAGTGCAGCTATAACAGGTTGCTTCTGGACTGCCCGGTTGGCAACAGTACCGTTATGTATAATGTTGCCCTCATGGGGAAGTTTCGTGTGCCGGATATTCGTAAGCGGAACGATGATGCACTTTGGCTGCAGATGCTGAAAAAGGAAAAGTATATCTACGGGCTGGATGAAGTTCTAGCCAGATATCGGATCCGCGAAGGAAGCATCAGCAAAAATAAGTTCAAAGTGATCAAGTACCATTGGATTCTCTACAGAGATATTGAAAAGCTGAGTGTTCCAAGAAGCATTTTTCATATCCTATACTGGTGCATCATTAAGGTTCTGAAAATCAAGTAAGTGCTTGTTTCAATAGCGTTCTTCGAAAGGAAAGAGATGAAAAAGGCAGCTGTCATAGGCCATTTTGGATTCGGAAAAGAATTGCTGAATGGCCAGACAATAAAAACTAAGGTGTTTACCGAGGAGCTTGATCGCTGTTTTGGCGAATCGGAAGTTCTGAAAGTGGATACTCATGGAGGGGTCGGAAGTCTGGTGCTGGCTCTTTGGAGGACTATACTATGTTTTTGCAAATGTGAAAACATACTGATCTTCCCGGCACACAATGGAATCAGAGTGTTTGGACCTCTCTGCGCTTTTCTGAAAAGCATTTTTCATAGGAAGGTTCACTATGTTGTCATTGGCGGATGGCTTCCCGGATTTCTTAAAGGGCGGGAGCTGGTACGCTCACTTAAAAAGCTGGATGGCATTTATGTTGAAACATATACCATGAAAACACAAATGGATGAGCTGGGGTTCACTAATGTCAGTGTCATGCCAAACTTCAAGAATCTGACTTCATTAATGGAAGAAGATCTGGTGTACTCGCAGACTGAACCTTATCAGATGTGTACTTTTTCACGGGTAATGAAAGAAAAGGGAATTGAGACAGCAGCAGAAGTAATTCGCCTCATTAACCGGGAGAAGGGACGGAAAGTATTTCAACTTATCGTTTTCGGGCAGATGGAACCGGGCCAGGAACAATGGTTTGAGGAGCTAAAGAAAGAATATACGGACGAGATGAGTTATGGGGGAGTTATTCCTTATGACAAAAGTGTGGAAGCATTGAAATTCTGCTATGCGCTGCTCTTTCCCACTGAGTTTTATACGGAAGGCATTCCCGGAACGATCTTAGATGCCTATGCCGCCGGAATTCCGGTCATTGCTTCTAAATGGGAAAGCTTCAGTGATGTAGTAGAAGAAGGAATCACCGGGTTGGGCTATACATTTGGAGATAAGGATGAGCTCAAAGAGCTGCTGGATAAAGTGGCCATGAACCCGGAACTGTTAAATTCAATGAAGATACACTGCCTGGAGAGGGCGGCAGATTTTTCTCCTCGCAAGATGATCGAAAAGCTGAAATTGTGGTGACGTTGAAGTAAAACGTGGAAGGAATCTCTGATGAACGTTTTGGTGATTATTCCGTCTCTGGAAATCGGCGGTGCAGAAACCATGGTTGGGAATCTGGCAGTTCGTCTAAAAGAACACGGAGTTACTGTGACTGTTCTGACATATGAACAGTCGCATAGTCCCATTGCGGAGCAACTATCCGGTCGTGGAATCCGGTTAATGAGTCTTGGAAAGTCAACAGGCATTGATGTCCGTGTGATTAATAAGATCAAGAATGTGATTCGTCAGGTAGAGCCACAGGTTATTCATACACATACACATGCATTGCTGTATACGGTGTTGGCATCCGGTAGAATTCCTATTGTACATACATTACATTCCATTGCAGACAAAGAGCAATCCTCTGCCATCGGAAAGACCTTGGCTAGGTTTATTTATCGAAAAGCGGGAAAAGTCGTTCCCGTGGCGATCTCAGAAACTGTCAAGGACAGTCTGGTGGATGGTTTCAAAGTACAGAAGCCGGTCCCTGTGATATACAATGGTGTTCCGGTAGGACAGATTCTGAAGAAGCATACCTATTCCTGCGGTGAGACAATTGAGATTTTCCATGTTGGACGTATTATGCACTTAAAGAATCATCGGATGATGATAGATACCGTTGAAAAATTACTGTCCGAGAATCATAATGTTCGTCTGCATTTTTACGGAGAAGGTGCGGATAAAGAAGAATTGATGAGAGAGGTACGAGATAGATCCCTGGATAAAAATATCATTTTTGAGGGTCTTAATACCGGGTTGTTCTCAGAACTATGCAAAGGAGATATATTCGTCTTGCCATCTCAATATGAAGGAATGCCCATGAGTTTGATCGAAGCAATGGCTGCAGGACTTCCCTGCATTGCAACGAACGTAGGTGGGGCTCGGGACGTTATGGAAGAAGGAGTCAGTGGATTGCTTTGTGATCCTGAAGAAGAAAGCTTTGCGAATCGGCTGCGTGTCCTGATACAGGATGAAACACTAAGAAAAAAGTTGGGAGAAAATGCGATTATTCGTGCCTCTCGCTTTTCCGATGACAGTATGGCACAGAGCTATATTAATTTATATAACTCTGTTCTGGAGAAGAAATGATGAAAGCTAAAATTGCTGTTGGCCAGGTAGCGCTGTGGACCTTTAATTTGCTGCTTTTGTGTGCACTTATATGGAACGGAGTGGATTTACTCATGATTCTGATTATGGAGACCATTGTGCTGCTCTGTTCTGTATGTATTCAGGATATTAACAGACGATTCTTTCTGTTTTTGTTTGTGATGTCGTTTTTTATATTTCTTGTCAGCGGTGATCTGGCGAGTCAGCTATTTGGTAAAAAGTATTGGCAGCAATTTACAGAAGAAGCAAATAGGCATGCGCATATTTGCATCCTGCTCAGCCTGCTGGGACTTCTTCTCGGCTATTTTCTGGGTGGGAGGCATCCTTATGCCAGAAAAGGGATAAGTAAAGATGTTTGTGAAGAAGAAATGCAGAACACAGAGTTTCTCGGAAGATTGCGAATTAATAGAAATACACATGAATGTGCATATATAGATAATCTGAGACAATGGAGCAAATGGGTGTTTATTGTGACCTATCTGTTTCTGATCGTAAATACAATCGATAAAATCATTCAGGTTAGAAGTAATGGTTATCTTTCGTTATATTTGGGTTATAGTTCACTACTGGGACCTTTATCTCAAATAGGAGAGTTTGCTCCCATTGCGCTTTGTGCTTTTCTGGCAACTTTTCCTAATAAAAAAGAATGTGCTTTCCCCATGATAGCCTTTGCTGTTTATGCATTTGCTGGTCTTTTGGTGGGACAAAGGGGTACATTGATATACAACATGGCCTTCTTGGTCGGATATCTCTTTTTTCGAAATGCGACAGCGGAGAAACACGAAAGGTGGATCAAACGATGGTGGATCGTTGCTTTTTGTGTGGCAGCACCCTTTGCTTTGGCAGCACTGTATCTTTATGGATTTATCAGAAATGGACAGAAGATAGAGTTTGTCTCTCTGTCCGATTCCCTTGTGAACTTTTTCGTCAACATTGGCTCTTCTTCAAAGGTTATTAAAGCAGGATATGATTACAGCGACCGGCTGACGGAATTTAAGTTTTACTCTTTGGGTGATGTGCTGAATTACTTCAAATATTCCCGCCTGTTTAACTGGTTCGGGGAGATTCCTGCGCCTCACACGAAGGAATTTGCCACGCAGGGACATTCTTTTGGTGAAATGATCTCCTATGTGTATATGCAGAAAAAATACCTGAACGGAGAGGGTGCGGGTTCATCATTTGTTGCTTGTCTGTACACGGACTTTGGGTACATTGGTGTCGCCGCAGGAAGCATGTTATACGGCATACTCTTCAAGTCTTTTGAGAATATGGATTCAAAGCATTGGCTTTCATCTTCCATGAAACTATATGCTTTGACCTTTTTGATGAAGGCGCCGCGAGGATCCTTTGACTGTTTTCTGGGAGGCATCATAAATCTGTTTTTTGTAGTTGTCATGTTGGCTATCTACCTGCTGGGGAAATATGTCCGATTAGGACGACCTTTAACGGGAAGGGAGTTACATGCTGGAGAATAAAGTAATCAAAAATGCATCCTGGATCATCGGATGCAAGATCATTCAGGCTGTCATCGGCTTAATCGTTACCATGTTGACGGCGCGATACCTAGGACCATCCAATTACGGAGTCATCAATTATGCAGCCTCTGTAATTGCATTTTTTACACCTATTGCCCAGCTTGGTCTGACGAATGTGATGGTGAAGGAGATCGTTGCACATCCGGAAAAAGAGGGCGATATCTTAGGAACATCCATAGTGATGGCATTGGCATCCGCCACTGCTTGTGTAGTGGGTGTGTGTGTCTTTGCTCTGACTTTTAATCATAATGAACCCATTACCATTTTGGTGTGTGTTCTATACAGCACTTCCATGGTGACTCAGGTGCTGGAATTGACTCAGTACTGGTTTCAGGCAAAGCTAAAGTCTAAGTTTCAGTCCATCAGCTCTTTGGCAGCCTATATTTTGGTCAGCGCTTACCAGCTGTATTTATTGGCAACCGGAAAGAGCATCATTTGGTTTGCCCTGACCTATACGCTCCAGTATCTGTTAATTGCTGTTTTTATGTTTGTTCTTTATCGAAGAAACGGAGGTCCCCGTTTCCGATTTGATAAGGCATTGGGTAAAACACTGTTTGATAGCAGTAAGTATTATATCGTCAGCTCTCTGATGGTTACCATCTTTGCGCAAACAGACAAAATCATGCTGAAGATGATGATCGGTGATACGGCGAATGGTTATTACAGCGCAGCAGTTAATTGCGCAGGTCTGACCAGCTTTGTTTTTTTCGCAATCTGCGACTCTGCCAGACCGGCCATTTATGAAGCGCAGCTGAACAGTCGAGAAAGATTTGAGAAAAATATGTCCCGACTGTATGGAGTGATTATTTATCTCTCTCTGGTCCAAAGTCTGGTTATGACTATTTTTGCTCCTATCATTATCAGATTGCTATATGGTTCTGATTACGCTCCTGCAGTCTCGGCCCTTCAGATCATTGTCTGGTACACAACTTTTTCGTATTTAGGCATGGTGAGGAATATATGGATTTTGGCGGAAAAGAAACAGAAGTATCTCGGCTGGATCAACTTCATCGGTGCCACGACCAATGTCCTTTTGAATTTCGTGTTGATTCCTCCTATGGGAATACACGGAGCGGCCATTGCTTCTCTGTTTACACAATTCTTCACAAATGTTATCATAGGATACATTCTCAAGCCGATTCGGTATAACAATACACTGATGGTCAGAGGACTTGATGTACGGCTGCTGCTGGAAGTGGTTAGAGGAAAATGATATCTCCTGTTAAAGAGGACAGGATATTATGAGAAAACAAAGTTTTACTGACGGTTTCACGTTCTCGACATGTGTTCTTTACTATTGTTGAGAATATCCAAGGCAGAACAGAAAGGATAAAAACATAAAGAGATTCATTCAGTAAATAGTGAAAAACTTGGAGAGCTCTCGCATTTAGATGTCAGAAACCTGTATGCCCAGAGTGGTAATTGGTATATTCCTGGATTCAGGCAGATAAAGTATGTAATTTCCAGTTAAAGTAAGTGTTTTGGACCGGTCAGCAGTTTCTGCTGACCGGTTTTGATATTCCGGAACCTATTCTTGTTTATTATTTCGGAGAGAAGTATAATGTATTTGGAGTGTTCTGTTTTGCATTAGCGCTTTGGAAATGCTTGATTGTTTGCAGCATAGTCAGTCCAAAGTGATAGAACAAAACGTGTTAGAGAATACCTCAAGCAAAGGGACAAGTTTAGTATTCGCAATTTCATGGAAAGGAAGAGGACTATCATGATGAGAAGAATCCTGTCCGTAATGTTAGCAGTTTCGTTAGTATTTCCCTGGTCACGAGCATTTGTGGTAACAGCCATGGCGGAAGAGTTGCCTCCGGATACATTTGTAATTGCAAGTGGTGATTGCGGAGACGACTTGACATGGGAACTGCAAGAGAATGGCACCCTGATAATTACCGGAACAGGTGCGATGGATGTTTATAGCTATACATGGGATAATAGCCTAAACAAAGAGGTTACAACTGCCCCATGGGGAGAGTATTTGGATCATATTGAACGTATCAGTCTTCCCTATGGATTAACATCCATAGGACCGTGTGCGTTTTCTGGCCTGAATATTACTGAAATCGCAATCCCCGATTCGGTAGTTTATATTGGCTGGGGGGCTTTTTATTATACCAATCTATCCGGAGAATTAGTAATTCCCGAATCGGTAACCAGCATTGATGTTGCTGCTTTTGCAAACACCGGGATATCCGGAGAATTAGTGATTCCCGATAGTATAACTTACATATATGCTAAAGCATTTAAAAATACAGATATTACAGGACTGGTTTTGCCCGATACATTACAGGGAATCGAGCTCGAAGCATTCAATTCTTGTACCAATCTCACGGGGACTCTTGTTATTCCTGAATCCGTAACAGAGATAGGGGATTATGCCTTTGCGTACACCGGAATCAGCAGTGTTAGTATGCCGGACCCATGGCCATACCTTGGGGAAGGGGTATTTAGAGGCTGTCCTAATCTGACGGAGGATTATTCCCCCAAAAGAGGAGCATGTGGGGACAACTTGACCTGGGAACTGCAATCAGATGGAACCTTGTTAATCTCCGGAACAGGCGAGATGCGGTCTTATCGCACCGTGCTAGATGAAAGTGCAGGCAAGGATATTACGGCAGCGCCCTGGGGAGAATATTGGGAGAGCATTGAAAGAATTTCTTTGCCTGAAGGATTAACATCCATAGGCGGCTGCGCATTTTATGGACTGAATATTACGGAGATAAGCATTCCCGATACGGTAACTCATATTTGTTGGCATTCTTTTGCAACCTGTGTAAATCTATCCGGAGAATTATTAATTCCCGAATCAGTAACCAACATTGATGCGTATGCTTTTGCATACACCGGAATCAGCAGTGCAAGAATTCCAAGTCCATGGACTCATCTTGCTGAGGGGGTTTTCTATGGCTGCCCTAACCTGACGGAAGATAATTTCAGATCCTGCGGTGATAGTTTGACATGGGAACTGCAAGGCGAAGGAACGCTTGTAATTACCGGAACGGGGAAGATGTGGTCTTTTGGTCATACATGGGATGAAAGCGCTCATAAGTGGGTCACATCTGCACCATGGGGACAGTATTGGGAGAGTATTGACAGTATATCTTTACCTGAAGGTTTAAAATCCATAGGTGATCTTGCATTCGAAGGTATGAATATAACGGAAATAACAATTCCCAGTACAGTAACATATATCGGGATAGCTGCTTTTTATGGCTGTGTGGATTTGTCCGGCGAATTAGTTATTCCTGAGTCGGTAACCCGAATAAGAGATTATGCCTTTGCACATACCGGAATCAGCAGCGTAGATATGCCTGAACCGCGTCCTGAACTTGGTCAAGGAGTATTTAGAGGCTGTTCTGATCTGACGGAGAACTATGCCCCTAAAAGCGGAATCTGCGGAGATAACCTGACCTGGGAACTGCAAGAAGACGGAACGCTTTTGTTTTCCGGTACCGGCGAGATGTTCTCCTATACTTTCGATTGGAATGAAAGAGAAAACAAGGGCATAACAGCTGCGTCCTGGGGAGATCATTGGCAGAGCATTGAAAGAATCGTATTGCCTGACGGACTAACATCCATAGGTGATTGTGCATTTACAGGTCTGAATATTACGGAAATAGCAATTCCCAATACTGTTTCTTTTATTGGAAATTATGCATTTAATGAATGCGAAGATTTATGCGGTACTTTAGTAATTCCCCGGTCAGTAACAAGCATTGGTTCTTGTGCCTTCGGAATAACGGGGATCACCAAAGTGTATTTGCCGGAACCGAGACCGACATTAGGTGAAGAAGCATTTCCCAAGGGTGTAACATATGCAGTTCTTGGTGCAGCCGTCATCACGGCAGATGCCATCCTGTATTTAGAACCGGCCCGTAATGAAAAGCAGAACGGCAGCATTGAAGAGGGGACGGAGGTTGTGGTGGTAGCCACGACAGGAGTTTTCAGTCAACTCTCCGACGGAAGCTGGATCGAGAGTAAGTATGTGTATGAATTCAGCACTCCTTATCCCGCTACTGCCGATAAGCTTGGTCAGGGCACAACCGTGGCAAAAATCAGTTACTATGAATATCCCTCTGA
>JABUST010000079.1 GCA_021442595.1 Lachnospiraceae bacterium | reverse complement strand
GGTGGAGAGCCTGAAGCCCCGGCTGGAAAAGAAGAATCTGACCCTGTCCGTGAAGATGGACCTGGTAGGTGAAATCTGGGAGGATCGTCCTACCCTGCCCCAGGATCCCATTTTCGACTTCAGCGCAGAATATACCGGAGAGGCCCGGGTGGAGCGTCTGGCACGCCTCAGAGCCAAGATGGCGGAGCTGGGAGCCGATTATTATCTGATTGCCTCCCTGGAGTCCGGAGCGTGGCTGCTGAACTACCGGGGCAATGACGTGGAGGATACCCCCGTGGCCCTGGCCTACACTTTGGTGGGCAAGGACAGCTGCACCCTGTTCATTGAAGAGTCCAAGGTGTCTGCCGACCTGAAGGCAGTCTTTGCCCGGGACGGCGTGGAGGTCAGACCCTACGGAGCTGTGCCTCAGACCCTGGCTTCTCTGCCCGCTTCTTCCATCGCCATGGATACCGGCCTCATCAATCAGCTGCTCTACGAGAGCATTCCCGCAGACTGGACCATTCTTCCCCAGAACCCGGATGTGGTCATCTCCATGAAAGGCGTAAAGAACGAGACAGAGCTGAAGAATATGCGCTATGCCCATGTGAAGGACGGCGCTGTCATGGCTCAGTTTATCTACTGGCTGAAGAGTGAGATGGCCAAAGGCACCGTCATGGACGAATGTGACGCAGCGGCATATCTGGACGACCTGCGCCGCAGTCAGGAGAACGCTCTGGGCATCAGCTTCGGCACCATTGCAGGCTACGGCTCCAACGGAGCCATCGTCCACTATGGACCGAAGAAGGAGACCTGCGCTCAGCTGAAGCCCGAGGGCTTCCTGCTGGTGGACTCCGGCGCCCAGTACATGGAAGGCACCACGGATATTACCAGAACCATTGCCTGCGGACCTCTGACCGATGAAATGAAGTTCGCTTACACTCTGGTTCTGAAGGGACACCTGCAGCTGGGTCATGCCAGATTTAAGGAGGGCATCACCGGAACGAACCTGGACATCCTGGCCAGAAAGCCCCTGTGGGACCATGACCTGGATTACAAACACGGCACCGGTCACGGTGTGGGCTTCGTCCTCAGTGTCCATGAAGGCCCCATGAATATCAGCTACGGGCTGAACGCGGTCAAGCTGGTGCCAGGCATGATCATCTCCGATGAGCCCGGCTACTATCCCACCGGAAAATTCGGTGTGCGCATCGAAAACCTCATCGAGGTAAAGAAGGGTCAGCAAAATGAATGGGGGCAGTTTCATTATATGGACTCCCTGACCCTCTGTCCCTATGAGCGGGAGGCCATTGACCTGTCTCTGCTGACAGAGCAGGAGATCTCCTGGGTCAACGAGTATCATCAGAGAGTATGGGATGAGGTCAGCCCACTGCTGGCAGGGAAGACTGAAGTACTTGCCTGGCTGAAGGATGCCACCAGACCTCTCTAATTGAGATAGAATCCCCTGCACCGGGGGCTATTTGACGAAACCTGTAAAGCAAGGTATAATCATTTATCATTTCATCGCCTGATCGATTCGGCGATTTCACCCAGGTAACCGGAGGTATTTGTTCCATATGGACGATGGCGGGTTGTCGCCCCTGATATGTTCCCTTCTGCTGATTCTGTTCGCAGACTACATCGCGGTATGTGAGACCGCACTGGCTTCTGTATCCAAGGTTCGCATGAAGACCCTGGCAGACCATGGAAATAAACGCGCTGAAAAGGTACTGAGCGCCCTAGAGAATTTCGACAGGACCATCAGCACCCTTTTAGTGTGCACAAATATAGCCCATTTGGCCACAGCTGCCCTGGTAACCGTATGGGTCACCAGAAAATTCGGCCTTTCCGCTGTTTCTGTCAGTACGCTGATCACGTCTTTGCTGGTATTTTTCTTTGCGGAAATGCTTCCCAAGAGCATCGCCAAGAAATATGCCGAGAAATGTGCCCTGGGATGTATATCTTCTCTGGAAATATTCATTACCCTTTTCCGTCCTGTCTCTGCCCTGCTGGCCGTCATCGGTCAGTGGGCAGGCCGCCTCACCAAGGCAGAAGAAGAGATCTCCGTTACGGAAGAAGAGATCTATGACATCATTGAGGATATGACGGAGGAAGGCTCCCTGGATGAAGAGCAGGGAGATCTGATCACCTCTGCTATGCAATTCTCGGATGTAACAGTGGAGAACGTGCTGACTCCCCGGGTGGATGTTTTGGCCATCGACATCAAGGACAGCCGGGAGGAGATCCTGACGCAGATCAAAGAATGCAACCATTCCCGCCTTCCTGTCTATGAAGGATCCATCGACAATGTCATCGGTGTTCTGCGCATCCGTGCCTTTATCCGCGCCTATCTGAAGGACAAGGAACAGGCGGATGTGCGCAGCCTGCTGGACGATCCGGTCTTCGTGGCTGAAAGCGCTCCGGTAAACGAGGTCCTGAACATCATGAGCCGCAACCGGGCCAACCTGGCTATCGTCACCGATCACTACGGCGGTACCGTAGGCATCGTCACCATTGAAGACATTCTGGAATCCCTGGTAGGAGAGATCTGGGATGAGGATGACGTAGTGGAGGATCCTATCGTAAACCAGGGAGACGGCCGCTTTTTCGTGGATGCGGAGGAGACAGTGGGAGATACCTTCGATGAGATGGAATTTGATTTTCCCAGTCCCGAGGAGGAGGATGAGCACGGAAGCAAGAGAGTGGGCGAGTGGGTCTACGAGCAGTTTGCCGCCATCCCCAGGCCCCGGGATTCCTTTGAATATAACGGGCTGCTGGTCATCGTGGCCAAGATGGAGCATAACCGGATCCGCAAGGTGGTCATGCAGCTGCCTCCGAAAACAGAAGAAGGAGGTGAGGACGCATGACAGAAACAGCTGCGCTGATCCTGGTGCTGGCAGGGATTCTGCTGTGCATCCTGCTCTCTAACTTCTTCTCCGCCTCGGAGATGGCCTTCTCCTCCTGCTCTCACCTGAGACTGGAGAGCGAGAGGGAAAACGGGTCTTCCAAAAACCGCAAGGCCGCCGGAAAGGCCCTGTATATCATTGAACATTTTGACGATGCTCTCAGCAGCATCCTCATAGGCAATAATCTGGTGAACATCGCCGCATCCTCTCTGGGCTCTGTGGCGGTGGTGCTGATCTTCGGAAACGATTCCCTCACCTGGGTCTCCACTCTGGTGCTGACCATTCTGGTCATCGTGTTCGGAGAGACCATTCCCAAGATCACCAGCAAGAAGGGCGCCAACCGCTATGCCATGGCCAACGCCGGGGCTGTCAGGCTGCTGATGACCCTGCTCAGGCCTCTGGTATGGCTCACGGTGAGCCTGGTGAACCTGCTGACCCGACCCCTGAAGGGGGAGCAGATCCGGACCGATGAAGACGAAGCGGTGGAAGAGCTTCAATCCATCATTGAGACGGCAGAGGATGAGGATGTGCTGGAGGAGGAGCAGAGCGAGCTGGTCCAGGCAGCCATTGACTTTGCGGATGTGTCCGCCTCCGAAGCCATGACCGCCCGGGTGGATGTGTATGGTGTGGATGCGGAGGATGACTGGGAGGAAATCAAAATCCGCCTGGAAAATGCCCACTTCTCCCGCATTCCCGTGTACAAGGGAAGCATCGATGAGATCGTAGGCGTCCTGTACATGAATCATCTGCTGAAGGCCCTCACGGAGGATCGGCAGCCGGATCTGATGAAGCTCATTATGAAGCCCTGCTATGTGTATAAGACCATGCGTATGCCGGAAGTGCTGGAGGCCCTCAGAAAGGCCAAGCAGCACATGGCTGTCGTGGTGGACGAATACGGCGGAACCCTGGGCATCATCACTATGGAGGATGTGCTGGAGCAGATGGTGGGGGAGATCTGGGACGAGACGGACCAGGTGGAGACCGAGGTGGAAAAACGGTCTGAGAGCGAGTATCAGATCGATGGAGACCTGCCCATCGGGGATCTGCTGGATATGCTGGAGATACGGGAAGAAGACTTTGACTTTGAAAGCGAGACCGTGGGCGGTTGGTGCATCGAGTTTCTGGGGCGTTTCCCCACGGCGGGAGACAGCTTTACATACGAAGACTTTACCATGACGGTTCTGCGCATGGACGGTCTGCGGGTGGAGAAGGTACTGTGCCAGCTCCACGATGAGAAAGGAATCAATGTATGATTGCCAGGTTTGAGATGGTAAGCTTTGAACGATTTGCCGCAGATATGGCCGTAAGCTGTCCGGAGCTTTCCCCGGAGCAGGTCCGGGCTGCCTATGAGGGAATCAGGCTCCCTAAAAGAGCCACCACCGGTTCTGCGGGCTATGACTTTATGCTTCCCTATGATCTGACCTTGAAGGCCGGAGAGGGAGCCCTGGTGCCTACGGGCATTCGGGCTTGGATGCGGCAGGACTATGTGCTGCTCCTTATGCCCCGCAGCTCCCTGGGATTCAAATTCCGCCTGCAGCTGGACAACACGGTGGGAGTCATTGACAGCGACTACTATGGCTCCGACAACGAGGGTCATATCCGGATCAAGATCACCAATGACTCCCGGGAAGCTAAGACCCTGGAGCTGAAGGCCGGAGCCGGACTGGCGCAGGGAATCTTTCTCCCCTACGGCACCGCAGAAGAGGAAGAGGTGACCCGGGTCCGCAACGGCGGTCTGGGAAGTACGGACAAATAAAAGATCCGGGAACGGACACCTGCTGATCCGATATGGATATTTGGATGCAGCCATGTCTTGTTCCCTGACGCATATCGAAAGACAAACAAGGGCTGTCCCGAAGGACAGCCCTTGTTTGTTGTGGGTATTTACTCCTTTGAGTTAGTACCAGATCCAGCCGAAGAGGAGGATCACGATGAGCCATTGACCGAAGGAATAGCCCACGGTCACCTGGCAGGAATCCGTCAGCCCCATATCATTGGTGCAGGTGATGGTGCAGGTGCCTTTGCTCAGGGCTAAGACAGTGCCCTGACTGTCCACCTTAGCCACCGCTTCGTTGTCACTGGTCCAGTGGAGAGTCTCCGGGTCGGAGGGGCAGTCGGTACAGATGACGCTGAGGGAAGCCGTATCCTTGTAGTTCACCCGGACAGTCTCGGGGGACATTACCAGCGTGGGGGGCGTGGTGAGAGCGGGAATGGTCTCCTCCTCCAAAGCCTCTCCGCAGCCGGTGCACAGCACCTGCTTCAGGCCTTCCACCTGATAGGCCGGCTCTTTGGTGGTGGTCCATTCGCCCGGTTCATGAACATGAGGAGGAATGACTTCCTCTCCCAGCACGAAGTCACAGGAGAGACACACCTGCTGCCGAAAGCCCTCGGTATCCGTGGTGGAGGGAATCAGGATCTCCCAGGTGGTATCCTGATGAGAGGCAGGGGTAAAGGTATCTTTATAGGAGTAATCACAGACGCTGCAGGTGTGGAGCACATAGCTCCAGCCTGTACACAGAGCGGTCACCAGGGCCGTCTCCATATCAGGAGAGGCGCATTTTTCCGGCTCCATCCGGTCCTCATAATTCCAGGTTTCGTCGTTGGTGAAATCCTCTTCACACTCCATGACATCCACCCAGGAAAGCTCCTCTCCGATGTAGGGAGCACAGTAGGCACGCCGGTCTTCGTTGTTCTCATAAAAACGCATGAAGCCCCGGACGCTGCATCCCCGGATCTCACCCCGGAGCATATCCTCCCGGTAACAGTAGAACATACCCACCAGGCCGCCGTTGTGCACATAGCCGGTGCAGGCGGCATAGGATCTGAGGGAGATGCTGCAGTCATAGATCCAGGCGTTGCCGCAGGCCAGAGCGCCGCCGATGAATTCCTCGCAGAGGGTCTCCGGATCTGAATCGTGAAAGACGGGCAGCACATCCGCCTCGCAGCCGATGATGGTGCCATAGCCGAATCCCACCAGGCCGCCGATGCCCACCATGACGCCTCCGGTGGTCAGGTCCAGCCGGGCGTCCGTGACAGAGCAGCCGGCGATGACGGAATCCTCCATGAAGCCGGCAATGCCGCCGATGAAGCAGTGTTCATCCGTAACGATGCTGACGTTAAGGCCCAGCAGCTGCAAATCAGCAACCTCTGCTCCTTTTAGGGTGGAGAAGAGACCGGAGAAGCGGGTATCGTAGACCTTGTTGTTGCCGTCCACCGTCTCGGCTGTATCCTCTCCCAGCCTGGAGATGGTCAGGTTGACAATGGCGTGACCGTTTCCTTCCAGGCGTCCGCTGAAGCTGAAGGGAATCCAGTCCACACCGGTCATATCTATGTCCGCTTCCAGAGAATAGCTGCCGGAAGGGTTATTCTTCATGGCAGCCAGATCCTGAGCGGTATAGATGCTGACGGGGGTGTCCGCCATGACCTGCAGTCCGGAGGCGGGCAACAGGGTAATCAGCAGAGACAGACAGAGACATACAGAAACGATCCCGCGCCGATTTAGGTCGCGGGATTGTCTCTTGTGAAAATAATTAAGGGTCGTATATCCGAACATATCAGCTTTTCTTCAGTCCGAAGAGGGTACCGATGATGCCACGGCCGAGAGCTGCGCCCACATTTCCGCCCAGGGTCTTGCCCAGAGAGCCGAAACCGGAGCCGAGAGCTTTTCCGGCTTCACGGCCCAGAGTGCCGGCTACGGTGCTGGAAACGGACTTGGCCGCATTCTTTACAGCCCGCTCGTTGGCGGCTTTGGTCTTGGCAGCTTCCTTTTCCTCTTTGGCAGCCTGCTTGGCAGCTTCCTTGTCGGCCTTTGCCTGCTCCTTGGCATCCAGAGCCTCCTGGGCAGCTTCTTCAGCAGCCTGGAGCATTTCCTGCTCCCGCTTCTGCAGGATCTCATAAGCAGTCTCGGGATCCTCGGCCTTGGCATAGCGGCTGTAGGCAAGGCTTTCCTTGATGCTCATATCCCGCTCGCCTTCGGTGATGGCGCCCATGCGGCTCTTGGGAGGAAGGATGAAGACTTTCTCTGCCATGGTGGGGATACCGCCCTCATCCAGCATGCTGACTACAGCCTCGCCGGTTCCCAGGTTCAGAATGGTGTCATAGGTGTTGAAGGAGGGATTGACGCGGAAGGACTCGGCAGCAGCCTTGGCGGAGCGCTGTTCGGCGGGGGTATAAGCCCTCAGACCGTGCTGGACCTTGTTGCCCAGCTGGCTCAGTACCGTGTCGGGAATATCCTTGGGATTCTGGGTGCAGAAGTAGATACCTACGCCCTTGGAACGGATGAGGCGGATGATCTGCTCCACCTTTTCCATGAGCCAGGAGGGGGCGCCGTTAAACAGCAGATGGGCTTCATCAAAGAAGAAGACCATCTTGGGCTTGGACAGGTCGCCCACCTCAGGCAGCAGCTCGTACAGCTCGCCCAGAAGCCACATCAGGAATGTGGCATACATGCGGGGATTGTTGATCAGCTGCTGGGCATCCAGCACATTGATGGCGCCCCGGCCCATAGCGCCGGTGGTAAGCCATTCGGAGATGTTCAGAGAAGGAAGACCGAAGAAGACATCGCCCCCTTCGGACTCCAGGGTCACGATGGCCCGGGTGATGGCGTCGATGGAAGCGGAGGTCATGCGGCCGTACTCAGCCTCGAACTCCTTGGAATTGGCTCTGCAGTAAGCCAGCATGGCCTTTAGGTCCTTGGTATCCGTCAGCAGCAGGTCCTTATCGTCAGCAATTTTGAAGACGATGGAGAGAATCTCTCTCTGGGTATCGTTCAGGTCCAGAATGCGGGCCAGCAGTACGGGACCCATCTCGGAAATGGTGGAACGGAGCTGAATGCCGTTCTTTCCGTAGATGTCCCACAGAGTTACAGGGTAGCCCTCGTAGGAGAAACCGTAGTCTGCCAGACCGAAGCGGGCGATGCGCTGCTGCATGTTCTCACTGTCCTCACCGGCCTTCATGGTGCCGGCAATGTCGCCCTTTACATCTGCCATGAACACGGGGATACCCAGTTCACTGAAGGATTCGGCCATTACTTTCAGGGTAACGGTCTTTCCGGTGCCGGTGGCTCCGGCGATCATGCCATGGCGGTTGGCCATAGCGGGAAGAAGGTAAATGGGATCTCCGTTTTCATTGTTGGCGATCCAGATCTTTCCGTCTCTAAGCATAGTTGCCTCCGTTAAATAAGATCAGCCTGTGCTGTCATTTTTTTGATATAGATAAAGGAAAGTATATCACTAAAAGAGTACAGGACGCAATAAAGGTTCGTATGCGGGAGGCAGGAAACTGCTTTTATTTTCCGAATGCCCGGGACAGAGCAGGGGCTTTACAGCAGGGGCTGCAGCGTGTAAAGTGGTACAAGGGCACTTTCCTCGAGATAAGTGGCTGTATTTCTCGAGAGAAGCCGACACACCCCTCCGGAAGAAAAGCGGCGTTTCACCCTAAGGGGTAAATTTCATCATGCAGAGGCTCCCTGAAAAGGAGGCCGCAGTCTGAAAACGGACAGAAAGGAGAAGCCATGACAGAGAATGAACGGCTGCAGATTGCCCTGGAAAGAGCCAGAGGCTCACTGAAAAGCGGCATCGGTACCCTTTCGGAGCGGCTTGTCCACAGCACCGTCAAATACTATCTGGAGCCGGACAGCTCCTGTCATGAGGTGCCGGTAGGTTCCAAGGTGGCAGATATCTTCCAAAAGGAAGACGGGCATATTTTCGAGATTCAGACCAGGGCCTTTGACAGGCTTCGGGATAAACTGGAGGTCTTTCTGCCGGAGTACCGGGTCACTGTGGTCTATCCCTGTGTGCGCCGAAAGATCATATGCTGGGTGGATCCCGACACGGGGGAGGTGGTGAGCCGGCGGAAGAGCCCCAGAGAGGGACAGCTCTGGGATATCCTGCCTGAGATCTACCGTTTGCCGGACCATATGGACCATCCGAACCTGGATTTTCTGATCCTCATGATGGATATGGAAGAATATAAACTGCTCAGCGGAAAGGGAAAAGACAGAAAGCATGGAGCGCCCCGGATGGAGCGGCTGCCTCTTTCCATAGAAGAGGCCGGCATCGTCAGAAGACCGGAGGACTATGCTGCCTTGCTGCCCGGACTTTTGCCGGAGCGCTTTGACAGAGAGACCCTGGGAAAGGCCATGAAGCTTCAGGGACTTAAATTGAGCTATGCCGTGAAGGTGCTGGAGCGCTCCGGTGCCATTCGTCATGCGGACACGGTCAAGAGAAAGTATATCTACGAGAGGACTCACTGAGGACTTTCCTTCTGCAGATCGACTCATCTGCGGGGTCGAGGGTAGGTATTTTCCCTGTGACGGGAATCTGTTTCCGGTCTGACATGTTTTTGCAATTTGTATATTCTGCGTATTCATATTGTGTTCATTGTATTTGGCGGGGCTTTCGTGTATCATTAGTCTGTTATATTGTATTATTTTAGTGAGAGGAGGGTGCAATGGCTGATTGGAATATTCAGGAGTACCGGGAACAGCGCATCGTTTTTTACGGCAGCAGACATTGCCCGCTTCCCAGACAGCTCTTTGTGTTGTTTGATAAGTGCAGGACCAGATATGAAAAGCACCCGGATCTGAATAAAAGATATTCCCACTGCAGTCTCACCTTCAGTGAAGAGAAGGCGGAGGCTGTCCAGAAACGCTTTGGTGAGGCATCCCAGATATTGGATCCCACCCATGCCATGGTGTGGGTGAGCCTGTTCAGAAACACTGCATCGGAAAACGAAATGTGGTTCCTCATCGGCATGGGGTCGCAGAAGGATTCCCGGACGGAGGTGGGCATGGAGGCTCTCAGCGGGCTGAACCAGCTGCTGATCCGGGCCGATGGTTATCTCACCGGGGTGGTCTACAAACGGGTATCCATATTTGCCCGGCAGAACCCTAAGCGATATAGGAAAGAGTATTTTTTCTGGGAAAAAACCGTTTCGGAAGATGAAAGAAATCTGGAAGGACGCTTTGACTGCTCCTGGTGTGACCGGCAGAAGACCTGCGATTTCCTGACCTGCGGCAAACAGCGCAGCGCAGCCTTTCGGGCCTTCTGTGAGCACAGGTTGGAGAAGGAAGAGCTGGAGACAGTCAAAAATGCCTGGGAGAAGTGCTTTCCCCTGGCTGTCTTTGACATGGAATGGGAAGCCGGTTTTCCCACCCAGTTTTCCGGCTTGATCCTGGAGGCTGCAGGAGACGGTCTGAGGATCACCAAACGGCTGGACATGTACATCAAGCTCCCCCGGGGCGTTCATGTGTCCCCCATCGTCCGGGGGCTGACCCATATTTCCGATGATCTGCTGCGCCGGGAGGGAGTTCCCATTACGGAGGCTCTGGAGCGCATCGGCGCCTTTGTTAAGCGGGCCCGGGTGGTCTGCGGACAGGGGCTTCGCTCCGATCTGGACGTGATCCATAAGGCCTACGAGCGCAGCGGCATGGAGATTCCGGAAGTGCTGCTGGGGGAGAGGATCCTGGACGTGAGTTATCTGGTTCAGGACATGAATGACCTGGAGCATGTGATCTCCCTGAAGGAGGAGGCCCAGCTCAGCGGCATCCTTCACTGGGATGAGAAATTCCACGATGCCAGGACAGACGCTCTGCTGGCTGCCAGATTGGTGGCAGTGTATCTTCCCGGTTTTATTTTGCGGTTCAGAAAAGCTCCCATCTTCCCCATGGCCATTATGCGCCGCACGGAGGATATCAAGCTGCTGTCTGACTTTGACGGAACACCGAAGAAGAAACCCAGGAACACTCCCTGGTATAGAAGAAAAGGATAGAGAGGAGACCTGCATGCTGGATAAACTGGAAAGAAAGTGGGGGCATCTTGCCATCCCTCATCTGATGCGTTACATCGTATTCGGGAACGCGCTGGTATATGTGTTGTCTTTGTTTGCCCCCGGTATCGTTTATTACCTGAATCTGATGCCCGGCATGGTGCTGAAGGGACAGATCTGGAGAATTTTTACATTTATCTTTGTGCCCTCCCTGGGAAATCCCCTCATGACCGCCATCAGTCTGCTGTGTTATTACTGGATCGGGGATGCCCTGGAGAGGACCATCGGGTCCTTCCGCTTCGGGCTGTTCTATGTGATTGGCTGGGTGGGCATTCTGCTGGTGGCTTTTGTGCTGTACCTGGCCCGCATCTTCGATCTGGGACAGATCTATAACCAGATGTCCTACTTTAATTCTACCCTGTTCATCGCCCTGGCCACGCTGCACCCGGATATGCAGATCCTGCTCTTTTATGTCCTGCCTCTCAAGGCCAAGTGGGCAGGAGTCTTTTCCGCCGTCATCATCGGCATTGAGTTCTTTATGAACTCTCTGCCTCTGAAGCTGTTCATTCTGGCCTCCTTCCTGCCCTATCTGGTATTTTTCCTGCCCCAGGTCATCAGCGGCATCAAGAGCCGGAAGAGGCGCAGAGAGTTTGAAAAGAAGGCCGGCAGCGGATACAGCGGCTTCGGCGGCGCCTACTATACAGGACCTGCCCGGGAGAACCGGGGAAAGGCTTCCTTCACGGGAGCTGCCTCAGGAAATCAGGAAAAGGGAAGCGATCGCAATGTCCGGAAGGCAGCTTTTCATCGGTGCACCATCTGCGGCATAACGGAGCTGGATGATCCGGAGATGACCTTCCGTTACTGCTCCGGTTGTCATGGCAATTACGAGTATTGTGAACAGCATATTCATAATCATACCCATGTGGAATGATCTTTTCCCGGAAAGGAGGAAATATCCGTGAGTTTTCTGAAAAAGGATGAGTCCGAGGAAAACAGGCAGTTTTCCGCCCATGTGCGCATAGTGGCCAGGGAAGCGCTGCTGGTTTCGGCGGCCATCGTGGTGCTCACCTTCATTTTTCTCAAGTTCAATGAGGTAAGAAGCTTTTTTACCACGGTGAGCCGGTCGCTTCAGGGGATCTTCTTTGGTGTGGTCATCGCCTATCTGCTGGATCCTCTGGTTAAGCTGTACCGGAAGCTGTTTGATAAGCTCTGCCGCAAGGCAAAGCATCCCGGGAGAAGAGCCAAGTTTCTTTCCATTTTCATGGGTATTCTCACAGGCATTCTGGGCCTGGTTCTCTTTGTGAGCCTGATCCTCCCCGGTCTGGTAGAGAGTATTTCCTTCCTGGTAGGAGAGATTCCCAATTACCTTAACAGCATTCAGAAGTACTTCAGCAACTGGAGGCTGGGAAGCGGAGAGATGGCTTCCTTCCTGTCTGCTCTGACAGAGGGAGTCATGAACAAACTTCAGGTGATCCTGGGAGAGAAGGTCACGGAGTGGAGCGGCAGTCTCATGTCCGCTGTGGGCTCCGGTCTGGTGGACTTTATCAAGGCCCTGATCAACCTGTTGGTAGGATTTGTCATTGCAGTCTACCTGTTGAGAGACAAGAATCTGGCCCTGAGTCAGGGGAAAAAGCTTATTTATACGGTGTTCAGCGAGAAGCGGGCGGATGAGATCCTGGATGTGCTGCGGCACGGACACCGGATCTTCGGCGGTTTCATCACCGGTAAGATCATTGATTCTCTGATTATCGGGCTGATCTGCGCCGTGTTCTGTCTGATCATCGGCATGCCCTACGGTCTGCTGGTCAGTGTGATCGTGGGTGTCACTAACATTATCCCCTTCTTCGGTCCTTTCATCGGCGCCATTCCCTCGGCGCTGCTGATCCTTATGGCCAGTCCCGTCAAGTGCCTGATCTTTGTGATTTTCATCATCGTTCTGCAGCAGATAGACGGAAATATTCTGGGACCCTACATTCTGGGAGACCGTATCAACCTGAATGAGTTCTGGGTCACCCTGGCTATTCTGCTGTTCGGAGGCATCTTCGGTATCTTCGGCATGGTGGCCGGCGTGCCTATTTTTGCCACTGCCTACTATGTCATCGGCCGGGCTATCAATCTGCGTCTTGAGAAGAAAGGTCTTCCCACGGATGCCAACCGCTACCGGCATATTCAGGATCACAGAGATCTGAAGGATGGACCTGAGATGGTTCCGGAAGAGGAACCGGCCAGCGCAGAATAATCGGTCTTTTGAATTTCACATTAACTAAGGAGGTCCACCATGGAACTGCTCGGCACACTGCCCATCATCACATTAAACAATGGCATCTACGAAGCAAAGATCTCTCCCAGGACCGGCGGTATGCTGCTGAGTCTGAAGAAAAACGGTGTGGAGGTGCTCCACTGCCCCGGCTCCCAGGAGGAGCTGCAGGAGGCAGTTACCAGTTACGGCTATCCTCTGCTGTTTCCCCCTAACCGCATTGAAGACGGCCGCTTTACGGCTGCCGGCAAGACCTATCAGTTCCCCCTCAATGAGCCTGCCAGAAACAACTCGCTCCACGGCTTTTTGCACAAGCGGGAGTGGATGGTGGACGCATACAGCGACACCTCCTGTTCCCTGCTATTTGTGGGAGATGAGGATACGGCATTCTTTGAATACTTCCCCTGCTATTTCGTGATCTACCGGGAATATGAGCTGACGGAGGAGGGTCTGAAGGAAACCACCCGCATCATTAACGACGGGGAGGAGCCTATGCCTTTAGGTCTGGGTTTCCATACGGCTTTCCGGGTAGATGAGGATACCAAAGTTCTTGTATCTGTGGGTCAGCGGGTGGAGACTACGGAGCGCATGCTTCCCAGCGGCGTCGTCCGTGACCTGAATGAGGCGGAAATTCCCTTCCGCACCACCGGCATGGATCCCATGGCATTTCCTATGGATGATCTGTACACAGTCAAGGAGCTGGAGATAGACGGAAAGCCCTTCCACGGCGCCATCATAGAGACCCGGGAGGCAGTTGCAACCTATAAGGTGGATGAATTCTTCCGCCACTGGGTCATGTGGAACAGTAAGCAGAAGGGCGGCTTCATGTGCATCGAGCCCCAGAACTGGCGGATCAATGCTCCTAACCTGGTGGAGACTCTGGGAGAAGCAGCCGGCATGGATATGCTGGAGGCCGGGGAAGAAGTGAGTGTCACCACCTTCCTCAGTGTGGAGAACAAGTAAGGGGGAAGACCCATGTACGAGAAGATTCTTGTGGTGGATGATGAAAAGAGCATCGTAGACATCATCCGATTTAATCTTCAAAAAGAAAACTATACGGTGGTCACGGCCTACGACGGCTATGAGGCCATGGAGGCCTTCCACAGAGACCAGCCGGACCTGATCATTCTGGACGTCATGATGCCCGGCATGGACGGATACGAGGTGTGCCGCCGGATCAGAGCTGTCAGCAACATCCCCATCATTCTGGTGACGGCCCGGGCCGAGGAGATCGACACGGTGCTGGGACTGGAGATGGGAGCTGACGAATATGTGACCAAGCCCTTCAGCGTGCGGGAGCTTATGGCCAGAGTCCGGGCAGGACTCCGTCGCTTCAGCGCCCTGACCCAGAAGAGCGAGCTGTCTTCCCCGGATTCCTACACTGCAGGAGATTTTACTCTGGACTATACCCGTTTTTCTGCCCGCTGCAGGGGAAAGATCATAGATCTGACCCCCAAGGAAACAGAAATCCTCAAGCTTCTTATGAGCAAGCGGGGGCAGATCTTCTCCCGGGAAGAGATCCTGCGCAAGGTCTGGGGCTTTGAGGCCCAGGGGGATGAGCGCACGGTGGATGTGACGGTGAGAAGGCTCAGAGAAAAGATCGAGGAGGACCCCTCTGCCCCGGCGCTGCTGCTGACAAAGAGGGGCGTAGGTTACTACTTTACAGAAAAGAATTAGCATAATATGCGCAGTATCAAATGGAAGATGGCTGTGCTCTACGTGCTGCTGGTGGTCATCGTCATGACAGGTCAGGGCGCCCTGATCCTGTATAATCTCCGGGCCAATGCTTACGGGGAGGTCTACCAGAAGAGCGTCTACAGCGCAGACAGGATCATCGACATGCTGTCCGTGAAGGACATCAGAGAGCAGGAAGGGCCGGAGTCTGTCTTCGGGGAGGTGCTGACCGCCCTGCTCATCGAGACAGGCAGCACTGCTGTCTCCGGACGCTCGGAGACTTCCGTGTACCTGTTCTCGGAGGATGGCCGGCTTCTGTACTCCCGCAGGGAAGAGGCAGCGCCCACCTCCCGGACGCTGATCACAGTGCTGGCCGGTGAACGGGTGGAGGAGCTGTATGTCCACAAGCTGACAGAGAACGGCCTCAGTGTGGGAGACTATGCCCTTTCCTTTGAGCTGCCCCAAAACCATAAGCAGTATATCCTTTTGGTGCGTCAGTCCATGGAGGCCGTAAGAGAAAGGCTGCAGAGCTATACCATCATTATCTTTCTGGTCACCCTGCTGGGCATGATCGTTGCCGGATTTTTGGGCTATCTGCTGGCTGTATCCATATCCGATCCGATCCTCAAGCTGACGGAGAAGACACAGGAACTGTCCGCCGGCGCCAGAAGTGAACAGGAGGAGAAGGCGGTGCCGGGAGAAGAAGAGCCCGGGGAGAAGGTCACCGAATTCGGAGATGAGCTGGATATCCTGGAGGTGAACTTTGACGATATGGCCCGGGAGCTTACCACTTCCATCCGGGAGCTGAAGGCCATGGAGCAGATGCAGAAAGAATTTGTGGCCAATGTGTCCCATGAGCTGCGCACCCCTGTTACCACCATTAAGAGTTATTCAGAGACTCTGCTGGACTCCGATCTGCAGGATTCGGAGCTGATAAGGCAGTTTCTGACAATAATCGCCCACGAGTCGGACCGTATGGCGGCTCTCATTGCGGATCTGCTGGAGCTTTCCCGCATGGATGCCCACCAGGTCAGTGTGCAGGCCAAGCCCACGGAGGTGGGAAATCTTCTTCGCCAGGATATGATGGACATGTTCCGGGAGGCGGAGCAGAAGCACCAGAAGATCATCTGGGATGAAGTGGTTCCCATCGATGAGGACGAAAGCGGCGAGTTTCCCTGGCCTTCCGGAGAGTTCTGGATCCTGGCCGGCGGCCGCCGCATTGAGCAGGTCATTCGGAACCTGCTGACCAATGCCATCAAATACAGTCCCGAGCACACTGTGATCCGGGGGGGGATCGCCCTCAGCGAAGGCGCTGTCTGCCTGTGGATCCGGGATGAGGGCATCGGCATCTCCCCGGAGGATCAGCAACGCATTTTCAACCGTTTCTACCGTGTGGACAAGGCCCGGTCCCGTTCCATGGGAGGCACCGGCCTGGGCCTGGCCATTGCCAAACAGACCACTGAGCTTTACGGAGGACGGATCTGGGTGGAGAGCACCCCGGGAGAAGGATCCACCTTCTATCTGTTGTTCCCGGAAGCGCCGGAGGTAGACAGAGATGTGGAGTAAGTCCAAAGGGAAGACCCTTTTGCCCCTTGCAGGCCTCTTGCTGGGGCTCCTGCTGATCCTGCCCCTTCGAAGCACCCTTGTCCGGGCCGACCAGGAGGAAAAGAGCATCACTGTCCGCACCATGGACACCCAGACGGTTCTGTGCGGCACTGCCCCTGCAGACGCTGATATCTATGTCACTGTGTATATGCGAAAGGGCGAAAAACGCGTCATCCTTTTCTCCTCAATGCAGGAGGTGGGAAAGAGCGGTCTGTACCAGATCAGTATTCCTCTCCCGGTGCTGGGAGAACAGTATGTTTCCGTCACCATGGGCAATCTGGTGACCACCACCAGATATGTGCGCTATTCCGCAAATATCCGGCAGAAGCTGTCGGACAGTTATCTGAATATTTATGAATCTCTGCTGGGAGGACAAGGTGATGAAAACTCCCGGTAAGGATCGTTTTGTCCTTTTTCTTCGAAGAAGCTGGTTCTGGATGGTCACCGCCCTGCTGGCCTGCACGGCAATTCTCCAGATGATCCTTTTGTTTGGAGAGCCCTTCATCCTAAATGATGACAAGGAACCCGCGTATTCCTCTCAGGAGGGTCTGAACACAGCCCTGTATCCCGAGGCGATCTATGTCACTCTGGGAGGCATGGAAAATGGTTCCTTTGTGAAGGTAGTCCCGGAGGATGACTGTTTTTCCGTCCTGCAGGAGGACATGTATGCTCTGCTGAAGCGGGTGGTGGCAGAGGGAGAGATGGGGAATCTGCAGCCCTTGGAGGTCATGGACAGCCGCCGGCTCTGCGCCGTTTTGAAATTGCCCTTCCCGGCAGATGAACAGACCCTGGGGGGAACCCTGTGGGAAGAGGTGGAAGGCTACCCTTCCATGAATTACAGCACCGTGGCGGTCTACCCCTCTCTTCGCCGGGGAGAACCGGTGCGGCTGCTGTTTCTGGAGAAGGGAGAGGGGCAGGTTCGGGAGATCAGTGCCGGCAGCCGGGACTGGGAGGAGAATCTGTCCCTGTACAGGGATCTGCTGGACATCGGTTCGGGGATCATGGAAGGCTCTACCCGTTATGTAGACGCAGGGCTCTCTTTTGGGAATCTGTTTGAGCCGGGAACCTTTGTCAGCGACACGGAGGTCTCCTCGGAATGGGATAAAATGAGCATCAGCTCCGCCTTTTTCCAACGGGGCGATGTGCGGTATTCCCTTCTCAGAAGCTATATCAATTCCTTTTTTGAATATCCCGACGCCGCCAACCGTCTGACAGAGGAGGATGCTCTGGTGTATACCAGTGAAAAGGTAACCCTGAAGGTCACCGGGGACGGGTATATGCACTACATGGAAACTCTGACAGATGCGGAAAAGACGGATACCACACTGAACGAGGCCTATCGCACGGCGCTGACATTTCTGCAGGGCGATCTGGATCGGGTGGGTTCTCTGTATCAGGGCTTGAAGCTGGTCCGCATCCTCCGGCAGCAGCAGGGGTTTACCTTCTGGTTTGACTATACCCTCATGGGCAGAGACCTGGAGCTTTCCCAGATGCCGGAAGGCATGGAGGATATGGAGCATCCTGTGTCCATCACCGTGGTGGGAAGCTCTGTCCGGGAATGCCGCCGGTGGGTGCTGAAGGAGGAGCTGAAAGGACAGACCCATAGCTTCAACAATACATGGAAGACCGTAATGGATCTGGCCGCCACGAGGGTGGATATAAGTGATATCGCCGAGCCTCCCCGGGAGGTCTATTACTACAACGGCCATGCTCTGATCATTGCCTGGCAGGTCCGGATGAAGGACGGTTCTGCTTTGTACCTGGCGGATTGAGGAGGGACCATGAGGAAAAGGATCATCTATATTCCGGTGCTGACGGCCCTGATCGGTGTAAACCTGGTATTGCTGATCATGCTGGTGGGAGAGAAACAGGGCACCAGCCGGGTGGGGACCCGGGAGCTGGCCAGAGTCGTTGCCATGTACGAAGAGGCGGGGATCACCTTCCGGGCGCAGCCTTCCGCCTTTTCCGGAGTCCACGAGGAGCTGATTTTGGGCTCGGCAGACCTGGACAGCATGGTACTGGATTTCCTGGAGGGAGCCCAGTACAGCATGACCTATATTTACGGCGCAAAGACCCAGTACAATTCCGGGTCCGCGGTGCTGCTGGCAGACTGGGACCGGCATTCCATATCCTATAAGGATTCAGGAGTTATGCCGGAGCAGTCGGATATGAGCCTGCAGCCCGTTTTGACGGAGGAAGAGCAGCTCATGCTGGAGGCGGTGGCCAGACGTTTCGCCCAGAAATGGCTGGGAGAGGATGTCATAGCTGTGGGGTGGACCAGAAGCGGCAGCACCCTGACAGTAAGCTTCGCCCAGATCGTGGATGAGCGGATCTACTTCTTCAATTCCGCCTCGGTAACTGTGATCCGGGAGGGAATTCAGGCTGCTGAGATCAGCTACTGGGAGGCAGGAAGCTATGGGGATGTGAGGGAGACACTGCCCATGGATGAGGTGCTGTACCGGCTGCTTCAGGATATTCGAAGCAAGAATCAGGGGCAGACAGACGAGGTGCGGACTCTTATGGACGGGTATGTCATCGACAGCATGGATGGGAACCGGGCAGTGGCCGGACCCACTCTGACCCTCATCATGGAGTCCGGCAAACAGTACAGAAGCAGCTACTGTCATGATTGAAACGGCGGCATCTGTCAGGGAGGTCTGCGGGTCATCATTGACCGAAGAGGTCTGTGGTGATATAATGGACAAACCCATTCTGCCGCGAGGAAGCGGCTCCGCTGGGGGGCGGATCCGGAGTTTTCCGGAAGATAGGGACTGCTTTGGAATACAATGAGGTAAACAATATGGACAAACTGATGGTTCGCAGAGGGAACCCGCTGCACGGCGAAGTGTCGATCAGCGGCTCCAAGAACGCGGCTCTGCCGATTATGATTGCCTCCCTGCTGTGCGAGGATGTGGTCACTCTGGAAAATGTCCCTGATATTGCCGATACTAAAAATATCACCCGAATCATGAAGACCCTGGACGTGGACGTGGAGTATCTGGATGAGCATACCCTGCGCATCGATTCCCGTCACATGACCAATCGCTGCGCGGACTGTGAAGAGGTCCGCAAGATGCGCGCATCCTACTATTATCTGGGAGCTCTGCTGGGCCGTTTCGGTTCTGCCCGGGTGGCTTTCCCCGGAGGATGCAACTTCGGCGTTCGTCCCATAGACCTTCATATTAAAGGCTTTGAGGCATTGGGGGCTGTGGTCAGCACCCAGTCCATCATTGAGATGAAGGCCGATAATCTCATGGGAGCCCGGATTTTTCTGGACTTTGCCAGTGTGGGCGCCACCATTAACATCATGCTGGCGGCTGTAAAAGCCAGGGGCACCACTGTCATTGAGAATGCGGCCAAGGAACCCCATGTGGTGGATACCGCCTCCTTCCTGAACTCCATGGGAGCTGATGTGAAGGGCGCCGGCACAGACACCATCCGCATCCGGGGCGTTCGCAAGATGCACGGAAGCAGCTATGCTATCATTCCCGATCAGATCGAAGCGGGGACCTACATGGTGGCTGCAGCCATATCCGAAGGCGAGGTTACCATTCGAAATCTGATTCCCCGTCATATGGAATCCATTTCCGCCAAGCTCCGGGAGGCAGGAGTGCGCATCGCCCAGGGCGGCGACTGGATCACCGTTTCCGGCCGGGACTGCCGTCTGCGTCCCACGAAGGTGAAGACCATGCCCTATCCAGGATTTCCCACGGACATGCAGCCCCAGATGATGGCCCTTCTGTCCATCATTCAGGGAACCAGCATGGTGAACGAGAGCGTCTTTGATGACCGTTTCCGCTATGTGGAGGAGCTGAAAAAGATGGGAGCCCATATCGATGTCGAGGGCCACATTGCCATTGTGGAAGGTGTGGATCGGCTGGTGGGCACGGAAGTGCAGGCCACAGACCTGAGAGCCGGAGCCGCCATGATCCTGGCAGGCCTGGCTGCCGAGGGCACCACCTACATCACCAATGTAGAATATATCGACCGCGGCTACGAGAGCATGGTGGAACATTTCCGGGATCTGGGGGCAGATATCTCCCGTGTATCCGATGACGGACCGGACCTGAAGCTGATCAAATCCGTCGCGGTGTAAACCTGAGTCCGGCGCTGTGGGATAGCTTTCCATGCGATATGAAGAAACAAGGTCACGGGTCCCCGTGACCTTGTTCTTTTATCTGCAGAATATTCGAGATCCTGTTCATGCGCGCCGGGAGAACTCTATGCCCGCCGGGAGAACTCTACGCCCGCCGGGAGAACTCTACGCCCGCCGGATAAAGAGGAAAAGGGTTCTCCACAGGATAGTTCTGAAGAGTATAGCTGAGGAATTGACATTGAAGATCACACTGATTACAGTTGGAAAAGTGAAGGAAAAGTATTTCCGTGAGGCCATCGATGAATATGCCAAGCGCATCAGCCGCTATCATCGGCTGGACATGGTGGAGGTGGCGGATGAGATGACACCGGACGGGGCGCCGGCCGCAGTAGAGGAGCGCATCCTCCGCACGGAAGGAGAG
>JABUST010000020.1 GCA_021442595.1 Lachnospiraceae bacterium | reverse complement strand
AATGCAGGAAAAACAAAAAAGTTGACTTTGATGACATGCAGATAATGTGTTGTGACATATTAAGAGATAACGAAACACTGCTTTTACAGTACAGAACGTTATATAAATATTATCTTATAGATGAATTCCAGGATATTAATGATATTCAGTATGAAATAATAAGACTTCTTGCAGGAGATGATAAAAACGTATTTGCAGTCGGAGATGATGATCAGGCAATATACGGATTTCGCGGGTCTGACCCAATGTATATGCAGCGCTTTATTACAGATTATTCCGAAATAAATAAACCTGTAAAGGTTATTAATCTTATTAAGAATTACAGGTGTCCTGAATGTGTGATTGATGCAGCTGACAGGCTTATTTTAAATAATAACAATCGTATATTAAAAATCCAGAAGGCAGGGAAAAAAGACAAAAAAGACGGCAGTGTCACTGTACACATATCAGAAAATGCACTTACGGAGGCTGATTACGTAATTGATGTTATAAAATCAGAATATTTTAATTATTTTTTGTCAAATGATGATTTAATGCATAAAAAAACTGATGTAATGTCAGGTGACAACGGCCTTACATTTGCTGTTTTATACAGAACAGCCAGGTGTGCAGACATATTGGAGGAACGGTTCAGTAAAGAGGGTATATTATATAAAAGATACAAAGAAAAAAGCGGTTATTATGATGCTGAATGGATTAAGGACATTACTGCCTATTTACGATATGCAGTATATGATGAGGAAAAATACATATACAGAGTTTTAAACAGACCGGACAGAGAAATATTAAGAGATGATACAGAAAAAATAAATGATCTTATGAGTAAAACAGGGATAATACGTGACATGAGTCCGTATGCAGCAGTCATTTACATATTAAAGGCACTTAATTATGAAGAGTATTATTATAAGTGTAAATCAAAGGCAGGATTGAGCATTGAAAAAGCAGCTGATGAACTGAATGAATTCATTAATATATCAAGAAATTATAAAAGCATCAGTGAATGGTTAAATAACAGGGACAACGATTCAGTAAATGACGTTAAATGCAGCTATAATCATGATTTTTTCTTTCCTGTCATTCATTGAGGATGACTCCTTTCAAAAACTGCAGAAAAGTATACCATAAAAGCATGCCTTCAGTCTAATCCATTGGTTGAAAACAAATCATCTGTCCTAAACAAATTATAAATAACAGTACCCTCAGTCTGTTCGTTTGTATTCTTCCCACGGTACATGGGAAGAATACAAAAAGAAGGCGGCTTCCGGGACTTCGGCCAACTCTATGAAAGCCATAACTATGTCTCCATATTTGAATTAGTTTGGAAAGTGGGATATGATAGGAGAGTATGATATGAGCAAGGAGCAGTCGATTATGGACAGAATCTATCTGGACAATGCAGCCACCACATTTCCCAAGCCGCCTCAGGTGGTGGAGGCCATCAGCAGCTTTCTGACCGGCGAAGGGGTCAACATTAACCGGGGGTGTTATCAAAGCGCCTACCGGGTGGAGGAGCAGGTCTACGAAACCAGACAGCTGCTGTGCGAAATGTTTCACGGACCGGATTGCCGGAACGTGATTTTCACTAAGAACATTACCGAAAGCCTGAATGTACTGCTGAAGGGATATCTGAAGCCGGGAGATCATGTAATCGTATCTTCCCTGGAGCACAACGCAGTCATGCGGCCCTTAAAACAGCTGGAGAAAATCGGGGTCACCTTTTCCCGGGCAGCCTGTGATGCTGACGGAGCTCTTCTGCCCGGATCCCTGGAGGCCTGCCTTCAGTCCAATACCCGGCTGGTGGTCATGACCCATGCCAGCAATGTCTGCGGAACCTTGATGCCCCTGGAGCAGGTGGGGCAGTTCTGCCGGCAGCACGGATTGACTTTCTTTGCGGACACTGCCCAGACTGCAGGCTCCTTTCCCATAGATATGGACGCTATGCACATAGACGCTTTGGCTTTCACCGGACACAAAGGGCTTATGGGTCCCCAGGGAATCGGCGGCTTTATCCTGGCCAAGGGCATGAAGGATAAGCTGGAGCCTCTGCTTTCCGGGGGTACCGGCAGTCTGAGCCACCTGGAGGAGATTCCGGACTTTCTTCCTGACAAATTTGAACCCGGCACCTTGAATCTGCCCGGCATTCTCGGCCTGAGGGCAGCTCTTCTGTGGCTGAAACAGGAGGGACTTGATCAGGTGCGCAGCCACGAACTGGCCTTAACAGAGAGATTTCTTGCGGGGCTGGAACCACTGGAGAAGGAGGGGTACCTGAACATCATCGGCCTCCGGGATGTCCTGAACAGGGCAGCCGTAGTGAGCATTCAGACAACCTCGGTGGAATTGTCGGAGGCGGCTTATCTTCTGGATGAGAGATACGGCATCATGACCCGGGTGGGATTGCACTGCGCCCCCTCCGCCCATAAGACACTGGGGGTCTATCCGGAAGGGACCATCCGTTTTTCCTTCGGGTATTTCAACACCGAAGCCCATGTGGACGCTGCTTTGGAAGCTCTGGGAGAAATCTGTGGGAGCAAGGCCTAAGGTCCGGTAGGAAGGAACTCAAAGGGTCTGATGAAGATATCCCTCAGGCTACCTTCAGTCTGAAAATCACTTTGGCTTTATGCTTTACAAGGTCTTCTTTTGACAGGATGCGGTCCAAAGACTTCCTTTGGCATTTTGTTCCATAGTTTTTTACCCATTCAGGGGAATCTGTGTGTAATTTGACAGTATATCCGTCCTCACAAAGTATATATAATCTCCTTTGTGAACAGGTTCAGTAAGCGCGCAGCTGGATTCCCGGAAGAGTTTTTCAGGGAGTTATCAGGGTGCTTTCTGACCGGAAATTCTTTTTATTTATTCACCCCGGAGGGTAAAAATGAGCAACCAGAAGAAAATCGACAAGCTCACTCTGTTCCTGATCCCGATCGGTGTTGCTGTCAACTTCGTTGGCGGACAGATCGCGATCCTTCTTCGTCTTCCCGTATACCTGGATTCCATCGGAACCATCGTAGTCGGCGGACTTTGCGGCGGAATCCCCGGCGCCATCGTCGGACTGATCTCCAATGTGCTGAATTCCATCTCCAGCCCCACCACATTGTTCTATGCTCCTCTGAGCATTGCCTTTGGTCTCTCTGCTGCTTTCTTCAGCAAGAGAAAGGTGTTCCTGAACTTCGGAAAGACCCTGCTCAGCGCTCTCTGGTTTGCTTTTGTGGGCGGCGTCTGTGGCGCCTGCATTACCATGCTGGTCAACGGCGGCGACTTCGGTCCCATCACCGCTTCTCTGTATGCGGCAGCTATCCAGGGTGTTACCGGCTGGGGCGTTTTCCCCTGCCAGCTTGTTTCTGAGTTCTTCATGGACCTCATCGACAAGGCCATCACCATCATCGTATGCTTCGGCGTATTCAAGGCTCTGCCCAACCGTCTCCTGTCCAAGGTTAAGTTCGGCAGTGTGTACGCTAAGGAAGAGAAGTCCGAGGAGACTGAAGAGGAATAATTCTTCTTGTATGTTCGAAAGAGCACACTCCGGTTTCGGAGTGTGCTCTTTCTGTCTTTCAGACATGCTCTTTATGTTTCCGAAGCATGCTCTTTAGGCAGCTCTGAGTATGCTCTTTGTCTTTTCAGAGTTTACTCTTTCTGTCTTTCAGACTACATCTGTGATATACTTATACATTGAGACGGGCTGAAGACTCAGTGTCGTTCGGCTGACTCAACGCCTCCTGAAGGGAAGCATATTGCAACGGAAGCATTGTTCTATATAAAGCATTGCTTCTGCCGGAAGCATTGCTTTCATTTTCAGGATTCAATGCTTTCTTTTCGGAAGCAACTGCATCTGTAAGCTGCTCCGGCAGCTCACGGCTGCAGAAAAACTTTATCTAATAGCAGGCAGGATCACTTCATGAACACACAATTTGTTGATTCTTTCCGCAAGCCCCAGACCACAGGCAATCTGCTTCTGGACATGAACCCTCTGTCCAAGCTGATCATCTGTTTTCTCCTGGGCATCAGCGCCATCATTGCCCAGAGCATTCCGTACTCTTTTGCCCTCTGCATCCTGTATTATTTTCTGGCCGCAGCCATGGGTAAGCTCCGCTCCTTCAGCGGCATCTTTACCAAGATTGTGGTCATGATCTTACTGTTTTTGCTGGTGCTCCGGCAGCTGACCGTAAAGGGTGACACTGTGCTGTTTTCCATCTTCGGATGGAAGTGGACCCTGGAGGCTGTTCTGGTGGCTCTGAACGTTTCCGGCTATATCCTGGGCTTTTCCGGGGCCGTGGTGCTCTTCGCCTGCGCCACCTCCGCCAGAGATCTCATGTATTCTCTGGAGCAGATCGGTGTGCCCCACACCACCAGCTACATCATTCTGGCCAGCATCCAGACCATCGCGGACCTGAAAAAGAGCGCCAACACCATCTTTGAGAGCCAGAAAGCCAGAGGCATTGAAGTGGAAGGCAATGTCTTCGTGAGAGCCAAGGCCTTCTTTCCCATCATCAGCCCTCTGATGCTGGGAGCCATGAGCGCCGCAGAGGAGAAGAGTATCTCCATGGACGCAAGAGCCTTCTCTCTGGAGACCCGACACACCTTCCTCAGGGAGCTCCCCAAAGTTTCTGCGGGAGAGAAGATCCTGGTGGGACTGTTCCTTCTGGGCTTCATCGCCCTGATCGTTTGCAAAATCGTTCTGTAAAGGAGGAAGAGAAGATGGCACTCATAGAGATCAGAGATGTAACTTATAAGTATCCTTTTACGAAGAAACCGGCCCTGCATGACGTGAATTGCAGCATTGAAAAAGGAAAATTCTACGGAGTGATCGGAGAGAACGGAGGAGGCAAAACCTCCCTGTGCAATCTCATGCGGGGTCTGATCCCTCACTTTTATAACGGAGAGCTCACCGGCATCGTCAATATTGACGGCACGGAAGTGAGAGACTGGAATACCGGGGAGCTGGCGGCAAAGATTGGCTATGTGTTCCAGAATCCCTTTACTCAGATCAGCGGCATTAAGCCCACTGTCTTTGAGGAGATCGGCATGGGACTGGAGAATCTGGGCATGGAAAAGGAAGCCATGATCCACAGGATCCTGGAGGTCAGCAAGGAACTGGATATTGAGGACCTTTTGCAGAAGGATCCCAACGCCATGTCCGGCGGACAGCGCCAGCGGGTGGCCTTCGCATCCATTCTGGCTATGGACCAGGATATCATGGTCATCGACGAACCCACCTCCCAGCTGGATCCCCAGACCACGGAAAAGGTTTTTGATATCATCGGACAGCTGAAAAACAGCGGCAAGACCATCATTCTGGTGGAGCATAAGATCGATCTGATCGCCCGCTATTGTGACGAAGTGATCCTGATGCAGGGGGGCACCATTGTGAGACAGGGGGCCACCGCCGACATCCTGACAGATACATCCATCGAGGAGCTGGGGGCTGTGGTTCCCCAGACAGCCCTCTTCGGCCATGCCATGGTCCGGGCGGGCAAGTCCCTTGAGCGCATTCCCATTACCGTGGAGGATGCGGTGGAACAGATCCGCAAATGGAAGGAGGTACAGGCATGAGCATTGAACTGAGACACGCAAGCTTCCGTTACCCGGACAACTACCTGGCTAACGATGATCTGAATCTGGTGGTGGAGCAGGGCGAGAGCGTTGCCATCGTGGGCCAGAACGGCGCCGGCAAGACCACCGCTGTCAAGATGCTGAACGGTCTTTACAGACCCACGAAAGGAGATGTGCTGGTGGACGGGGTGAACACCCGTGAGAAGACCGCCGCCGTCATCGGCAGGACCGTAGGCTATGTCTTCCAAAATCCCGACGACCAGATCTTCAATCAGAATGTCCGGGCAGAGATTGAGTACATGCCCCGGAGACTGAAAATGCCGGAGCCGGAGATGAAGCGCCGGGTAGACCGGGCCGTGGAGCTGACGGGACTGAAAAAGTACATGGGAAAGAATCCTTTTGATATTCCTTATCCCATCCGGAAGTTTGTGACCATAGCTGATGTGCTGGCCATGGAGCCCAAGTACATCATCTTCGACGAGCCCACCGCCGGGCAGGATAAGCACGGCACAGAGCTGCTGGAGAACCTCCTGAAGGTACTGAAGGCAGAAGGCGTGGGAGTGGTCACCATCACTCATGATATGGAATTTGTTGCCAGAAACTTCGACCGGGTGGTGGTCATGGCCAAGAAGCGGATCATCGCCGACGACACGGCCAAAGCCGTTTTCAGCAATGACGAAGTCATGGAACAGGCTAAGCTGAAGAAGCCCCAGATCTGCCAGGTGGCGGAAATGGCCGGCCTGGGAAAGGGCATTCTGACCATAGAGGAGCTTGTGGAGCTGTTATGAAATATGTGGTCTCAGCCATGAGCATTGTGAACGACCTTCACTATGCGGATGGCAAGGAACTGAAGCAGGTCACCGGCGGTGGCCTGTTTATGCTGGGTGGCGTTCTGTCTGCCGCTCCTGAGGTGGGCTTCGTCACATCCGCGGGCTATGATTTTGAGAAATATCACGCCGATTACTTCGTCCGGCACGGTCTGTCCGTCCGGGGCGTGCACCGGGAGCTTCCCCACACCCACTACACCACTGTCACCTATAATCCCGACGGAGGATGGAAAGAGGTTTCCATCTACGGCAAGGAGTATGAGCAGCAGACAGCCGCGGCCACCATGGTCCACTGGGATTGGATCGCGGAGCTGTGCAGCCCCGACACCAAGGCCATTTATACGGAGAGCGGTGTGGAGGAGGACTTTTTTCAGAACCCGGAGGAGATCCGGCTGCTGAAGGAGCAGTTTCCCCGGGCGCTTCTCATGTGGGAGGTTCCCCACTACAATACCTTCAATGATGACCAGCGTCCCCGGATCCTCCCCCAGATCCAAAGAGTGGATCTGTTCTCTGTCAACCTGCGGGAGGCCAGATGCCTCTTCGGGGCAGAGGATGAAGCGGAAGTGATCCGCCGCATCAAGGCCACGGGAAAGCCCTGCTTCCTGCGCATGGGAACCAAAGGCTCCTGTGTGGTGCTGCCGGACAGAAAGCCTGTCTTTGTGCCCAGCGTGGGAGTGGATTCCTCTGTGGATCCCACCGGCTGCGGCAACACCAGCACCGCCTGCTCCATGGTGGGCTTTGCGGAAGGCTATGAGCCGGCTCTCATAGGCGCCCTTGCCAATGTGGCTGCCGCCTACAATGCCGCCCAGCTGGGTCCATGGCCCTGCATGGATGATGCCATGCGCAGCAGGATCATGGCAGAAGCCAAGGAATTGGCCAAGAAGGCAGTGGAGTTGTAGGGACACGCTTTTTTCGGGAAGCAGTATAGCAAGGACACGTTTTCTTCAGGAAGCAGTATAGCAAGGATACGTTTTCTTCAGGGAAATAGAACACAAAACACCCCCGCCGAAGCAACGCTTCGGCGGGGGTGTTTTGTCCTATAGTGACATCTTCGATGAATACTGAAAGTCAATACTCTTTGGGGAAGTATGAATCCCTCTTTCTCTGATGTGGCTTCGCTGCCATTTTCTTTAGATGAGAACAGAAGTCAGTGAACTTACAGGGAGTTGCTTTTATTCTTTTTTACTGAACACAGGATCGATATCGAAGGTGGCGAAGTAATCCTCCAGAGTCTCGGCCCGGCGGACCAGGGTGACGGTCTTGTCGGCATGCATCATGAGCTCAGCGCAGCGGAGAGAACCGTTGTAATTGTAGCCCATGGAGTAGCCGTGGGCACCGCCGTCATGGATGACCAGAATGTCACCCTCGTCGATGGCAGGAAGCTCCCGCTGAACGGCGAATTTATCGTTGTTCTCACAGAGACAGCCCACCACATCCACAATCTGGCATGGAGCCTCATTCTCCTTCCCCAGCACGGTGACATGATGGTAAGAGCCGTAAATGGCAGGTCGCATCAGGTTGGCAGCATTGGCATCCACCCCGATGTACTCCCGGTAAATGTGCTTCTTGCCCACGCAGGTGGTCACCAGGTATCCGTGAGGACCGGTGACAAAGCGGCCCATCTCCGTCATGATGCGGAGCTGAATGCCGTTGGCAGTGAGCAGGCGATCATAAACCTTTTTGACTTCAGCTCCCACCTTCAGAATGTCCACCTTCTTCTCCTCGGGGCGGTAGGGAATGCCCACGCCTCCGGCGAAGTCCACGAACTCCACGGTGATGTCGTTTTCCTCTCTCATCCGCAGCACCAGATCGAAGAGCTTCTCTGCCAGAGCCGGGTAGTAGGTCTCGTCCAGAGAGCAGCTGGCCAGCATGGCATGGATGCCGAAATGCTCCACGCCCTTTGCCTTAAGAATGCGGAAGGCCTCAAAAAGCTGCTCCTCCGTCATGCCGAACTTGGAATCGTACAGATTGCCCATGATGGCATTGCTGATGCCGAAGGAGCCGGGATTGAAGCGGCAGCACACCGTATCGGGGATCCCCACGGCTCTTTCCATGTGGTCGATCTGAGTAATGTCGTCCAGATTGATGATGGCACCCACTTCCTTAGCCTTTTGATAGCAGGCGTCGGAGGTCTCGTTGGAGGTCAGAATGATCTTATGGCCCGTCATGCCGCATCTGCGGGACATTTCCAGTTCGGCGATGGAGGCGCAGTCGGTGCCGCAGCCTAAAGATGCCAGGAGTCTCAGCACAGAGGGATTGGGGTTTGCCTTCACGGCGAAGTGCTCGCAGAAGCCCTCGTTCCAGGAGAAGGCGGTATTGATATCGGTGACGGTCTGTCGAATCCCTTCTTCATCAAGGATGTAGAAGGGAGTAGGGAACTGGTTTTTCCATTCCCGGGCATCAGCCAGAGTAAAAGGAACTGTTTTAGCCATGAAAGAACCTCCGGTCCTGCGCTGCCGGGGCAGGTGAAATGTACCCCTGTATGTGCATCAGCGCAGAATAAATACAAGGATACATAAAAGCACATTTCCGGCGATTTGTCAATAAAAATCGCTTGCTATTATTTCGGTATGCCGATATAATTGAACCCTAAGGAGGGATAGCGGATGATTATTGATGAGCTGTTAGCAAAGCGAAATATTACCAGGTACCGTTTGGCTCTTCAGGCAGGAATTCCCCATGCGACTTTGAATGATATTTGCAGTGGTAAGACAAAGTTGGAGAAGTGCAGTGCCGAAACGGTTTATAAACTTGCAAAGGTTTTGAATGTCTCTATGGAATTGCTTACAGAAGGCGGAATTCATCAGTCAGAGCTTGAAAAAGCTTTTGAATACGGACTGCCTGAATATCTCCAGCATGACTTGGATTCATATAAAGAAGGACTCAAAACCAATAGCAGCCTCATGGATTGCTTATGGGGTGAACTGTATGGCAGCATTAATTTGGCAGAAATCAATGAGGGAATTATTACTTCGGAACACGCTGATTATCTGCGCAAAAAGTATTTATTTGGAGCAAAGGCATGATTGATTTTACGAATTGCAAAATAATTCCGGGCAGAGCTTATAACGGAGCCAACGGAAGCAAGATTGCGGTTTCCTATAACAAGGATGTGTATATGCTGAAGTTTCCGCCCTCAGGAGCGGGAAAGCCTACCAATCTGTCTTACACCAACAGCTGCATCAGTGAACATATTGCCAGCAGTATTTTTAACTTACTGGGAATAAGAGCACAGGAAACAAAACTGGGAATCTATACAATCAAGGGAAAACAAAAGCTGGTGTGTGCCTGCAAGGATTTTTCTACCGGCGAAAAGCGGCTTTTTGACTTCTGCTCCATCAAGAACACGATTTTGGACTCTGACAGCAATGGCAGCGGAACAGAACTGGATGATGTTATGGATACCATCGACAAACAGCAGTATGTTTCCCCGGTTGTGCTTCGGGAACATTTTTGGAATATGTTCATTGCTGATGCTCTATTGGGTAACTTCGACAGACACAATGGCAACTGGGGTTTTCTTTATGATGAGGTAAATGATGAAACCGAGATTGCCCCGGTATTTGCTTGTGGAAGCTGCCTGCTCCCACAAGCTGATGAGAAGATTATGCAGAAGGTTCTCTCTGATGAAAAGGAACTCCATGCTCGCGTATTCCAATTTCCCACTTCTGCAATTAAACTGAGAGGAAGAAAGATAAATTATCATGATTTCCTGATTCACGGGGAGTGTGAGGACGCTAACGAAGCGCTGAAAAGGATGGTTCCCGGGATCGACCTTGTACAAATTGAAACGTTTATTGACAATGTTTCTGAAATTTCAGAACTTCAGAAGAAATTCTATAAGCACTATATCAATGCTCGGTACGAACTGATTCTTCTACCGGCATATGAACTTGCAAAGGCAAATAGCTTTCAATAAGAAAAGGAGTCATATATGAACATCGTCATCATAGACGGCCACGGCGGCAGTCTGGGGACCCAACTGGTCAAGAGTATCGGGACAACCTACCCGGGAGCAGATTTGACGGCCATCGGAACCAACGCCACGGCCACCGCAGCCATGATCAAGGCCGGAGCGAAGAATGCAGCCACCGGGGAGAATCCCGTCATAGTGGCCTGCCGCTATGCAGATGTGATCATCGGGCCCATTGGCATGGTCATCGCAGACAGCCTGCTGGGGGAGATTACCCCTGCCATGGCAGTGGCTGTGGGACAGGCTTCCGCCCCCAAGATCCTCCTTCCCGTGAACCGCTGCGAGAACCTGGTGGCGGGCCTCGGGGACATGAACACCACCGCACTCATCAATGATGCCATGGAGAAGCTGGGAAGGTTTATGTAATAGTTTCAATAATAAATGCAGTGCTTCACCCGGACTGATGTAATCTTAGTGTCAGGAAACAGTTAGTTATAACATGCAGATAAGAGACATTACGGAGGATTTCTCTGCCTAACACGGCTGCGATCTGATGATCTCCGGGGACAGTGAACATCCATTTATGACGGCGGAGGATAAGATCATAGTGAAGGCGTGGATGAAGGAAAAATGTGATTTGTAAAATACTTCTTGTTCAGTTTTCTTCCAGTAAATTCTCGGTGCTGCCGGCTAGATTCACTTGCATTTAGTGTCAACAATAGTCTCTTTTCTGCAGATTTTATCGGCAAAAAACGGAAGACTTGTGTTACGAAATGATTGGGATTTTGCCGATGATGTGATATAATAAGAGCATGATCGGAGGTGGATTATGAAGTATGTATCGGTAGCTGAGATGGCGAAAAAATGGGGCTTATCGGAACGTTCCGTGCGTAATTACTGTGCCGCGGGGCGTATCCCGGAGGCTTTTATTATCGGCAAGACCTGGAACATTCCGGAGAATGCTGCTCGTCCGGCAAGAATCAATCAGAAAGCAGATAAACCTAAGACGCTTTTGGAATTTCTCCGTGCAGAAAAAACAGCCGGAATCAAGGGCGGTATCTACCATAAGGTGCAGATTGAGCTCACCTATAATTCCAATCACATGGAGGGCAGCCGCCTGACCCATGATCAGACCCGGTTCATCTATGAGACCAACACCATTGCTATGGATGCCGATGCGGTCAATGTGGATGATATTCTGGAAACAGCCAACCACTTCCGCTGCATCGATCTGTGTATTGAGCAGGTTAATCAGCCAATCACTGAGTCTTTCGTCAAACTTCTGCATCTCACTTTAAAAAATGGCACCAGTGATTCCCGCAAGGACTGGTTCGCAGTGGGCGATTACAAGAAACTTCCGAATGAGGTTGGCGGCAGAGAGACTGCTTTACCTGAGGAGGTTCCGACCCGGATGAAGGCGCTGCTTCGCGCCTATAATGCCGAAAAAGAAAAGACGCTGGAGGACATCATCACCTTCCATTATGAATTTGAGTCCATCCATCCCTTCCAGGATGGCAACGGGCGTGTGGGACGACTCATTCTGTTTAAGGAGTGTCTGCGAAACGGCATCGTTCCCTTTATTATTGATGAGGACTTGAAGCTGTATTACTACCGGGGGCTTCATGAGTGGAAAGACGAGCGCGGCTATCTTCTGGACACCTGCCTCGCTGCACAGGACAAATTCAAAGTCTGGCTGGATTACTTCCGGGTGCCGTATAGTAAAGAAGATAAATAGGGCAAGTTTTCAAAACAGAATTATGATTACTATTCAATAATCGCTTCGATGCTGCATCCCAGTGCCCGGGCCAGGTTCATAACTACCTCTGCCCGGGCATTTCTTAAGGATAATCTCTTATTGGTTGTTAATCATAGGATACTCATGTGCCGAGTCGTTGATATGAAGTTATTCTTATTTTATATCGTTATAACGATAGTAGCTAGTGTTATATCGTTATAACGATAGTTTTTCAAGGGGGAGGGTGTATAGTAGACTTACTTAGGTCCGGAGAGCGGAGATTTTGGAATCGGTATTCCTTGCTGACATAGATTTCTCTGTTCTGTTTTTTCTTCTTGTTATTATGAACCGGGTGCATGCCTAACTTGATAGATTGTTGCCGTCTTGTGGAATTCTTTAGTACATGATATACTGACTCAGGAACCGCTGAAGCGGCTTCATCGATGCAGAATGCATCGGCTCCGATGGTTGGAAACCATATGGGAAGGATTACATATCGGAAGGATTATCGTTCCGGCGGAATCCGCAAAAGAGGGGATACCGCAAAAGAAAGGACAGATAATTTTCCCCACATAGTAAAAATTGAATTACGCGAACATAAATACCGGGAAGGTGTTGTTTCTCCAGAAGGGGAAGCGGCGCCTTTTTGTGTGATAAGGCCGCCTTGCGGCTGCCGAGCTTGCTCGGGCAGACATTAGGCGACCAAGTACAGTGAGCAGCTTTGCTGCGAACTGTAGTGCATCGCACAAGCGAGTAGGAGGGCGAAGCCTCTTACTACTCGATTTGTTTTGTTCCGAAAGTGCTCAAAGAAAGGAATTTCTATGAAATCAAATCACATCCGCAATCTCGTGTTGGCAGCTCTCTGTCTGGCTCTGGCCATCGTGCTGCCTTTTCTGACCGGGCAGATCCCTCAAATCGGCAGCATGCTTTGTCCTATGCATATCCCCGCGCTGCTTTGCGGCTTCATCTGCGGTTGGCCCTGGGGCCTGGCTGTGGGCTTCATTGCTCCCCTGCTACGCTCCGTTATGTTCGGCATGCCCCCCATGTTCCCGGTGGCTATCTGTATGGCCTTTGAGCTGGCTGCCTATGGCGCTGTCAGCGGAATGATGTACCGTCTGCTGCCCAAGAAGCCTGCTTTCGTCTATGTTTCTCTGATCATTGCCATGGTGGTTGGCCGCCTTGTCTGGGGTAGCGCCCGGCTGGTATGCACCATCGGAGGTGCAACCCAATTTGGCTGGGCTGCCTTCCTTTCCGGAGCTTTGACCACTGCCATCCCCGGCATTATTCTGCAGATCGTGCTGATCCCTGTGATCGTTCTTGCCCTGCAGAAGGCGAAGGTGATGAAGGAATAAGAGGGGAGAGTTACCAGAAAAAGCGCTTTGGCTGATTATGGTAAAAATCATGAGCCCGGGCAACAAAGCCCGGGCTCATTTTTTATCTCACATGAATCTTCCCATATCCCAGAATCAAGATTCTCACCTCACAAAATCAACCCATACTGCTTCTCCAGAGGAATCAATGCCTCCTCCGGCAGAGAACCTTCGTAGAGGGCGCGGCCCTGGAACAGGCGCAGCGCTTTCTCCAGCAAAGCAGCATCCTCACAGAAGAGGAAGAGGGGACCATTCACAGCATGCTGACACTCCGCAAACTCATTCAGATCTGCCTCCGAAGAAATGCGGATAGACACCGATGCGCCTTCCTCCTCGGCAGCCTCCTCCAGATGCTCCATCAGAGAAGCATCGCAGCGGAAAGGCGCAGGGGCAGAAGCGGCGGAGTCCACAATGAAATAACTGCGGTTGGTGGCAGCCAGAATCTCACCCCGGTGCTGATCTGAAGGCTTTGTCATAGTAAGGGAATCGGCCTTCTCCGCCATGGCCCGGATGTGAGAAGCATCGGAACCGCAGCAGCCGCCGAAAATGCACACGCCAGCCGCCGCCAGGCTCTCCATCTGCCGGGTATACTCCTCCGGCGCGCACAGGTACACAGCCTTCCCGTCCACCATCTCCGGCATACCCGCATTGGGTTTGGCGATCAGCGGCACCTGAGCAAACTCGCTAAGCCGATTAAGCTGCCGGCACATATCCTCCGGCCCCACAGAACAATTCAGACCAAAGGCATCTATGCTCATATTCTGCAGAGTGATGAGTGCAGCCACCATGTCCTCACCGGACAGAGTTTTTCCGTTGGTAGTGCAGGTGAAGCTAACGAACACGGGCTTGGCAGACATGGACTTCACCGCCAGAACAGCAGCTCTGGCCTCGGCAATGGACATCATGGTTTCAATGACATACAGGTCTACGCCGCCTGCCTCCAGACCTTTAACCTGTTCCGTATAGATGTCCACCAGCTCCTCGAAAGAAGTATCCCCCATGGGCGGCAGATACTTACCCGCAGGCGCAATATCTCCCGCCACCCAGGCTCTGCCGGCAGCGGTCTCGCGAGTCAGAGCCACCAGTTTTTGATTGTATTCCTCCACCTGACCGGTGACGCCGTTCTCTTCCAGACGGACTCTGTTGGCGCCAAAGGTAGGAGCATAGAGAATGTTGCTGCCGGCCTGAATATAGCTCTCCTGAAAATCCTTCAGGACCTGAGGGTGCTGCAGGATCCAGGTCTCGGAGCAGATGCTTCCATCGAAGCCTCTCTGCTGCAGCTGGGTGCCGGTGGCACCATCGAGAATCAAAGGAAAATGAAGATCCATGGTAGTGTGCTCCTTTTCTGTATCTCAGAATAAGTCATCCAATCAGCCTGATTCTTCGTATACATTATCATGCCGATGGTTAAGTCAATATCGACCATCTTTATGTCCCTGACTGAAACATCATAGCGTCCACATAGAAATCCGTGAACTCGGGGGAGAGGGACAGCTCCAGCGTCTCACAGCAGATAACAATGTCGACCAGCTGCGTGGCTGATTCAGGGTGAAGCAGGAGCCGCTCAGCTCCCGCCAGAGAAGTGTTGCCCACAGCCCGGATCAGATCCCCGGGGACAGGAGGCAGCATGCCGATGGCCAGCAGATTGGGAATATTCAGGTGCTTTCCGAATCCTCCCGCAAGTTCAATACCGGTCAGCTCTCCCGAAGTCATGCCCGCCTTCTGCAGCAGTGTCTCCACCCCGGCGCAGACCGCAGCCTTGGCCAGCTGCAGCTGCCGGACATCCTTTGGATACAGACTGAGGCCTCCATCGGCAGACTGAGATAAGAAACTATTTTTGTCTCCATCGGGATCAAGAGGTAAGACACCATTTTCGTCTCCATCGGCATCAAGAGGTAAGACACCATTTTTGTCTCCATTGGTTGGAAGATGAAAAATGCCATTGCCGTCATCATCGGCGGAGAGGAAGGAAGAGAGGAAGTCAGAGGGAAAAGCAGGACTGAAGGCGGAGGGTGATGCAGAGCTGAAGGCGGAGGGAGGAGAAGCCAGATCATCGGGGCTCAGCAGGCGGCCGGTCTCATCCACGATGCCCAGGGATAAAAGCTCCTTCAACAGGTCCACCAACCCGGAACCGCAGAAGCCCTTGGGAACGGGAGCGGTGTCGTCCGATGAAGGATTCATCGGAGAAGAGTTCTCAGAAAAGGAATCTGCCGGTGAAGAACCCTCAGGAGAATCTGTCGGAGAGAAACTCTTTGTAGAAGAGCTCTCTGGAGAGAAAGCTGTTGTCAGGGAATTTCTCTGAGCAGAAATCAAATCGAAGAGCCACTGCCCGTTCTCATAGCGGATGTGACTCACGGCGCCGGGAACGGCCCGCATGCCGCAGCGGATGGAAGCCCCCTCGAAGGCAGGTCCGCAGGCGGTGGAGCAGCACAGAAGTCGACCACATTGGTTCAACACCAGCTCACCATTTGTCCCGATGTCGGCCAGCAGCGCACCGGGCTTTTCTTTTAATTGAGTCACCAATATCCCCGCAGTGATGTCGCCGCCCACATAGGCGGAGATGCAGGGCATGAGGGTGACGCGGCACTCCCCGCACTCGGGAAATGTGAAGGTTTTGTCTTCTCTGAACAGGGTGGGAGCTTCAAAGGGGTACACCGCCATAGGCGACGGGTCCAGACCTGCAAAGATGTGCTCCATGATGGTATTTCCCGCCACCGTCATGATTTCCGGCCGGGTGCCTTGAGGGAGCAGAGAGCAGATGAGCTCCATACACTGTCTGCGGCACAGGGTCCCCAGGAGAGCGGAGCCCTCGGGATGCTCCTGTATATATTTGATGCGACTGATGACATCAGCACCGAAGGGAGCCAGAGCGCTCCAGTCGGAAGCTGCTCCCAGGCACTCACCGGTGGTCAAATCAAAAACTTTTACCTCCAGGGTGGTAGTACCTAAGTCCACCGCCGCGCCCATGTGCCTGACATGATCAGCAGAGCGACTGAACGTGTCTCCAGTGCCGCGGGGCATAGCTGCAGAATGGAGCACCTCTTCATCGCTGCGATTAGTTTTTTCAGAGTTCAGAGGAGCTTTTTCATCGCAGCAAGAAGAATCATCAAAGCGTTCCACGGCGTCAACATTGGTGGAAGAGGCAGAGGGCGAGGCCTCCAGAAAGATCTCCATGCCCTCCCGGGCCGTGGCAGCGCAGAGCTTCCGGAGAGCCAGAAAACCATTCTGTCGGATGGGGACCAGGCATTTTCCGCAGGTGCCTATGCCGCCGCAGGGCATGTCCAGAGTGGAGGGGTGGGAGAGGAAAAACTCGGAAGAAAGGATGGAAGGCAGGACCGGGGCGCCCGCAGGGACAGAAAGCATCTGAGTTTCTTTCCCGATGTGCAGGATTATGCTTGACATAGACGGTCCTCCTTTTTCATAATAGCATATGTATACCATGCAAACAGAACCCTGCGGAATTCCATCGGACTCAGATCAGGGTCATAGTGACATCCTAATGGAAATAAAAAACCTTTAGGGTCCCGCCGGCGACGACTCCGATTGCAGGGCATACACATGTTTTTGACGATATGGTATACATTATAGCACAATCTTTCAAACCCATCGGAGAAATACGTTTCCAATTCATTTTAGGAGGAAGATCATGGCAACACCTGCCCGGATTCTGAGAGAAACATTAAAGGTCGACGGCCGGCCGGAGAGGCAGCTGAAGCAGTACGAAGCCTTCGGCATGGTCTGGGGGGATCCCCTGGGCAGCTTCATCATGGGCCGGGATGCCGTCAAGGATGGCAAGGGAAAGGATATTTTCGGCATTGAGTATCTGTTTCCCAAGGACGAACCCGGCAGGGTTCCTCACATTACCGAGGAGACCAAGGTCCTGAAGGATATCACCCATTGGCGGGATTATGTTCATTTTCCGGATCTGGAGGCCAACTGCAGCGAGGGCTGGGAGTTCGCTCAGTCCATGGCCGCCAAAGCCCGGGAGGAGGGCAAGCTGGCCACCGTGCTCATGGGCTGCGGCATGTTCGAAATGTGCCATTTCCTCATGGGCTTTGAGGACGCCCTCACCGCCTTCACCGAGCATCCCACGGAGATGCATGAGCTCATTGAAGCCATCTGCGAATACCGCATGACCTATCTGCGCATGCTGGTGGAGCACATCCATCCGGATTGCGTCCTGTCCCACGACGATTGGGGAACCAGCAACTCCCTGTTCATGCGCCCCGAGATCTGGCGTGAGTTTTATAAGGAGCCCTATCGCCGCTTCTACGGCTACATGAGAGAGCAGGGCGTCATCGCCATGCACCACGCAGACTCCTACTGCGCCCCCATCATTCTGGACATGGCCGAGATCGGCATCCAGATCTGGCAGGGCGTCCTTCCCGAAAACGACATCCCGGTGCTTCAGGAGGAGCTTCAAGGCCGCATGGTCCTTATGGGCGGTGTGGGCGCCGAGATAGACCGGGCGGATGTTTCTGAGGAAGAAGCCAGAGCCTATGTGTCTGCTCTGCTGGAGGAGTGCTGCCCCAGAGGGCATTTCATTCCCTGCATCACCTACGGTCTGGCCGGCACCATCTTCAAGCAGCTGGACCCTTGGATCGACGACGAGATCGAAAAATACAATCAGAAGCTTCACCTGCCCAACTATCGCCCCGCAGCTCCTGTGCGCCGGACCCGCAAGGTTCAGGCCGCAGCCCCGGAGGTGAAGGAGGAAGTGAAGGAAGAGACAGGCAACATCCTGGAGCAGATCTGCCGGACCCAGAAGAAGGGCCAGGCCAAGAAGCTCCTGAGTCTCTGCGAAGAGGCCATTCAGCAGGGCATCAGCGCCTCCAGGATCCTGAACGAGGGCCTGGTAAAAGGCATGGACAGTCTGGGGGAGGACTTCTCCGCCGGCCGGGCCTTTGTGCCTGAGATGCTGCTGGCTGCCAAATCCATGAGCAAGGCAACGGAATATCTGAAGCCCTATCTCCAGAGCGGCGGGGAGGTGGTCCCCGGCCGGGTCTGCATCGGTACAGTGAAGGGCGACATGCACGACATCGGAAAAAATCTGGTGAAGGTTATGATGGAAGGAAGCGGCATCGAGGTCATTGACCTGGGCTGCGACGTAGCTGCCGAGACCTTCGTGGAGACCGCTATTGAAAAGCAATGCGACATCATCTGCTGCAGTGCGCTTCTCACCATCACCATGCCCGTCATGCGCCAAATCGTGGAGCTCTGCAAGGAAAAAGGCATTCGCGATCAGGTCAGCATCCACATCGGAGGCGCTCCCATCACCCCCGAATTCTGCCAGGAGATCGGTGCCGATTGCTATACAGACGATGCGGGTGAGGCTGCCCGAAAAGCCAAAGAGGTCCTGCTGAAAAAGTATGCAGGGAAGGCTGCTTCAGTTAAGACGGAAGCCGCAAAGGATGAGTCAGTAAAAGCTGTTACTGAAGAGGCTGAGGCCGACGACCAGACCGGCTCTGCAGTGGCCACCATTGAGGCCGTCGCAGGACAGAGCAAAGCCGCAGAGCCCGCTCCCGCAGCCGGAGTTCAAAAGACCTTCGCTTCCGAAGAAGAAAAGATCTTCGCAGGTCAGCTCTTCAGCCCTGGACATCCGGAACTGGTAGCCAAGAAGGCTCGGTGCCATGACCTGTACAGAGCTTACAACCGTCTGGATGATTGGCAGGTTCAGGGGCGGAAGGAGATCCTGCAGCAGCTTTTGGGAGGCATCGGAGAGGGCTCCGGTCTCCAGGGGCCCATCTACTTCCACTACGGCTGTCACACCACCATCGGCAAGGGTTGCTTCATGAACATGAATTTCACCGTTCAGGATGACGCCAAGGTCACCATCGGCGACTATAACAATTTCGGCCCCGGGGTCACCATCGTTACGCCTGTCCATCCCATGCTGCCGGATGAACGCCGAACCATGCTGGACGAGAACGGCAAGCCTGCCCACCTGTGCTATGCAAAGCCCGTCACCATCGGCAATGACTGCTGGTTCGGAGCCAACGTCACCATTTGTCCCGGTGTTACCATCGGCGACAATGTGGTGGTGGGAGCCGGCGCAGTGGTCACCCGGGACATCCCCCCCAACAGCTTCGCTGCCGGCGTGCCCTGCAAGGTCATCCGTGAAATCACGGAGGCGGACAGCATGATCCACATGCCGGAAGTTCTGGGGAATAACCGGGTGTTGGAGAAGGATCAGTAAGGACAGAGGAAGATTCCAAAGTTTTGTCACAAAATCAAATTTACCATAAAGGAGAATCAACCATGAAAGACCAGAATTGCGGTTACTGCGTAGGCGGCGAACCTCTTGCTCAGTTCGGCATCAAGATCTGCGATCTGCAGGTCTCCCAGCTCATTCTCTTCAAAGAGCAGAGCCACCCCGGCCGCTGCATCGTGGCATATAAGGACCACGTCAGCGAGTTGGTGAACATCTCCGACGAGGAGCGGGACATGTTCTTTGCGGACGTGTCCAAGGCTGCCAAGGCCATCCACAAAGTGTTCTGCCCCGACAAGGTGAACTACGGCGCATACGGTGACACCGGCTGCCACCTGCACATGCACCTGGTACCCAAGTATAAGGATGGATTCGAGTGGGGCGGCGTCTTCGCCATGAACCCCGGCCAGACTTACCTGACGGATGAAGAATATCAGGAAATGATCGAAAAGATCAAAGCGGCTCTGTAAGAATAAGCTCGGCAATGTTCAACTTTGTAAGCTCGTTATCCAAGGGAGCTATTCCCGAAGCAGCTATTCCAGAAGCAGCTATTCCAGAAGCAGCTATTCCAGAAGCAGCTATTCCTGAAGCAGCTATTCCGGAAGCAGCTATTCCGGAAGCAGCTATTCCGGAAGCAGCTTTGAAAGAATATGCCTTGCTAAGAATCTTTGATTAGCTTCAGGAGGAACCCGCTTATATCTATAATACTAAAGAGGACCGTCTCTCTGCAGTCACAAGCTGCAGCGGAGGCGGTCTTTATTACTCGTTTTTGTCGGTACATTCACCAAAAGGCGAGGAAAAATGAAAAAGTGGTGAATCATTCCCGCTATCTCATTCACCAAAAAGCAAGTAAAACTGAAATGTGGTGAAAATATCATGCGGCTGCATTCACCAAAATACGAGGATAATGAAATTGTGGTGAATTATTCTTGTCAGTACATTCACCAAAAAGCAAGGAAAAATGAAATTGTGGTGAATCTTTCTCGTTCCAGCCAGCTCTATTCCCTATTTACTTTATCGTGCTAATGTGGTACAATGCTAACGTTCTGAATTCAGGCGAGGTATCGCATTGCTTTAGGAATATTTCGTTGCGGAACAAACACTGAAATCACTAAGCAGACATCACAACTTCCGCCGCAAAGCGAACCACACAATTCCCGCATCAAACCATGCACTTTCACGTTCCAGAACAATCACCGTAAACAATATTCAAAGGGGGTCCCCATGCAGACATTAGATACAAAAGCTGTCCATCAGCTCTACAAAGCCATCAGTCTCCTGCAGACCGAGGAGGAGTGCCGAGCATTTCTGGAGGATCTCTGCACCATCAAGGAAGTACTGGACATGTCCCAGAGACTGGAAGCAGCTCAAAAGCTGGCCCAAGGGGACAATTATCTGGATATCGCCAAAAACATCGGCATCAGCACTGCCACCATCAGCCGGGTCAGCCGAAGCCTGAAGTACGGCAGCGGCGGTTATGAGATTATTCTTGATAGACTTACGCAGGAAGAGGCTCAGGAAGAAGAACAGGAATGAGACAAGGAATTCTCCAAAAATCTGTACAGTCACGGAAAGCATAAAACCCAGAAAGCATAAAACCCAGAAAGCATAAACCCCAGAAAGCATAAACCCCGGAAAGCATAAAACCCAGAAAGCATAAACCCCAGAAAGCATAACAAATTCTGAAAGCAAAAAAACGGGAAGAGGTCCGAAAAGGGAATGTAACCCGAAAAAAGGAAACACCATGAACATCGATTTCAACATTTTATCCGATGAGGAAAAGCTGGTCCTCATGCTCCGGACCCTGTTTCACAGAAAAGGATACGCCCAGTACCGCATGAGCAAGTTCGAGGACTACGACCTATACAGCAAAAACAAGGATTTTCTCGTGCTCCTAAATTTGAAAAAGAACGATATAATAATTCTCCAGGCCCAGCTAAATATTTAAATAATATATATGATACAGAGAATATTGAAGAAAGAATTAATGCATTAATTGGACAAAATAGATTTAATACTAAATTA
>JABUST010000146.1 GCA_021442595.1 Lachnospiraceae bacterium | reverse complement strand
GGCAGTTGGGGTCATTATGGGGGCATGCAAAGGAATTCTGGTCACCCGGAATATTTATCTTTTTCAGGAGATGATCGACGCAGCTGTAGCCGGCATATATGAACAAGCGGTTCGCAGGCTGATATGGATCGCCGGATTCATGGGGCTGATTGTGCTGGCAGAGTTTATTAAAAACAGAGCGCAGCTGAGTCTGAATACGAGGATTGATATGGTAGAGGGAGAAACTCTCCTTAATAAGTGTAATTCTCTGCCCTATGAACTGTTTGAGAGTAATGGTTTGTACCCGAGATTGGACCATGTCATGAAGGAAGGGGTCAACCAGAAAAAGGAATTCACCCGGTGTATTTTTTCTGCAGTGGAGTTTGCAACGGAATTTATCGGACTGAACATATATGCCGGGTCTGTCAGATGGTGGTGCGTGTTGGCAGTTATCCTGCTGACGATTCCTGTCTGGCTGCTTACCATCATTGGAGCCTCTTCAGAAGGGAAATACATACAGGAAAACTGGAAGTGGAACCAACGGGCAAACCTCTTTTCCCATATTCTGAACAGCAGGGAATATATCAAAGAGGAAAAAGTCTTTGGATTTTATCCCCTGATCAGCAAAAAATGGAAAGAAAATGCAGACAAGTACCAGCAGGGAAAAATCCGCAGCACGCTCTCTGTAAGGGTATGGATCGGAGGAATCAATTTCCTTCAGTACGCATTTACGATTTTGATGGCATGGCTTCTGATTCGTGAGGTAAGAAAAGGGAATATCACAGCCGGTGAATTGATGGCCACTATGGACAGTCTCTGGCGAATGATCGGGTCTGCATTGTTTACGGTGGTTGGTCTGCTGGGAGGTTTTGTAGGCTACGGGCAGTTCAACCGGCAGCGCAAATGGTTTATGGAGCTTAATGAAGAAAAGGACGATGGTGAAGAACTGAAAGCCATTCGGTCCCTTGAGTTCAGAAACGTGAGTTACGCATATCCTCCGGAGAAAGATGATAAGCCAATATATGTACTCAAGGATGTTTCCTTTTACATAAACCACGGTGAAAAGGTAGCGCTGGTCGGAGAAAACGGAAGCGGAAAAAGCACCGTCATCAAATTGATGACCGGACTTTTGGAGCCAACCGAAGGGCATATATACATCAACGGACAAGAAGCCGGAACATACTCTCTGTCGTCAAGAAGGAAAGCTTTTTCCGGCGTGTTTCAGGATTATATGAAGTATGAGCTCTCACTGGAAGATAACATTCGGCTGGGAGCGCTGTGGCTGGAAGAAAAGCCTCAAAAAGCACTCAATTCCATAGATTCGGAATTGGAAGCCTCCATCGGCGGCATGAAGCAGGTTTTGGGAAGATCGGTAAAAGGAGCAAGAGATATTTCCGGCGGGCAGTGGCAGAAGATCGCCCTTTCCAGAGGACTCTATTCCGATGCGGACTTTCTGATTTTGGATGAGCCCACAGCTGCCATCGATCCCATCTCCGAGAGGGAGATTATCGAGACCATGCTGACAGAAAGGGATGATTGCACCAAGGTGGTGGTTACCCACCGTCTGGGAGCCGTAAGAAAGATGGATAGAGTAATCGTTCTTCGGGATGGAACGATTGAGAATATCGGAAGACATGATGACCTGAGAAAGGAGGACGCGTATTATGAAAAGCTCTACAGTACGCAGGAGCAGTGGTACCTGGCATAATCTGAAGCGGGGCGGAGATTTCGTACGCTACTGTGTGAAACGTTCTCCCGTGGTATGCTTGGCAGATATGTGCATGTATTTGCTGACCATCGGTCTGTTTCCTGTATTAACGGCAAGTATATGGGGACGAAGTCTTGACCTTGCCCTGGAGGGCTCGGGATCTTTGGGCCTTTCCTTGCTGCTCCTGATTTTACTGGGAGGCATCTCCAGCGGATGTCTGTTCTGGGGTGAGATTCTGGATAATCTGTTCCGGTGCCGAGTATCCATCCTCATGCAGGAGCGCATACATAAGAAAGCAAGTTTGCTCTCTGTAGAAGCATATGAAGACAGCCGGATTCGGGACATGGCGGATAAGGCCAATAAAGTTTTCTATTTCGGCCCGGCCATTGGATTCTTTTTCTCCGGAACACTGATTCTTGCGGGAGCTGTCTGCAGTGTGCTTTCCATCCTTGTTCTTGGCGGGTATCATTATACATATTCACTGATTATGCTGGCGCTGTTGGCTGCTGACCTTTGGAAGATATCCATCCATAAGCAAAGAGCCGGCATTCTGAACGAACATGTGGAAGAAAGAAGGGCAGCAGAGATCCTCCGTTCCTATACATGGAAATTTGAAGCAGTCAAAGAAACAAAAATGCACCTGGCGGAAGCCTTTTTTTCGGACCGATGGAAAACGGTGATGCAACATGTTCTTGCTAAAGAAAAGGATGAATTCAGCAGAACATATTTTCAGGAAGCAGTGCTGAAATTAGCTTCTGCAGGGCTTCTGGCAGCAGGCTATGGTATGAGCATTTATCTTCTGGTAAAGGGTTCCCTGTCTGTTGGTGCTTTTGGAACGGTGGTGATCCTGCTGCGTCAGTCTGAGAAATATGCGGAGACACTTTCTCAGGCAATGGGATCTATGGGAGGCGATCTGGAGCATATTAAGGCGGGCTATGAGTTTCTGGAGCTGCCGGAGGTAGAGGTGACAGAAAAGGAATACAACTCTGATAAAGCTCGAATTGAGGAGGTCAGCCTGCAGGGAGTCTCATATATGTATCCCGGATCAGAAGATAAGATGGCACTCAATGATATTCAGTTTTCTATGCACAGAGAGAAACTGTACGCGGTTGTAGGCGAAAACGGAGCGGGTAAAACTACACTGGGCAAGCTGATTCTTGGCCTTTACCGGCCGACAAAGGGCAAAGTCACAGTCAATGGCCGCCCGGCGGAGTCCATCAATGAAACAGAGCGAATGGCCGGAGTGTCGGCTGTGTTTCAGGATTTCAATATTTACCCATTAACAGCAGCAGAGAACATTACACTTTCATCGGATTCTATAGAAACCGGCTTAATCCCTTCTTTTGTTGAGACAAACGATCTGCTGGGTAAAGAAATCGGAGGAAAGGAACTGTCCGGAGGTGAGAAACAGCAGCTGGCCATTGCCAGGGGGAAATACAAGAATGCCGGAGTGCTTGTGTTGGATGAGCCTACCAGCGCTATGGACTCCTTCACAGAGGATATGGTATTTCGGTCCTTCGCAGAAATATCTAAAGAGAAAATCGGCGTCATCATCACCCATAGAATGGGCATTGTGACACAGGCGGATGAGATTATCGTTCTGAAAGAGGGAAGAATTGAAGCCATAGGATCCCACAACATGCTTTTGCAGGAATGCCCGTATTACCGTACCTTATGGGAATCCGGGAGAAGCATGTATGAGATAAATGAGGATGAATCAAAGGAAAGGAGGTTTTCGTATGCTGGCGGAAACAGATGAGCTGACCATCGAAGAGCTGCAGGAGCTGGTGGATGAGTTGGGACTCGAAGATGAATTCGACAACATTGAAGCGGAGATCTGCGGACAATGCTGTATCATCCTGGGTGGCGGCGGCGTAGGCTGCTGACTGCCAAACGGGCTGTCCTGCTACAGGGCAGCCCGTTCATTTAGATGCTATGTTTTTCGCAAAGCACAGCAATTGATTATTGATTCAAAGTCCGGGTGAATAATGAAAAGAGTTCATATAACAGAAAACAGACAGGAACAGGTCCTGTCTGTTTTTTAGTGGAGATAAGGGGATTCGAACCCCTGACCTCTTGAATGCCATTCAAGCGCTCTCCCAACTGAGCTATACCCCCGCAACTCTTAATACTATATCAAAAGCCCCAGGAATTGTCAATGTTTGCTCCTGTTTATCTTCAGTTTATTTTTCTTAGGCAAGCCCTTGTTAATACATAAAAAATCTTATATAATTTGCTGAGCAGGGGTATCAGTCTGTACAGTATTACGGTGCTATAGGCAGGCAGTAGTCTTACGGCAACCCATAGGTTTGCGTATAGCCTCCGGATGGGTTGCCGGGCAATCAACGATTATTCTGCTGACCCTTGTGGTTTACTCTTTGGTTTTGGGAGGATGTTATGTCCAGAGTAGATGGTGTAAGAATCAAGCATGGCGACCCCATGTATACAGTGGTTCCGCATATCATGACGGAGCGCAGTGATTCCATGAATATGATTGAGCTTTTTATCCCCATTAAGCCCATGAATCTGTATATAAAAGAAAAGCGGGAACAGGGAATCGAGATTTCTCATCTGGCCCTGATCCTGGCGGCCTTCACCCGTACGGTGGCAGAGTTTCCTTCTCTGAATCGCTTTATCGTTAACCGCAAGATTTATGCACGGAAGGGAATTCAGATCGGTATGGTTGTCTTAAAGCCTGAAGGAGAGACCATGAATAAATTCTATTTGGATCCCGCCGATGATATTTTCACGGTTAACCAAAAGCTTTTGGATTACGTGACTGAGAACAGAAAACAGGCGGCAGAAAACCCCACGGATAAGATCATCAGCTTCCTGGTAGGTGTTCCCGGCGTGCTGAGGGCGGGCGTTGCTCTGATCAAGTGGGCAGACAAGCACGGCCTTCTGCCTCAGGCGGTGGTGGATATGTCTCCCATGCACGAGTCCATGGTCATCACCAACCTGGCAAGCATTGGAACGAATCATATTTTTCATCATATTTATAACTTCGGAACTGTCAGCGAGATCGTCGCCATGGGTAACCTTCGTAATATGCCAAAGAAAGGTATCGGCGCCACAGGCTTTGAGCGCTGTCTGCCCATGGGTGTTGTCATGGATGAGAGAATTGCCTCCGGTGTGTATTTTTCAAGGGCTTTCCGAAAGCTGGAGAATTACCTGAAGGATCCCCATCTGCTGGAGGGACCGCCGGAAGTCTGTATTCGTGAATGGGAACAAAAGGGTCTGTAATCCAAATTCGATATGACCATTCCGGGAAACATATACTCTATGAAATGTATACGCTAAGAAACGTATAAAGAAAAACGCTCTGATCATATCAGGGCGTTTTTCGTATGTTTTTGTGTGGGCGGATTCTCACCCGAGCCGGGCAATGGAAATTCGAATAGCAGCAAGAAGCAACGGCTTATTTAAAGAATACATGGCCTCCATGGGCAACCACCTCTGTGGCCCAGGAAGAAAAGTAGCCGTAGCCCTTGTAATAGGTACAGAAGTAGAGCGCTCCCTGGGAGGGGTTTTCTCCGGTAATGGCCAGGTACACCGCCTCTCTGGTTTCATCGCTGGGAACTGCGGTATAAAAAGATCCGTTAGTCACAGGATCGAACTGGGTGGGAGCAAAGACGATCTCCCGGACGGTGTCACCGAAGCCGGCTTCAATCCGGTTCAGGATGACGTTGGCCACAAGGATCTTTCCGGTTAAGTCCTCTGTGCCGGCTTCAGCCTCTACGATCTGCATCAGGATGGCAAAGGAGTTATAGGGCGCTTCCGCATAGGTGGGGAAGTAGGTCCATACATCTCTTCCCTTTTCGGCATTTAAGGCAGCCAATTCTTCTTCGAAGAAGATCTCCCACTGACAGGGGAGCAGATCCTCCTGCCGGGCCTTGGCTTCAGCAGCGGCAGCGCTGATGGCTTCCGGGGAAACATCCTGAATGTCCCGGGTGATCTCCGGATTCTGAAGTTCAACAGCACTCAGCTCATAGTCGGCATAGGTGTCATAAAAGCTGGTATCGTATGCGGAGGGATTAAAGCGAAAGGATCGTCCGATTACAGTGGGAAGAAGACATGCCAGCGATACGGCTATGACAAAATACAGAATCTTGCCCTTCATGGGAACCTCCTTTTGCTTTGTTTTTTAGTTTTTTCATTATACCACAAAGGAAGGGTGCTTTTTTTCCTGTTTTGGAATTTATATGATCTTATAGAGTCCCTTTCTGAGCTGCTGCAATTCTCCTCGCATGACCATTTGCCGGATGACGCGTTCCAGCTGGCGGCGGGAGCAGCCCAGGGTATTGGCTAAATGGGAGATGTGGGAAATAATCCTGTCGGGGCATTCCGTCTCAACATACAAACGAAGTTTTTCTTCCACACTGACAGCAACCTGATCGGAAGTATTGACCAGATAGACTTTGGAACAAAGGGATTTCATCAGGTAAAGAAGAAAGGAAGGTGAGGCTTCCAGAACCGCCCGGTTATCCGGAAGATGCAGTGCAAGACAGGAGACAGGAGACAGGGCCTCTGCAAACAGATTGGTCCTTCCGGTTCCGGCGAATTCCACATCTCCAATCAGGGTCCCGGCTCGACCGGTGTTTACGGGAATCAGCCTGCCTTCAGCATCCAGGGCGTAAAACTGTACTGTACCATGGGTGACAAAGAATATATCCTGCTGCTTTTTCAACGGAGTGGAGAGCAGTTCTCCTTTATCAAAAAGACAAAGGGAGAAGAGGAGATTCTGGCAGTTAAAGGTCTGTGGCAGTAAACTTTGCTGAAGCTCTGCGTCCACAACCTGAGAGTCGTTGATTCTTTTCATCTTCTGCGTTTCTCGTTTGCGGATGGATGATCCCGGTTGAGGGATTCTGTAAACTATATCTTTTGGATGTCACAAGAATCGGTATATAAAGAGCGGATTCCTGCAGATGCGTTAATTGTATCAGATTGCTTTGCAAAAATCATCTGTCAATGTGACATATGACACATAAGGGTTCCCCTCTTTTTGTTATGATGGGGCAGACTTCTATGAACTTCGGAGGATCATTATGAACATAAAAACAAAAAGTAAAATAGGGATCCTTGCTTCCTGTTTCTGCGCCATGAGCTATCTGACCTTTGCCCCGGTGGTGGCATCCATGGCTGCATCCTTTCCTGAGGTCAGTCTGTCTTTGGTCCAGATGGTGGTAACACTGCCCTCGTTGATGTTTATCGTTGTTTCACCTTTGTCCGGCACATTGATGAGACGGTTTGCTAAAAAGAAACTGGCTTTGCTGGCAGTAGCCTTGTACTTTATCAGCGCTGTCTTTGGGTATGTGTTTCAGGAGAACTTTTATCTGGTGCTCCTGGGAAGCGCCATTATGGGCTGCGGGACAGGACTCTTGATGCCGGTCACTAATGCACTGATCTGCGATCAGTTTGAAGGAACGGAACGAAGCTCCATGATGGGTCTCAATGCCACCTTTGTGGCTGTGGGCGGGCTGACCTTTACTTTTCTCAGCGGACAACTGGCAAAATACGGCTGGCAGAACTGCTACTTTGTATTCTTCCTGATCCTTCCGCTCCTGCTGACCATATATCTCTTTCTTCCTCGGGAGGAGCGCTGTGTCGGAGACGAAGGAGGTTCTTCTCCGAACAAGGGTGAATATCCCGACGCAGTCAACGATCCGGATGCCGGAGCATTGAAAGCAGCAGCTGCAGGAAGGCCGGAAATGAATCCCTACATTGTGGCCCTCTTTGTGATCGGTTTCCTGTATTTCTGCCTTCAGAATGCATTTAACACCAACGCATCCGTGTATGTGGAGGAGCTGAGTCTGGGAGGGGCATCTACCGCAGGACTGGTATCCATGATGAACCCTCTGGGAGGCATTCTTGGGGGTGTCATTTTCGGCTTGCTGGCAGCAAAGCTGGGAGATCAGATAGAGACAGTGGCTCTTTCCATTGCAGGGCTGGGCTTTCTCCTGGCGGGAGGACTTCCCTCTGCCGCTTCCATTCTGGTATCCGGCCTGTTGGTGGGAATTGCCTTCGCTCTGTTCAATGCGGCGGGGACCTTCCTCCTGGCAAAGCATCTGAAGCCGGAGAACAACGACATCACCGTGGCCATCTATATGGCGGTGGTCAATCTGGGCGCGGCCGTATCCCCCTATGTGGTCAACTTTCTGGCAGGGTTTGCAGGCGGGAGCTCCGCTGTTAAATTCCTTCTCTGCGGAGCAGGGCTTATCCTCTGCTGTGCAGTATCCTTCTTTATTGGTAAAAAAAGATGAAAAAATCCCCGGGAGAACAGCAGATGCTGCTGTGTCCCGGGGATTTCCATATTCATTCACAGAGAGCCGCGAATGATCTTCTTGTCGTACTGTTCAATGTCAAAGGCTTCGGCATATTCCTTTCGTGAAAGAATGCCATTGGCCCTCATGAGAGCGCTGTAATACTCCTTGTACTTAAAGCTGCTGCTGTTCATGGCGAACCAGCTGGTGGCTATGGCTTTTTCCCACAGGGCAAATCCCTCAGGGGTGACCTCCACATATACATAGGGCTGGAAGCCCTCGCTGTCCTCCCAGTTCTGGGCATAGTACAGAGGCGCAAAGCAGGGCTTATCAGGACGTTCCACAGAAGCCAGACCGGCAAAGAACTGAGCATCCAGCACGATGCGGTGGCAGGCCATATGGTCTTTATGCATGCTGTTCTTCCAGTGAGTCATAACAGCCTTGGGACGGTATTTCCGGATCAGGTCACAGACCTGCAGGCGGACCTCCTCTGTGTCGGGAAGCTCTCCGTCACAGTAAGGAAGGACCACAGCCTCACCTCCCAGCATGCCGGCAAATTCTTCGGCTTCCCGGATCTTCTGCTCCCGGTACCGGGCAACGGTCATTCCCGGCGGGTTGCCCCTTTCTCCTGCTGTGAGTGCTACAGTGATGGGGCGGTATCCCTGAAGAGCCATGGAGGCCAGTACGCCTCCGCAAGTCAGCTCGGCATCTCCCACGTGACCGCCGATGGCCATGATGGTCTTGCGTTCTTCCATGATTAAAGCTCCTTTTTCATATCATCCCAGGTCCGGACGATCCGGAACCCGGCAGCTTCATAGATTCTTCGGGCGGGATTGGTTTCTCCGGTGAACAGGGTCATATACCCTGCGCCCAGATCTCCCAGACCGCTGCACAGAGAGGAAAAGAGAACCTTGGCTACACCTTTTCCCCGCGCCTCCGGAGAGACGGCGATGCCGGCAAAGTATCCTCTGCCGCTCTTCTCCCGGTCCAGAGGACCGGTGAAGCCCAGGACTTTGCCGTCCTTTACGGGTACCAGAATGGGGCGGCCCCCTTCTTTAATGGATTTTTCACCCAGAATATCCTTGACCCAGACAGGATTGCCCAGCTCCTCCAGCATGGGAGCCATGCCGGTCATGGTGTCAGGATCATAGACCTCGATGCTGATACCCTCCTGCCTCAGCCTCTCCTTCATGGTGTCGATCTGATCAGGGGGAGCATAATCGGACAGCTTGAGAAAATAGCTGTTCTGCCGGGCAAAGCCGCAGTAGCCTCTTTCGGTAAAGAAATGATAGGCCGGACCATCCACATCCAGTCCCGGTGAGTTGGGGTGCAGGCATCCCGGATTACCGGGAACCTCCCAGGAGAGGGTGGAGGGGTTAAAGAAGATGATGCGCATCTGTTTGATGCCGAACCGGGATTGCATTTCTGATTCCAGGGCAGACAGCATTTCGCTGCCGTAGCCTTTTCCCGTGGCTTCCGGGTCCGTAACCACAGCGGTCAGATACCCATACTCATTTCCGGGAACGTAGGTTCCGGAGGAAAAGGCCAGACCGCTCTCATGGAGCAGAGTCAGGCACTGGGGGCCAAAGAATTTGGAAGAGAAGGTCTCTTCGTCCATGTCACAGTAAAGAAAGTCGGGCTTTCCAACCCACAGGGCCCAAAGCTCATGCACCCTCGAGGCCTCGGGGGTGCATGCATTTACTTGTGTATACAATTCGTTAATCCTTTCCTGAAAATCCGGCAGCTATATTACCACTGAGTGAGTTCCAGATACAGATCCTTGTACTGCTTTGCGGAGTTCTCCCAGGAAACATCCTTGGCCATGTTCCGTTGGACCATCTCGTCCCAGTGATAACGGTCTTCAAAGTAGAAGGTCTTGGAGCGGTTGATGGCACCCAGCAGCAGACCGGCATCATAGCGGTCAAAGGTAAAGCCGTTTCCGCTGAGATAGTATTGGTTGTAGGGTTCCACCGTGTCCTTCAGACCGCCGGTCTCGCGGACGATGGGAACGGTGCCGTAGTGCATGGCATTCAGCTGAGTCAGGCCGCAGGGCTCAAAGCGGGAGGGAACCAGCAGAGAGTCGGCGCCGGCATAGATGCGGTGGGCCCGGGCCTCGTCATACTGGATGCAGGCGGCAAACTGTCCGGGATAGGCGGTTTCATAGGCCCGGAAGGAATCCTCGTAGACCTTATCACCGGTGCCCAGAACCACAATCTGGGTGTTGCCGTCCATGAGCTCGGGGATGACAGCGTTGACCAGGTCCAGGCCCTTCTGGTCCGTCAGACGGGAGATCAGGCCGATGACATACTTGCCGGGATCCACTGCCAGACCCAGTTCCTGCTGCAGGGCTATCTTAGCCTCCGGTTTCTTCTCCAGCACATTGCTGATGTCATAATTGACAGTCAGGGCCTTGTCTGTGGCGGGATCCCACATGCCGTAGTCGATGCCGTTGACGATGCCTCTCAGCTTGGTGTTATGGTAGCGAAGGTGACCATCCAGGTTCTCGCCGTACTCAGCGGTCTGGATCTCCTGGGCATAGGTGTTGGAGACGGTAGTGATGCGGTCCGCATAGGCCAGGCCGCCCTTGAACATATTGGCATCGTCCTGTCCCTGCTTCAGGATGGAACCGTCGAAGAGGAAATCAGGAAGTCCGGACCAGTACTTGATGGTGGGGATGTTGTAGATGCCCTGGAAGCGGAGATTGTGAATGGTGATGACGGACTTGGCCCGGGCTACGGGGGTGGTGGCAAAGGTGGTGCGCAGGTACAGAGGAATCAGACCGGCCTGCCAGTCATGGCAGTGGATGATGTCCGGGATCCAGTCCAGATAATTGAGGACAGCCAGAGCAGCCTTTCCGAAGAGGCAGTACTTGGGGATATCATCCACCAGGTTGGTGTAGGGCTTGGCGCCGGAGAAGAACTCCTGATTGTCGATGAAATCGTAGACCACACCATCTTCGATGTACTCCATAATGCCAATGTAGACATTGCGTCCGGTATGACCCAGGTCCATGTAGAACTCACCGCGGTATACCATTTTCTCCTGGTACTTGGCGGGGATGCATTCGTAGCGGGGCAGGATCACGCGGACATCACAGTTCAGGTTGACCAGCTCCCGGGGGAGGGCATACATAACGTCGCCCAGACCGCCGGTCTTTACGAAGGGGTGGCATTCGGAACCGATGAAGGCAACGCTTCTTCTTGGGGAGTCAAAGTTTGACATAGGTTCATCCTTTCTGCGGGGTTTCCGCGCGGCTGACGCCGCATATTGATAAATAACCGGGCTTTTCAGGGCCTTCCTTCAGGACAACGGCAGTCCGTGCAGGAAGATAAAGGTTAATGGAAGAGTTGCCTTTCACATCGGCCGTGGAGGGATATTCCGTATGGGTCACCCGGTCCTGGCCGCCGTATTTCAGGTCGTCGGTACTCATGACAGCGGTGTAATCTGCAAAGTGAGGCAGAGGAACCTTCACGTTCGTATAGGATTCCACGGGGTTGAAGTTGAAGGCAAACATAAGCCCGCTGCGGTAGAACACCAGGATCTGTTTGTCCGGCTCCGACAGGCGCAGGTCTCCGAAGCGCATGTCGAAGATGGTATTTTCTTTGGCCAGCCGGATCATATCCTCATCAAAGTCTGCCAGCCACTGGTATTTCAGGAAACCGTTGTCCCGAAGGCTCCACTGACGGCGGCAGTAATGGAAGCTCCATCCGTTGCCTTCTCTGGGGAAGTCAATCCATTCGGGATGACCGAATTCGTTGCCCATGAAGTTCAGATAGGCTTCGCCGCCTCCTGCCAGGGTAAACAGGCGGATCATCTTATGCAGGGCAATGGCTCTGTCGATGGTCTGTGTGTGGCAGATCTTATCCATATCGGTGTACATGGCGGCGTCTGCCAGGCGGAAGATCATGGTCTTGTCTCCCACCAGAGCCTGGTCGTGGCTCTCCACGTAGGCTACGGTTCCTTCTCCCGGACGGCGCATACACATGTCGCACCACATGCGGAAGATGTCCCAGTCTTCGTCCTTCTTTTCCTTGACGGTGCGGATCCACATGTCCGGCAGACCCATGCCCAGGCGGTAGTCGAAGCCCAGACCTCCGTCATCGATGGGAAGGCACATGCCGGGCATGCCGGACATATCCTCAGCGATGGTGATGGCGTCGGGATCCACCTGGCGGATGAGCTCATTGGCCAGCTGCAGGTAAGCCACGGCATCTGTGTGAGTATTGTAGGAAAAATACTTGTCGTTGGTGTTGAAATCCGTGCCCAGACCATGGTCATGGTACAGCATGGAGGTGACACCGTCGAAGCGGAAGCCGTCAAAGTGATATTCCGTCAGCCAGAATTTCAGGTTGCTCAGCAGGAAGTGGAGGACACCGGTCTTGCCGTAGTCAAAGCACTTGGTGCCCCAGGCGGGGTGATCACCCTTGGGACCGTCATGGAAGAACTGCCAGGTGGTGCCGTCAAACATATTGATGCCTTCCGTGGTGTTCTTGACTGCGTGGGAGTGGACCACATCCAGCAGCACCCGGATGCCCATGCTGTGGGCGGTGTTCACCAGATATTTCAGATCCTCGGGACGGCCGAACCAGCTGGAGGCGGCAAAGAAGTTGGCCACCTGATAACCGAAGCTGCCGTAGTAGGGATGTTCCATGATGGCCATGAGCTGAACGGTGGTGTAGCCTGCCTTTTGAATCCGGGGCAGGACCTTGTCGGCAAACTCCCGGTAGGTACCTACCTTGCCCTCCTCCTGGGCCATGCCCACATGGGCCTCGTAGATAAACAGGTCCTTGGGGGCCTTGAAGTCTCCGTCTGTCCAGGGGAAGACTTTCCGGTCATCCGTGACCTCGGCGGTGAAGCTGACGGTTTTGGGGTCCTGGACCACCCGCCGGGCAAACAGAGGAATATGGTCGGTGCGGGTCATGTTGGCGTCTACCACGGTCAGGACCCTGCAGCCCTCCCAGAGAGCGTCATCTCCCTCCAGATACAATTCCCAGCTTCCGTTCCCCAGATTCTTCAGAGGATGGGAAGTGCGGTTCCAACCGTTAAATTCACCGGTCAGATACAGCTGATAGGCAGAGGGGGCCCACTCCCGGTAGACCCAGGCGCCCTCCAGATGGTGGAAACCGTAATACTCATGGGCATTGGCAAAATCCTTCAGGGTCTGTCCGGGGCTCAAAATGCGTCCCTTCACATTATGGTAAAGCCCCATTCGCAGATCGATGTCTCCGGCGAAGGGCTTCAGTTGAGGATTCAGTTCCAGAATTCGGTACATAGGATCCCCCCTTTCTGTAGTTGATAGCAGAAGTTATGGGTGTAATGTCTGATTTGAGAATACTCCTCAGGGGTACCCTTGTCAAGGAGCACCCGGGAATCGTTCTGAGAAAGCGTCATCACTGCTCCCCGCTCTGCGTTCTGTCCATGTGTGCCAGCAGCAGGGCAGCAGCAGGGGCGGGAACAGTCCGGTTGATATAATCTCTGTCCCCTTCCCACATGGCCCGGCGGACCCGGGTGGCAGAATAGTCGGCGTAAAGAGTGTTTTCAATCTCGACGAAGTGATCTCTGTGTTCCAGTGTAAAGGGAGTCATCCGGTCTGCCAGACGCTCGCCCCGGGTAATGATGAAGAAACGGTTTTCCTCGATAAGCTGATGTCCCTTTTCCCAGGTCTCCAGCTCAGGGACCTTGTCCGTACCCATGCAGAGCACCAGTTCCCCGTAGTCCTCCTGCTGCCTGAGGTACTCCAGGGTATTCCAGGTTCGGCCGGTGGAAAGCCCGTTCAGCTCGGCGTCGCAGACCCGGAAGTCCGGCTCTGTTTCCACACTCACCCGGATCATATTCAGGCGCAGCTCCTCCGGAAGGATATCCTTTCCTTCCGCATGCTTCCACCTTTGGAAGTAGGCCATTTTAGCGGGAATATAGATGATCTCGTGATCCGGAAAGTTCTCCTTTGCCAGCCTGCCTATGTGGAGATGGGCATTGGTAAAGGGATTAAAGCCTCCGAAAAGGAGAACGGCTTTTTTAGTCATTGTGGGACATTCTCCAGTCGATGCAGCGCTGCAGATAGTGGACATATTCCTCACTTTTGCACATGCCCTTACCCTCCGTGTCACTGATCTTGGCCACATCGATGCCGTTGCAGGCAGTGGTCTTCATGACAATGTTCAGAGGAGCTACATCCGTGTCATTGGAAAGGTAGGTGCCGATGCCGAAAGCCACCTTGGCCCGGCCTTTGAAATGCTTGTAGATGGCGGAAGCCTTCTCGAAGTTCAGACTGTCGGAGAACAGAAGGGTCTTGGAGGCGGCGTCAATACCCAGCCTGGCATAGTGAGCCAGCATCTTCTCACCCCAGGCAATAGGATCGGAGCTGTCATGCCGCACACCGGAAAACAGGGTGGCATAGGTAAGCTGGAAATCCCGGAGGAAGCAGTCGGTGGTGATGGTATCCGTAAGAGCGGTTCCGTTCAGAATGCCGTATTCCCGGGTCCAGGCCTCCAGAGCAAACCAGTTGCTGTAGGCGGGATTGTGTTTGTGATTTCCCTGACCGATGCACATGATCCACTCATGGGCCATGGTGCCCACAGGCGTCAGATCGTATTTTTTAGCCAGATACACGTTGGAAGTACCCACGAAGACCGAGGAAGGATACTTATGCTCCGACAGAGTTTTAACTGCCAGATCCTCGGCTTCGGCACTGAGGCGGCGGCGAAGACCGAATTCACTGAAGGAACCCAGAGCATACTCGCCGGAGACCAGTTTATCCACTTTGTCCTCCAGCCGGCGGCTGAAGCTCTCCAAAAGTGCCGGATAATCGTGACGCATCCGGAAGTAGACCTCATTCACAATGGCCAAAGTGGGAATCTCATACATGGATGTGTTGAGCCAGGTGCCCCTGGTTTCTATGGTCAGGCCGCAGGGGGCATCGGTGCCGATGATGAAATCCTCAAAGCGGGGATGCCAGATCCGGAGGAAATCCACATAGGAGCCCTTGATCCAGCGGATGGAATGAAGATAATCCAGTTCATCCTCCGTGAAGCGCAGGGAGCAGAAGTGCCGAATCTGCCGGGTGATCTCCTCCACCATCTCCGGGGTGAAGAACACATCCGTGTTGCGGCATTTGAAGGACCAGGTGGTCTTATAGGGAGAAAACATGTGGTAGATGGCCTGCCCCATGCTGAATTTGTAAAGATCGGTCTCAAGCAGAGAATGGATCAGCGGCTCCATGACTTCCTCCTCGGGTTCAGTCCCAGATCTCATCCCCGGGCTCGTAAGCGGGCATGAGCTGCAATTTAAATAGATTCATGCGGTGACGCCGGTCGATATTTTCTTTATCTGCCGGGTTATCAATAAGGCCGGTGCGGATGTACCGGTCCAAAGTGGCATAGGTGAAGCCCAGGTTATCCTCGTCGGTTTTTCCCGTCAGCCCATCGGAAGGGGCCTTGTGGACGATGTAGTCCGGTATACCCAGCCACTCGCCGATCTGCAGCATCTCCTGAACCGTCAGATGGCTGCAGGGGCTGAAATCTCCGGCGGCATCGCCGTAACGGGTGGAGTAGCCCACCCAGTCCTCGGAAAGGTTGCAGGTGTTCACCACCCGGCCGTTGAAGCACTGGGAGACGGCATAAAGGGTGGACATGCGGATGCGGGGAGACAGATTGATGCGGGCCTGGTCAGAGAGTTCAAAGGGAAGGGCCTGCTTGATGCCTTCCACCGCTTCATGGATGTTGACTTCATAGGAACGTACGCCGAAGAATTCCACTACATCTCTGGCCACCTGGATATCCGGCTGAATACCATTGGGCATCAGGACGCCGATGACCCGGTCCCTTCCCAGAGCCTTCACCAGCAGACCGCAGATGATGGAGCTGTCCTTGCCTCCGGAAATGCCGATGACGGCATTGCAGCCGGGACCGTTTTCCTCAAAAAACTGACGGATCCATTGGATGCAGCCAAGGGCTGCCTTTTCGGGGTTAAATGTTTTCATATGTGTGGTTCCTTTCTGCGCCGCCCAAGGGCCGTGACAGGATTCTTTCTTTCCATTATAGTCTCCGCAGAAGGGATGCACAAGGAGAGAAGAAGGGGTATAATGTGTCTTTGGGAGCAGTCGGCTCCCGTAGGACAAAGTGTCCCTGTGTTGAGGTAATATTCATTTCATGATCACCTTCGGTATGCCCGCCCTTATAGAACTGAATACCCTGGAGGAGCACTGTGCGCTCTGCGCGTCTCTGGGGCTGAAATTTATTGAGATCAACATGAGCTTCCCCCTGTTTCAGGCGGAGCGCCTGGACAGCGAGGAGCTGGAGCGGTTAAGCAGCAAGTACGGCATCTTTTTTACCATCCACGTGGATGAGGCCTTCGACCCCGCCAATGTGAATGACCGCATCGCCCGGGTCTACCTGGACAATATCCTGGAGACCATTTCCCTGGCAGTGAAGGCCGGAATTCCCACCCTTAACATGCATCTGCTCCGGGGGATCTATGTAACGCTGCCTCACAAGAGGGTGTTTATCTACGGAGAAAATGAAGACCTGTATCTGGAGAAGATGAGGCGGTTCAGAGACCTGGCGGAGGAAGCCATCGGAGACAGCCCGGTGCGCATCTGCGTAGAAAATACCGACGGATATCAGGAGCCCTTCCTGCTCCACGCCCTGGACCTTCTTTTGGAAAGCCCGGTCTTCGGTCTTACGGTGGACATCGGTCATGACCATGCCATCAAGGGACAGGATCTGCCTGTCATCCTGGAGCGGGAGCCCCGGCTGAGCCACATGCATATGCATGACGCGGTGGGCACCAACCCCCATCTGGCCCTGGGAGACGGACAGATCGATCTGGAATATTATCTGAACCTGGCGGAAAAAGACCGGTGCAGGGTGGTCCTGGAGACCAAGACCATTGAGGCCCTGAAAACCTCCGTTGCCTTCCTGAAGGAGAGGGGCAGAATCTGAAGAATATACTTTTTATGCGGTTTGTGGTATAATGCAGCGTGATTTCTTTGGGCGCGCTGTATGCCGTGCCCGATGACTGCCTGAAGGGCCCGGCCCGGAGGGCGATTCATGTAAGGAGGTATCCTATGAATACCATTTCCACACCCAACGCTCCTGCTGCCATTGGCCCCTATTCTCAGGCCAAGGTGGTGGGAAACCTGATGTTTGCCTCCGGGCAGATTCCTCTGGATCCCGTTACCGGAAATGTGGTGGGAGAAGACATTACTGCCCAGACACAGCAGATCCTGAAAAATATAGACGGCCTGCTGAAGGCAGTGGGCTGCGGTCCGGAGAATGTGGTAAAGACCACCTGTTTTCTCAAGAACATCGCTGATTTTGCAGTCTTCAATACGATCTACGGGGAATACTTTACATCAAAGCCTGCCCGCAGCTGCGTAGAGGTCTCTGCCCTGCCGAAGAATGTCCTGGTGGAAGTGGAGATCATTGCGGTCCTGAACTGACGGACTTCCTGACAGGAGGTATAAACAATGAGTTACAAAAAATCGTCCAGTACGAAATGGATCTACCTGCTCCTTGGCATGGCAGCTGCCATTGTGGTCCTGCTGGTGGTTTTGATCGTGGTAGTGGTCAAGGCCGGCAGCGGCAGTAAGAATAAGGAGAACAGCAGCAGTGTGATCTCCAGCCAGACAGTGGATCCCATTTCGGAAGTATCTTCTTCCGTTCCCGAATCCTCTCAGGAGAGTTCCAAGAAGGAAGAAAGCTCCAGGCCCGAATCCTCCGAGGAGGAAGAGAGCAGCGAGGAATCCTCGGAGGAATCCTCTGAGGAAGAAGAATCCGAAGAGAGCTCCAAAGAGGAGACACCCACTTCCGGCGGCTCCAACAGCGGTTCCTTTGATTCTTATACCGGAACCGGTCTGAACACCCTGGTGGAGTGGAGCACCTACTATGAGGGCAGCCAGAGAAAGCTGAAGATCACCCTCTACTGTGTATCCTATGAGGTCGAAGCCAGTTCCCGTTATGATGGCATTCATATCCTGGTGAACGGCTCCAGCTACACCTATGACAGTCCTTCTGTGGAATACCACGGAGATGACCTGAACTACACGGAAATGGCCACCTACGTCTTTGATGTGGGGTCCGGCAGCGTGGATATCAGTGTGACCTGGGACTTCAGGGGCACATACAGCGGCGTAGAGCTGAACCAGATTACTGCCAGCGGAACCGCTTATTGATCCCATCAAAAAAAGCCGAAGGCGAATATCTTCGGCTTTTCTTTTTCACTGCAAAACTGCAGTGAAAATATACAGAGAGAAAATGCCGTGCAATCAAGCACGGCATTTTGTTAGAACAAATTCGCAGCGGAAAGGCCCCTTTGTTTACAGCGTTGCGGCCATAACTGCCTTTATGGTATGCATCCGGTTTTCTGCCTCGTCAAAAACGATGGATTGGGGACCTTCGAAGACTTCGTCCGTTACCTCCAGAGAGGTCTTTCCGAATTTTTCGTAGACTTCCCGGCCGATCTCAGTGCCCAGGTCATGGAAGGCGGGCAGGCAGTGCATGAAACGACACTGGGGGCCGGCATTGTCCATGAGCTCTTTGGTCACGCTGTAGGGTTCCAGGTCACGGATGCGCTCTTCCCAGATCTCTGCAGGCTCCCCCATGGAGACCCATACGTCGGTATAGATCACATCGGCGTTTTTGGTGGCCCTGACGGGATCGGTGATGAACTCCAGGGTGGCGCCGGTCTTTTCGGCGATGGCCCGGCACTTTTCAATGAGGGCCGGATCCGGGAAGTATTTTTCCGGGGCGCAGGCAGTAAAGTGCAGACCCATGCGGGCGCAGCCGATCATAAGGGAATTGCCCATGTTGTATCGGGCATCCCCCATGTACACGAAGCGGCGTCCCTTCAGAGAACCGAAATGCTCCTTGATGGTGAGGAAATCTGCCAGGATCTGGGTGGGATGGTATTCGTTGGTAAGTCCGTTCCAAACGGGAACACCGGAATATTTAGCCAAAGCTTCCACGATTTCCTGACCGAAGCCCCGGTATTCAATGCCGTCAAACATACGGCCCAGAACTCTGGCGGTATCGGGAATGCTCTCTTTCTTGCCGATCTGAGAGCTCTTGGGGTCCAGATAGACGGGGTGCATGCCCAGATCTGCGGCAGCTACCTCGAAGGCGCAGCGGGTGCGGGTGCTGGTCTTTTCAAAGATCAGAGCAATGTTCTTGCCCTCTTTCAGGCGGTGGGGAATGCCTGCCTTTTTCCGGGCTTTCAACTCAGCGGCCAGATCCAGCAGCCCTTCGATCTCTTCGGATGTAAAATCCAGCAGGGTGAGAAAACTTCTTCCTTTAAGGTCCATGTTTATGATCTCCTTCGTTAAGTTCAGCCAAGCTCAATGACTGCCGTGTGGGGCAGATGGTCGCTGACGATGACAGCAGGCACCTCGGCGCTGACAAATCGCACATTGCCATGGGCAAAGATGTAATCGATCTTGATGTCGGGGGCGTCGGAGGGATAGGTTTTGGTGCCTGCAGGGAGCAGGTCTCCGACGCTGCGGAAGGTTTCATGAATGGGAGCCAGGATCTCATGATCCGGTTCCAGATTGAAATCTCCCATGAGGATGGTGGGGATATCGGGATCCAAATTGGCAAGGACAGTGGCGACGGCATTTCGGGCTTCGGCCTTAGCCAGACCCATGTGGGTCACCATGACATTCAGCTTCCCGCCTTCGGGAGTTTCCAGGGTGGCCTTCAGCAGGCAGCGGGTCTCATAATAGGCAGGTTCATCTTTCACTTCGGGGTCCGGGATCTTTACGGTCTCGGCGGAAAGGATGGGCCAGGCAGATACGAGGGCATTTCCGTAGGGACCTTTGCCTCCCAGATAGATGGCCTCCGCAAAATAAAAATAGGGCATGCCGGCAGCGGCGGCGATGGCCCGGGCCTGATCGGTATAGCACTCGTCATGGGAGGCATTGCGGACCTCGTTCAGAGCGCAGAAAACAGGACCCTGCTGTGCAATGGTTCTGCCCACCTGTTCCAGATCGATGAAGGAAGGATCCTCCTTGTGGGGCTTTTGCTTCTTGAATTCCTCCATCTGTTCCGGGGTGAGGGCGGCCAGGTCGAACTTCAGCGCTTTTCCGGCGGCCAGCCGTTTATTATAGTCCACTCCGTGCTGGATGTTGAAGGTCATGATTTTATATGACATACATAAATTCCTCCTGATGTGTTTTTTGGGCATACCTGCAGTGGGGCGGTGCAGTTTGGCAGTGCGGGTCTGCTGTATATTTTCACAATGCATTTCCGGCGGTGCGGGTTTGATGTTTATTTATACAGTGCGTTTTCTGCAGTGCGGTCCTTGAGGTGACCATTGCAAGCATATAGGAATTATATCACCCTCTGCCTATTAAGTTTAGATGAAATTCACACATCACTCCTAAAATTCTACGGGTTTCATGCTATAATTGTTTTTGCGTTTCGTTTTGACGAAACTTTAAGGAGTTTGAAGCGATGTATAAAATCACCAGGGAAGAGCTGCTGACGATTCCCAACATGCTGACCTTTTACAGGATACTCTGCATTCCTGTCTTTGCGGTTTTATATCTGAAGGGACACCTGGCGGTATCCCTGATAGTGCTTGGCAGCGGCATGTTCACGGACCTGATCGACGGAAAGCTTGCCAGAAAACTGAATCAGGTCACCCAGCTGGGAATCGTGCTGGATCCCTTTGCGGACAAGCTAACCCAGGGAGTTATTGTGATCTGTCTGCTTATCACTTACCCGGAGCTCTGGATCATGCTGGGGTTAATGATCGTAAAGGAGGGCTTCATGCTCTTTGCCGGCACCCATACCGCCCTGAAATACGAGTCCTACCCTAAGCGCTCCGAATGGTACGGAAAGGTGTGCTGCGTCATCACGGATGCAGCTCTCATAGCCATACTGGTTCACCCCTCCCTGCCGGAAGGCTACCGGGATCTCATTGTGGGGGTGTGCTGCGGTGTCATGCTGCTGACCCTGCTGCTGTATATCCGTTTCTACGCAGCTCTTTGGATATCTCTGAAGAATTCCCTTAACGGAGAGGAAGCCGCTGCATGTCCATCGTCCCTCCAACCGGAGACCCGGGCAGTGGCCGGAGTCTGCTCCGCAGCTGAAAATAAACTCCCATGAATTCTCATGCCCCGGAATCCATCCGGGGCATTTGCTGTATAATGACAGACATGAAGAAAATCATGACCTATACCGCTTCCTTCGAAGACCGGGGGAGGCTTATGAAGGACATCCTTCGCAAGGAGCTGGGACTCACCACCCGGCAGATCCGCAGCATCAAGTACACCGGGGATGGTCTCCTGATCAACGGCAGCAAGAAGGTGAAGAGGCCCGAGGACCTTTGCCGCGGAGGAGAATGCTATGTCACCACCGCCACACCTCTGGTAGATGGTGACGTGGTCACCGTGCTGTTTCCGGATTCGGAGCCCACGGTGGAGGCGGCCGAGGGAGATTTGCCTATCCTCTGGCAGGATGAAGACCTGGTGGCTATGAACAAGCCGGCGGGACTGGTGTGTCACCCGGCAGGGGGCCACTTCACGGACACCCTGGTCAACAGACTGGCAGCGATCTACCGGGAACCTGTCCGGCTCATCGGAAGGCTGGATAAGGAAACCTCCGGGGTCATTCTGGGAGCAAGAAACCAGGTGGGAGCCCAGCGGCTGGAACAGCAGCGAAGAGAGAAGATCCTCACCAGAGAGTACCTGGCTCTGGTAGAGGGGGAAATGGAAGACAGCGGTGTTTGCCGCATCCCTCTGATACGCCGGAAGAGCCGGGATAAAGTGGGGGCGGCCGGCAAAGCCCTAAGCCTCATGGAAAGCGCAGAAGGGCTTATGGATACCGGCTCTCAGGATACGAGCAATATCCGGAACTGTCCGCAGAAGCAAAGCAGGGAAGAGACAGAAAGAACAGCTCCTCAAGATGAAGGACAGGTGCTGCCCTCGGTGACGGAGTGGACCGCCCTGGGAACAGGGATCTACCGGGGAAATCCGGTGACGCTGCTGAAGCTTAGGCTGCAGACCGGGCGCATGCACCAGATCCGGGCTCATATGAGCCTTATGGGTCACCCTCTTCTGGGGGACGGTCTCTACGGCCGGGGTCCCATCCCGGGAGCTGACAGGACCCTGCTCCACAGCTTTCGTGTCAGCGGCATCCACCCTTTCACGGGGGAGCCCTTCCTGGCGGAGGCTCCTCTGCCGGAGGATATGAAGAGGATCCTGGTCAACATAGGCATGGACGAGGATATGGAGAATCCGGTATCCGGC
>JABUST010000147.1 GCA_021442595.1 Lachnospiraceae bacterium | reverse complement strand
TCCTATCCGCTGCGAAACTTTCTGCAGATCCTCTGCACCTTTGACTATTTTCTGAATGGAAGCAAGCGGGATGTGGCCGATCTGATCATGGCGGAGCACGCAGTCCGTATGGACCCGGGTAAACTTCTCCCCCTGGCAGAAGAAGTCGCAGAGGCGGAGTTCCCCCATAACACCTATGATTATGAACAGCTGATGCTGTCCCTGGTAGAGCACGGAAGATGCGCTGAACTGAAACAGTTATTCGCGCAGCCTCCCGTCGGAAGGGCCGGCACCATGGCCCGGGATTCCCTTCGCCAGCAGAAAAACCTGATGGTTTGTTCTGCCACGCTGGTCTCCCGAGCCGCCATCCGGGGCGGGTTGGACCGGGAGACCGCCTACTCTCTGTCTGATATCTATATTCAGCAGTCCGAGCTTTTGGATCATCCCGCTTCCGTTTCACAGCTCATGTTTAAAATGGTTCTTGATTTTGCAGAAAGGGTGGCTGTCTCCAGCATGGGAGAACATTCCCATCGCCTGATTCGGGATATCCGCGGATACTGTCTGCAGCATCTCAGCCGCAGGATTACAGTACAGGAGCTGGCGGACCTTGCGGGCATGAACCGGAGCTATTTCATTTCCGCATTTAAAAAAAGCACCGGGATCGGGCCCGGTGCTTACATCACAAAGCTGCGCATAGACGAAGCCAAACGGCTTCTGACGGTAAGCCGGAATTCACTCAGCTCCATCGCCCAAGCTCTGGGCTTTTCCTCCCAGAGTCACTTTCAAAATGTGTTCAAGAAGGAAACCGGTCTGACACCTTTGGAATACAGGAAAAAATACACATCATAATGGGCTTTTTCTTTGCTCATAGTCAGCTATGTTTAGACCTATGACAACAGAATAGGCGGAGACAGCTTAGTACGGTTCCTTGAGGAAGGCCCGACTATAGGTAATTTAATAGGGGCTTTCAACCTCAAATTTGCCGCAAACCTCCAGCGTACTCTTATCCATGGCGTAGATCACCCATTCCGCTTCATCGATGAAATAGATATAATCACCATCTTTGGAAAAGGCCAGAATAAAACCGGGAGCCTCAAAGAACTCAATCTCACCGGAAGCTCGGTTCATTCTGCCGCAGACTCCGGAAACGGTTTGAAACCAAACATTCGATTCGTCTGTATAGACCCTGAAAACAGTCTCCTCACATACCTTGGAAACTTCTCCTGAATCGTACGAATACAGGTACAGTTTCTTTCCGTCTCTCATGTTGGAAAAGTAAATTCCCTCCGGTGCTAAAGTAAAATTCTCCGCAACAACCGTCTCCAAGGTCTCTTCCCTGTCCCTATCCAGATCATAAATTACCAACCGTCCGAAATCATCTGTATAATAAAAGCTCTTTCCATCATAGGAGAAACGGATAATGTCCTTATTCAGAAACACCTCACTCTCTCCTGTCAGCAGATTCATCCGGTCAATTTCTCCGCTTCCGTCTCCCCTCAGAAAATACATATACTGCCGGTGTATAAAGAACTTTTGTATCCACATCCCATTCATGTCTGTTTGCGCATTACGGTCTATCAGTCCAAACAGCCACCCGGTCTCCTGATTCCAACGGAATACCTCTTCTGTTTGCAGCGTGCGAAGGTTAATCTTCATCAGACAAACGTCATTTCTGACCATAGGCATTCCGGAGTTTTCATAAATGGCACTGCTCTGAATATAGAAACATTCCTCTCCCGCCAGAAAAAAGCCGGATTTTGAAAAAACATTTTCCCCTGTTCTTGCATTAAGGGGAAAATCGGATATTTTCCCGTCATCCTTTTGAATAAGGTACCCGGTATCCGAATACATGACCGCCATATAGGAATCCGCCTCCGCAAAAGAAGCACCGTCGGAATTATAATATACTGTTGTTTCCTCCCTTCCGCAGCCGGTGGCGAAAAGCATCAACAGCAAACATGCTGCAAACTTTAATCCCTTGCTGCCGTGAAAATTTCTGTTTTTCCTATGAAGAAAAAAGAGAATCAGGCCCATCATGACAACTGCTTCTGCCATGACCAGTGCTATTTGAAGAAGAGACAGCTCGCCCTCTCCCCCGAAAAGATAAACATTTCCCGCGCAAAGAGACCAGGGCATGGGAATACCCCGAAATGTAAAGGGATCCTGCCATGTCAATGGAGGAAGTATCAGCAGCACAATACCTGTCATGATGACCAATGAGTATTTCTTCATCCAAACCGAAAGAAAGAGAATGATGCACGCGGTTTCCATGTATCCCAGAATTTTGAGAATCAATTGCAGGAAGAACCCCTGCCACAGGGTCAGCTCCTTGGTCTCATTGCCGAAGGATACCAGAGAGCATAACCGGTATTCTCCCCCGGATAAGCCAAAAGCCCCGGCGCAGTAGCCAAGGCGAATTGCCTCTGCCAGAAGGCACAGAAGCGCCGCCAGCCCCATGGATATGGCTGCCTTGATTCTCACAGTCCTATCCGGTCCAACAGGCTGGGCACAAAGCAGGCAGTTCATGCCGGTTGCATACTCTTCACTGAATACAGAGCTTAAGACCAGAATCAGCGCCAGAGTCAGAAGAAGGTCCACCTTCGGATCATTCAGCAAAGCCTCCCATCCTCCGGTGTACAGAAAACTGCGGTTTGCGTCTTCTCGAACAAATATATATTGATTGTACAGCTTTGTAAAACCCACATAGCGCTCATCCACTTCCGATAATGACGAAAACTCTTCTCTGAAATCCTCTTCCTCCGTTTCACCTCTGTAATAACTCATCTGGAGATCAGCCATTTTCATATGGACGTCGTTGAGGTACCTCATTTCCGTCTCCAGATAATCCCGTTTATCTTCCGTAAGCTCTCCTTCCACCTTTGACAGAGCTTCTTCATATATGTTCCGGTTTTTCTCCAGGACGGCATCATAGGGGCGGGTGAATCCCAGAATCTGTATGCATTCAATGATCAACAGTGTAATCAGGATCCAGTAGGACTTTCTGTAAACCAGCATCTTTTTGATTTCAAACCAGACCATGAACTCACCTCTTTAATAGATGCCCCGGGTTTGTGCGATAAACTAAAAGCTGCATCAGCAGCAGATACATGACTCCGCCTATAATCACACCGGTGGTTTTCAGCATCGGATAGCCAAGAAAATTCACATATTCACAGACAGATGCTGCCCTGCGAATCATCAAAAGCTCCATGGGATTTGCCAGATTGATGACATACCATTGTCTGAGGGCCGCCTGCATATAGGACATAGCCAAAAGGATAGCCGTGCTGATGGCGAAAACAGATAAGGTTCTTGTACAGAGGCAGGAAATCAACAATACGGTGCTGCCAATGCACATCAGACCCAATAGTCGTACGCCGTAGGACCAGACAATGAAGGACAGCATGCTCATGCTAAACGCTCCTGACTCCATGGGCCGCAGGGCATAAACAGGAGAAGATAAGGCGTCAGCATGGCCCGACAATCCCTGTAAAATGCAAATATCCTCAAAATAGAATATAAAGCTGATAACCAGAATGAACGCAAAGCAGACCGTCATCTTGGCCAAATAGGTCGTTTTGTTCCCTCCGGGCGTTGTCCGAAGGAGCATGAACATTTGGCTTTCCTTTTCCTCCACAAACATGCCGGAGAGACAGAAAACACAAAGAAGAACAATCAGAAGAGAAGAATAATCATGTTGAAACCATACTTCCAGGTATTTTGTATCAGAAAATCCCGGTATACTGCGTTCGGCAAATTGTCGATAGATCAAAGTATTCTTTCTTACTTCATAGGAATTCCCGGTTTCCCGAAACAGCATTACGAGAGAATATGCATTATTCGCCGTCCGCACCGCCTGATTGCTGTACAGATAATCGTACTCCATCTCCTCTGCAAACTGGCTGGCAAAAAACATGTAATCCTGTCTCTCTGTGCTTGTATATGTACCGGATCCGCCCTGAGAAGAAAGCGCCATACGCTCTGCGTTCTTTTTCAGCGGAGCATAGATTTTCATCAATTCACGGACATTTTCTTCCGTAATGGTTCCTTTCCACTGACTGTAAAAATCTTCATAAAGCTCTTCGCTCTCTTCCCGAATACTCATAGCCTTACGGTAGCTTTGGTTAAGCTTCCACCCATTCAGCAGCAGAAGAAAAACCACAAAAACAGGCAGCCAGGGGGTCCGCAGGCATTTCTTTACTTCATAGAATAAAAGCTGCCTGTATATCTTTCCGGTGTTCATGCCGGATCCTCCCCGCAATGATAGAGAAAAACCTCATCCATATTCGGCTTTACCTTGACAGCTGCCTCATGGGGTCTGGTTTCCGAAACGATCCGCATGCGGATCCCCGTCTCCTGCCTGGTCACATTACTGATGGTGTTATGCAAAAGAGCAACAGGAACATCAGAATCATTCAAGGATAACTCCCAAACTCTTCCATCCATTTCATCTTCCAGTTGTTTGGGATCACCGGTTTTCACCAGTTTGCCTTCATGTAACAGAATAATATTATTTGCAATGTATTCCACATCAGAAACAATATGTGTTGCCAACACCACGACTTTTCCTTCAGAAAACTGGGTAATCAGATTCCTGAAACGAATTCTTTCTCTCGGGTCAAGGCCTGCCGTCGGTTCATCCAAAATCAGGATACCGGGGTCATTCAAAACAGCCTGGGCGATGCCTACTCTTTGTCTCATTCCACCGGATAACGCGCCGATCTTCTTCCCGGCATCAGGAATCAGATTAACAATTTCCAAAAGCTCCGGGATTCTTTTTTCACACACATCCTTATCCATCCCCTTCAGAGCTCCCATATATCGGAGAAATTCTGCAACCGTAAAATCCTTATAAAACAAAGGAGCTTGCGGCAAATACCCTACACAGGAAAGAAAGCTCCTTCCCATGTCCTTTATATCCTGTCCGTCAATGCATATCCTCCCCCGATTTTTGGAGGTAACGCCCATTAGGATATTAATGAGTGTCGTCTTCCCTGCTCCATTAGTTCCCAGTAGCCCGTGAACTCCCTCCTTCAGCTCCAGTGATACATCGTCCAGCACTACTTTACTTCCGTATTTCTTAGAAATGTTGCTGAGTGAAACCTTCATATGCCTTCCACGCTCCCTATATCAGTACTCCTCTTCCCATCCCATCAGAGTGAAGAAGTCAGGCTGATCGGAGATATAATATGGCGGTCTCAATTCCATGAATATCTCACTTGCTCCGTTTCCAAACCCGTACCTAAAGTAGTTTCTGCTGACCAGCACAGGGTAGATCGTCATTTCGCCGTCAAAGTCAGACAAATCCAGTTCTATGTCAATACAGGTCTTCTTGCCTTCCTCTGTCTGTATGTAGATCAGATCCTCCGGCTGTACAGATGCAGGGAGATTATTTACGAACAGCACCAGCCCGTATTCTCCGACAGGATTTCCCCAAATCTCATAATGAAACATGTTTTCCCTTTCTTCATTGAATCCATACACATAGCTTCCATCCTGTACTTCAGCAAAACTTGTATGAAACTCAATTTTGCTTCTTAAGTCCTCCGCTGTCCACCCTTCGATTTCTGTAGTGCTAAGTTCTTGAACACTAATGGATACAGTCTTTACACGATCCATAACCGATGGCATATCAAGCGCAGGAGGATCTGCATTGAAAACAAGATTCGCTCCCATTCCGGTAGTGCCTCCGGTAAGGGCATATGCATAAAAGCATTCATCGATCCAATAATCAGGCCATGTAATGCTCATAATCTCCAGTTCCAGTGTCTCACCGACACTGCCGGTTCTGGGAATAAAATAAAGTGGATCAGTGATTGGGACATTACTTTCCGGATAAAACGTATGAATATATGAATACTCCGTCTCTTCTTCCACACGGTAAGGCTGTATTTGTCCATCTAGATACAGGATAATACCAATGCTGACAGTGTCTTTGCTCGGGGCATTCATCCTATTTTGAACATTAAGATAAAGGTTTACTTCAGCCTCGTTACCGTCGTATATGTAATAGGGCGTTCCTTCTTCATCATTCATCTCATTGAAAAAACCGACAGAGGAACTGCCAGGAAACAATTGGATAGCTTCCTGCCATTCTTCTTTGGTCTTCTTGCTGATATTATCAGAGTTTTCCTCCGATTCATAACTCTGTACTTCCGGCTGAGAATAATCCTCCATTGATACCTCAAATAAATTTTCATTCAATTCATTATTTGTATTATCTTCATATCTCATCTGTTGCTCAGCACAGGCAGTTAACGTAATCATTACACCAAGTATAAATGAGATCAATATCACTCTCTTCATAGCATCGCTCCCTAAAGATATACAAAGCCCTGCACATGGGCAGGGCTCCCGAATTATTAATAAAAAGGTGTCGGATCAATTGCAATATCAGTATATACACAATTTCCCACCTGGCTACCGCCCCGCACTTCATGAGTAGCAAAAGCAGCATTCGGATAGGCAACCGTTCTGATAATGGTTACCATTTGCAGAGTTCTGCTCATGGATAATTCTCCTGCAGAGCTGACAAAATGCGAATTGGAAATAACCGTATCATAAGCATCAGTAACCTGTACGATAGTGTGCAAATATCCGCCATACTGATTCTGTGTCACCGATGTCACTGTATTAAGGTACACTCCTGACTGAGACATACGGCCCTTGAGCGTTCCATAATACGTGGTCCCAGTAAATGAGTATCCCCCTGCAAGCACAGATAAAGACAAAAGGAACATCATCACGAAAGACAGCAAACTGCCGCAAACAACTTTTTTGTTCTTCATAATATCACCTCCTATAAACTATTATAGCAGGAGAAGTCCTGCTGTCAATGGAAATTACATTTAAAACAAGTATTATTTTATATCTAATCCATTTCTAAGAAGACTAAAAAGTTTTTCTGCAGCATCCAACATTCTATCAGCATCTCTATCTTTATCGAAAGAATGTTTTAAAATCATTCCTTTAAGCCGAAGCATTTCCAAAGAGCTTATCGTTGATTCGATTATTGACTTTCTCTCTCCATTTGTACGTTTTTTTATCATCCGAAAGTAAGGAATTACAGAAAAAGCAAGCGCTAAAATTGTCCCATCCAGCCATGTACTTATATCATCCTTCATCCGCAAATGCTGAATGATTCCATGAAGGAAATCCGCAGTATTCTCAACGCTGATTTGAAATTTATCCAAGTCAAACCCTACCGAAATATCCTGAGTTACATCCTCCTCTGTTTGTTTATTATCCATAGAATCTTTAGGCCCCAATTGATAAAACAGCCCTACACTGATTCTGATCCATTCAGTAATGGAAACGCTTTCTTCTCCCCTATCTGTCAGATAGACCATCCGACCTTCACCAAGGTTGACTGCTTTAACAAGAAAGGCGTGATATCTATGACAAATATGCTCTGTATCATCCTGCCTGGCCCGGTCAATGACGGACACGAGGATTCCTTTCGGCTGCAAAACATAACTTTCTATAAACCGTTCCTTTTCCTGCTGCTTATCCTCTGTCAATTCCCTTCTGCAAACCAGGCCATACATGCTTAGAAAATGATTGAACCTCGGCAGATTGTTTTCAAGTATTGTGGCATTACCCTGCTCGTCAAAGAGTCCTATTGGCTGTGCGAACCAGGGATCGATTTGTCCAAGAGTCGTATCCGCTTCCGCTTCAGTTAGTACAAAAGGGGAAAGAACCATATAGAAATCTTCCCAATACACCCTAGGTACGTAGTAGCGAAATGCGGCAAAAAGCCTGGATTCCACGCAGCTGATAATTTTCATGTTAGGTTTGCACAGATTCTCCCAAATGACCTCCTTCATGTAGCCTCCTCACCGAAGTAGTCTTCTATCAGATCAACTATTCTCTCAATCTGCAGATAACCTATGAATATCTTAAGCCCTATCTCTCTGCTCAATAATTCTCTCTTATTTTCCAGCTCATCCATGGATAGTTTAATCTTTGAATAGGAGAAGGGAGATTCCTGAACAGACAGGGGAAAAAGATTAATCCCAATTACTTTTGCGTGGCAAGAGGACTCTATAAAAGAAATCGTTCTCCGAATCAATTCTGTATCATCATAAGGATTTACACACAAAATCACCGCATCCGGCCATGTTCCAAGCAGAAACTCATACTGCATCATGTTGTATAGAGAAAAATTCTGATTGCTGTATGTCACCGTACCGGATTGTGAGCCCGCAATAATCATATCAACCTCTTTCCGGCACAGAGAATGCACCATCTCGTTCAATATGAGCACATTATCCATATCCCTTGTCCGGACCGAGGCTTGATATCCTATGGGAAACACCTCATCTATTCCGAAAAGCTCGGAAGTCGGTTCTGTCCCGATCTGTCCAATACGGTATCCTCTGCGGAGCATTTCCCTTCTGATTGCCAACTGAAGAGTAAATTTCCCCTGGCCGGAGCCTGTTCCGAAAACACCCAGCACCGGCTTTCCTGCTACATGCATCATGCCGAATTTGTTTACAGGCACATCTTTTTCCTCAACACGGGGATAATAGAGCCCTTTCTTCCCTTCTGCCTCAGCGCGGGGACTGTCAAGGGAAAACACTCGTTTGCCCCGCTTCAACGCTTCCGGTACAATTTCTGACCATAAATCTCTTCCGCATATTCGGCTCAGCTCCTTAAGATGACCCACAATCAATGTGTCAAACTCATCCCATTGGATATGACGGATATCCTCTATATATAGCTCATTCTTCATGCTGCGGTGCAGATACTCTTCAGCACGCCTTCCAATGCGCAGGCTTTGACGGACATCATAGATGTCCACAATGGAAAACGACAAAAGATCATCGTTTTCACATAATACCTGCATTTCTTTGTTCAACGGAAAGATGGCAACCTTCTCTACGGTCTCACTATTCCATCTTTCTTTTTCAGTCATCTGCGGTTTCTCATCAATAAACCTGACGGTTTCATCCGCATGTTCCTGTAAAACCTGTTTTATTCTAAAGAGGTTCACCGGCCCGTCACTGCAGTATTTTGCTGCCAGAGAGACGGCTATCACCGTGGCATGCGCGCAGGCGAAGCTATTACCCTCAACTATCATTTTGGGAGGATCGCTCCATTCAACAATCTGGCGTCCTCCGTACGCCAACAGATTGACTTCGTCATCCAGAACATACTTATAATCCTGTTTCCTTCTTATGTCTCCGGCGCCGTAAACACCGATGACGCTGTCAAAACAGGCCGGATATGCATAGGCTCCGTCATTATCAAAGGCTGCCAGTATTACCCCTCCCCGCAGCCGTATGCTCTCACACAGGGCACGAAATGAATCCTCTTGCTCACACACATCAAGCCCCAGACTTAAATTGTAAAAATCAGGTCTGATTTCATCTTCTACTGCCTGAATACATGCCAGAAGATCCTCTTCCTTCATTTGTTCTTCCAAATACGGAACCGATACAATGATGATTTCCGCAATATCCCTGCACTCCCTGATAATCGAATGGATGGCTGTTCCATGGCCCTCCTGCACCCTGTGCGTCACCACACGCCTGCCTTTGCCGGGAGTTTTCAGGCATTTACGCCGGATATCCCATTCAAAAATCACAGGATTATCCTTCATGACGGAGGCATTGTGCCGATCCACTTCGCTGTCAATCATTACTACACGCACAGAATTATTCCTCCTTGAACCAGCAGACTTTTCCCCCTTGCCCACGGCTCTCTTCGCTCACTGGACATGGTCTGCATTTGCTCTTTATCTTACAATCCTGACATCGATCATCTGCAGAAGGAGTAACTTTTTTCTGAACCAGCTCCCTCCAGAAAGCCTCCACTGATGCGTATTCCCTCGGCTCGTACAGATGAGTGCAGGGCATCATTTTCCCCTCTGCGGTAATACAGCAAAGATATCTGCCGGCGCCGCATCCACTGTAGAAGTTCAGCCCTTCTTTCTTTCCCTCCATCCTATACCTCAGCTCAGGGAAACAGGATTCTACTATGATTTCCGGGTCCTTTGCTGCACAGGCACGGGATAAGACATCCAAAAACAATCTTTTATCCTGTTCTGAACAGACATCTGCCCTGTTTAGTCCGGAGCCGGTCTTTTTGTTTCTGGTGATAAACAGCCATTTGGCTTTGTATTCGGTACAGAGCTTAATCATGTTAGGAAAATCAGCTATGTTATCTCCCCTCAGGACCCAGTTGATTCCATAGGGAAGATTCTCTCGCCTCATAATACTCATGGCATGGAGGGAGTGGTGATAACCGTCTCTGGATAACCTGTTAATTCTTTCCTCCGATCCGTTAAGAGAGATAAACAGGCGCTTATGATCATTCGAAAAATCCCACCCTTTCAAAAAGGATGTCTCGAATCCGATTCCACTGGTATAGCAATTCACATACAGCGAGGGATAACTGTTGACTATTTTCAATATTCCGGCAAGAGAGGAATATAAAGACACCTCTCCCCCGTTCAGGATGATTTTTCTCGTCCCTTTTGTCAAACATTCGTCTAAAAGCCTGCTGAAAGTCTCCGGATCCATCTCTTGTGCATCCTGATCTCCCTTATAACACTGAGGACACTGCAACGGACAGCGATTGGTTAATTCAAACTGAACCACCTCCGGGAAATTCAAAGACCCTGTCTGCTTAATCTGCCGGAAAAGATTTATATCCATCTCTAAGCTTCCTTCATTCTCCGGTATACAGTCCTTTCTGGGTCAGGAACATACTTGCATACTCCCCTCCCTTGCTCATCAGCTCATCATGACTTCCGCATTCACTGATAACACCGTCTTTAACCAAAAGGATTCTGTCCACATCTCTGGTAAAGGCCAGTTGATGGGTAATAAATATCATGGTCTTATCTTTTCCGACCTTCATCATATCCCGGAACAGCTTCTCTTCAGCAAAAGCATCCAGATTGGCGGAGGGCTCATCAAGGACCAGGATAGGCTGATTCCGGCAAACTGCTCTGGCCACGCACAGCCTCTCTGATTGTCCACCGGAAAGACCGGAGTTCGGCTCACCCATTTCCGTTCCCAGGAAAGTGTCCTCCCCGGCCGGCAGTCTGTTGACTGCTTCCGTAAGCTCCACGCTTCTCAGCACCTCCATCAAATGATGGCGCTCAGAAGAATCCGGTGCGTATGTAACCATAACATTTTGTGCCAGGGTAAAACTGAATATACCGTTTTTCTGCAGCCCGGCGCCGATAATTTCTTGCAGCGCTCCCCTTGAATATTCTGAAATAAGTCTTCCGTCTATCCGCGCTTCACCTTCCCGGGGTTCGATTAAGCCCAGCAGCATACGCACAATGGTCGTTTTTCCTGCTCCATTCTCGCCGACCAGAGCAATCTTTTCTCCCTTTTCGATAGAAAAGGATATATCTTTCAGAACGGGAATGTTTTCGGTGTATGAAAACCCCACATGCTTGAATTCGATTTTTCCACCGACATCTCCATCCGCCTGTTTTCGTTCCGTATCGGGACCTTGAATTTGGAAATTGTCGATCAGGTCCAGCCCTTCCTCCAAAAAGGGAGCCTCCTCCAGAAGTTTAGACCAAAAGAAGGATACCTCTTCCGCTGCGTTCGCGATTCGAACCGCCCCGAACAGGGCGGCCGTCACTGCCGAAATGCCCACTATTCCCGCTTGATACCTGGTAAAGAGCACTAAGGCACCCACTCCGTAGACAAGAAAATACAGCTGAAATTCCTTTACCACGTTAACAAATGCTTTCTTTTTATTATAAGCATCCTGTTTACAAACGATATTACTGAAGTTTTTATCCACTTCTTTCAAAAGATACCCTTCATCGGATCTGTGCTTAATATCATAGGCATATTCAGGCATTAAGAACAGGCGATTAAAATACTCAGCTTTTCGCTTATCAAACGTTACTTCTTCTGTTTTTTTCCGGTTGATAGCAGCACTCCTTGAGTTCATCATCCCACTGATCAGTGCAGATAAAAACGCCAGCACGATCAGTGTCCAATCAATGCTTCCAACAAAAACACAGATTAAAACCAACCGGATCAGGCCCCCAATCAGTGTACAAATACTATCCAGAATGGCCCCTGTTCTATCACCCAATGCCACAACACTTCGTTCCACTTTGTTCAGCATATCGGAATCGCCGATTTCCAGAAGCGGAAGACCGCTGACCCATCTTGCCACCTTCTGATTGCATTTCTTTCGAATTTGGCTATTGGCAACAGGAACCAGATTCCATTGATATTGGCACTCGATATAACTGAGAACAAAAGAAAGCAGTCTCATAGACACGACAAACAGAATCAGCTTTTCAAGGGAGTGCTGTTCGAGAATCAAATCCAGGGCAATCTTGATTTCTATGACGGATATTAAGTCCTTCAATCCCGCCACCAGAGGCAAGACCACCATTCCTCTTATTCTTTTGGGCTCTGAGAAACATGCGTCGGCAAGAAAGTCAATTGTCTTTTTCTTCATAGCTTGCCTCCTCAATAAAATGATTCAGTTGGGTCTCGAACATGGCCGCATATGCTCCGCCACGGCTCATAAGCTCTTCATGTGTTCCCTGCTCCAATACCGTTCCATTCTGCAGAAACAGGATTATATCTGCATTCATAGCAGCATACAGCTGGTGAGTTACAATGATAACTGTTTTATCTTTGCATTCATTCTCAATTGTCCGGTAAAATTCTTTTTGCGCATACACATCCATACTGCTGCTGGGTTCATCCAGAATCAGGACATCTCTGTGCAAATACAGGGCTTGCGCAAATGCAAATCTCTGCTGCTGCCCTCCGGAAAATTGAATACCATTCTCCGAAAATTCAGTCCCCAGTTCCGTATCATATCCCTTGGGCAGGGATGAAAGCATTGCTTCCAAACCGCACTTTTCAAGAGCATCTCTTATTTCTTCATCCGCCGCAGAGATGCCTGTGAGCTTTGTAAAGTTATCCCGAACTGAAAGGCACAAGGGACTGTAATTCTGAAACGCAGGCGCAAAACAGCTTTTAAGTCTCTCCTTGTCCCAGTCTTCATATTCGATTCCGTTCAGTCGTATATGTCCCTCCTCCGGAGGAAAAATCCCCAGAATCAGAGAAACCAGTGTACTCTTCCCTGCGCCGTTTTCTCCGACTATGGCAATCTTCTTTCCTTTCTCAACAGAAAGGGAAATATCCCTTACTGCCGGTTCCCCGGCATTCGGATAAGTAAAGGAAACATGCCGGAGCTCCAGTCTTTGAAAAGAGACTTTCTTCACGGAAGTCCTGCTTATGTCCGGTATCCATTCCTGCACTTCTCTTCTGTAAAAGTCTGCAAAACTTTGAAACAGGGCTTCATTTTCCTTAAATTGGGGAACAAGAATCATCACATAGAATACATAGGTACTAAGATTTGCCGTACCCAATAACAATGTACTGTATTCACCTGCACTGATTTTTCCTGCCAACAGCCAGATTCCAAGAAGAATCATGGGAAGTCCGTAGTTAATCAGCGAGAATATGTTGGCCCCCAGGGAACTGACCCGTGCAGTCTTTCCCATCCACTTTCCCGTGGATTTCTCAATCTTGTCAGCAGCAGACTCATAGTATCTGTCAAAAATATCAGAATAGTCCCTTACCCGAACTTCCTCAAAATACTCGGGCTTGGTAAAGATCCTCATCAGATATTTGATTTTCCGTTCTTCTTCCGTAATCTCATTCTGATACTGTACACGGTATTCTCCTATGCGTAAATTTATATAAAGCGAAATGCCGACAGGGACAACCGCCAGTAAAATCAAAACCGGTCTCATGGAGGCAATGACTCCCAACACACCCACAGCTGAGCACAGATTGCACGCCGTATATTGCAAACAGTTCAGCACTTCCTTTGGCCGCACTTCAGCCTCTCTGTTGGCTCTGGCATATAACTCGTAATACTCCTTAGTCAGTAAATCCTTCTGCTTAGAGACATAGTAGGCATGGTAAATCTCTTTTTTTATGGCAGCCTCGATACAAACATCCCATCTTGGGAACCAACAATCTGTACAGGTTTTGGAAAACAGGCTGCACAACAGATTAATGAGCAAAAAGCTGCCCAGAACCTTAATGATGAACACAGGTTTATCCTGCAAATGGTCTATCAATAATTTAAAAAAAAGAGTCGTGTTGGCCGCACTGATTCCCGAGACCAGCCCTAAAGCAAAAATCAGATACAGTCTTGCCTTTTTTTCCCTTAAAACGATTTTCAGAAGCAGCATCAGGTTTTTCTCCCTGACCTTCTTTTCTGCGCTATTCATGCTCATACCTCCCATGGTGTGCTGCTCATTATACAGGATAATGAGCAGCCGTCTCATCATGTCAGCATCCTGCTACACAGTTGCAATTACCATAGTTCGTGCCGCCTTCCATTCCGTACAGCCGAACCTTACGGGCTTTACGGACTTTCTTTGTCAGCTTCTTCATCTTCCTCGCCTCCTTCCTCATAAATTTCCTCCAACCGTTCAACCAGTCGATTGAACGAAGTGAGCGCTTCATATTGCAGCAGATAGTCGGGCATTTCGATATTCAGTGCAGCCTCCACATCAACCACAAAGGAAATAAACTGGAGTGAGTCCGTTATATATCGGGTCAGATCATCATCCGGCTCATTGACTGTAATGCCATAGCCCAGTAATATCTCCGCCATTTTCTCACGTACTTTCATGGGATTCATTCTCCTTCCACTTTAAAAACCAGGATTCATCAAACAGCCTAAGGTACTGCTTTACGTATTTCTTTTCCAGCAAACAGTCTCCCGGCAAGGCAGTTCCCTTAAGAATGCCTGAGGGACAGGAATTTCTCAAACAGGCCCCTTCAAAAGCGCATCTCCTGCAGTCTTGGCTTGTTTTCATCCAGGCATCACTCCACCTGTCTGCTTTTTCCGGATTAAGCTCCATTTGCCCGTTTTCCAGGAGCTTACCGATGTTATTCTCCTTCATTCGAAAATCAGCTGTGCACTTATATACCGTCCCCTCCGATCCTATCACAAAACTGTTTTTTCGTGCCGCATAACATACAGCATTATCCGCATCAAAGAGCGCAGCGTGGGGCCTTAAGCTTAATTTGAAGGAATTCTTTTTCAGCGAATCAAGCATTGATTCATAGGCGTTGACTGATACCAGCTCTTCCTTCATCTCTTCGACTCTCTCCCCTCCCCAATCTGCTACACGCTGCAGAGAAAAACCGAAGCGGGGATCATCCGCAAAGTTGTCCGAGAAGAATCCGATAACCTCATCTACCCGCTCAATGGCTTCCCGTGTTAAGTTGACTCTGATAGTAATGAACGGCTTTTGAGAACGGCACCATCTCTTGATACTCAGCAGGTTGGATACAATCCTGTCATAAGTCCCTATGTTTCCTGCAAGAAATCTCTGTCTGTCATGAATATCTCTGATTCCGTCCAGCGTGACCTGATAGTTCAGCACATGAAGACTGAAGAGTCTCCGAAAATTCTCAAATGTCAGATAGTAACCGTTCGTGGTAATACTTGATTCATATCTCTTATGCTTCGCTCTGCATATAGCGAGGAACTCTTTGGATAATCCTTCGATCACATCCAGGGCTTCCAAAGGCTCTCCTCCAAACCATCTGACATCCAGAGCCGTATATTTATCAAGATTTTCTTCAACAAACTTAATGATGCCCTTCTGAAGCTCCTCGGTCATTTTTCCGTTCTTAAATTCTTCATAACAGTATTGACACCGAAAGCTGCACCGCTCGGTAGGCATGATGATCAACCGCAATACCGGCTCGTTGATTTGACGGATGATCTCTGCTTGAATCGTCTCATCTTCGTTTCTGCTCATGGGTATCAGATGTCCCATTTCCACAAGCTGGTGAATCAAATTCTGATGAGAAATGCTCTCATACTTCTTGCTCTTAAGATATATAAATGTCTGTTTGGGAACCATCAAGAAACTGTCCGTTCCCTTAAGAGAATTATACAGTCGAACCCATTCGCAGTCTTCGCACATGACTGTGCATTTTGATAGCTTGTACTCCATTTAACCCTCCTCACATCGCATTCCAAAACCATTCCTGATTGCTTGTGGTATACAGCATTCTCTTATCACCGGATAACATCATTTTCTTTCCTTCAGAAAGGAACCCATCGGGAATAAGATGTAGTATTATTTCAGGTTTATTCTCACCAAACTCAGTAACATTAATATAAAAGCGGAAAAAGTTTTTAACAAGATAATGCCGAAACTGAGACCCCATAGGTGAAACCCTCTGCCCCCTGTCTCTGTCTCGAAAACAGTTATTGACCCAAATTTCATCGGATGCAGCCAGTCGCTTCCTAAGCTCATTCACCGTCAACGGCTTTCCTTTCTCATCCTCAAACATACAGCAGTTTGCGGCATCCAGGGGAATCCATCCTTCTAACTCCGTTGAGTATACAACGGACATAGTATGATTCTCCGATGGATATAAATCCGGAGGCATACAACACAAAACTCTTGCTTTTTCACCCAAAGCAAGCAGCAGCTCAGTCAGAACAACAGCATACTGTCTGCAGTTAACAAGAACGCGATCCTTCACGGAATAAGCAAGAATGTCCATGGCTCTTTCTCTTCCTGAGTAATGTCCTGAAGCATGTCCGTTTGCCAGCATCATCCAGGTTAGTCTGACCAGTCCTGCGAACCTGTTCTTTTCATTTCGCTTGTAAAATCTCGCCAGATTGTATTTTTCAAAAAGGATGCGCAGATCATCATCACAATCCTTCGTAATATAACTATTCTTTACATTTTCGTCAAAAACCATACCGGGTTTTCCGTAAAAACTATACTTCTCTAAAAGATAAAGATAATCCTCATGATACTCCTCAATAATATCATAATTATCCACAGTCTGCGCCTCCTTCCTTCAAAGGTCAACTTCAGTATATCTATAACAGAAATCAAAGTCAAATTCCAAAAAGTCCATCAACTATAACGTCAAGGATATACAACCCTTTTTAAAGTTGCTTAAAAAACTGTCAGCCATTATACTGTTATCATTGAATAAAGGAGGTGTCAGCGATATATGGATTATTCACAGATTAAAGTATTCAATGCAGTTTATGCTACCCACAGCATGACTCATGCAGCCAACACACTGTTCATGACACAGCCATCGGTTTCCCGTGTTATTCAACATCTGGAATGCTCTTGTAACGGTAAGCTGTTTTTAAGGAAAAACCGCACAATGGTTCCTACTCCCCTTGCCGATTCGTTATATTCCCATACACAGCACGCGGAAGCTGCTCTTAATGAAATACAGCTTTTTGTTCAGCATCTAAACAACAAAACCGAATCAAGATTGGGATTTACACCCTCTGTAGATCCTTCCCTGTTTGCTTCTGCGCTGGCTGAATATCGGGCATCTGATTCCGAATATACCTTTGCCCTCTCCAGTGCTCCCGCTTCGGAACTGATCCGTGGCCTAAAAGAAGGATTTCTGGACCTTGCTTTGTCTGAAGTGCAGACCCAGCCCTTACCGGATCTGGAAATCATACCTCTCCGGGATTTCTCTTATCGGTTGGTTCTTCCCCCGAAAATCAGCCATCTGTATCCCGAACTCTCTTTGGCGGATGTTAATGCAATCTATTCATGTCTTCTTCCCACCATGTATGAAAAGGACACCGAGTATCTCCAACTTATTGACTCCTTCTCTTCAAGCATAAGCCAAAAGCTTCAGTGGGTAGATTTTCATTCTCTTCTCTCCCTGATTCATGATGGTATAGGCTTCTCTGTTCTCCCGGTTCCTCTAATTCAAACAGCCGAAGCCGCCGGATATGTTTCCTCCCTGTCAATTCCCGGCTGCAAGGACAAACGCACTTACTGCCTGTATTACCATAAAGGGCATCCTTTGTCACCTGCTTCTGCATATTTGCTGGATTTAATATCTTCCCATCTTTCCCCTTCAGAGGATGAATAAAAAAGGAACAGATCGGCACATAGTTTGCAGATCTGTTCCCTTATATTTTCTACCGGTTTACTACCGAAATTCTTCGGTTTCATCCATAACTCTTTCCGGACCTACAGCCATAACACCTTCACTGTCCTCCCCGGTCAGCTTCATGATGCGCAGAAGATTCTGAGCATCCGGCTTAAACTCACTGTAATCGGGAATACTTCCCACGATGTTGTCCATGAGCCAGTCCATGGTGACGATATTTCCCGTAGGAATATACTTATCCTCCAGACTGCGGTTGGTCCCACCCTGATCCAGAATGATTCCGTCAAAGGGAGAATAGTTTCTTCGCTTGATAGCCTTCTTGTAAAAGGACACCAGCTGCTGTACACCCTCCGGCACTGCTTCGTCCAGCAAAAGGTCCACTGCCCCGCAGGAAAGTCCCCACCAGTAGTTGATAGCATGATGCTCTTCATCTCCCTTTTCCACGGACCAGGTACCATCCATGATTCCCCGGATGATGCGAGCATAGAACAGCCCCCAATCCCAGAAGGGACGGCAAAGTCTGGTAATCTCCCCATCACGGTACTGAATCAGACCAAACCGCTGCTCATCACTCTTTCCGGTAGCCAGAAAATCCTGGAAGGAAATCACATCCGCTCCGATATTCCACAGATCCCGATCGAGATCAGAGTCCTGCAGGGAAGACCACACCAAATGTACCTTGGCTCTGGGGTTTACGATCTGCACGCCACGGGAAAAGGCATTGATGTTGGCAGTCATGCCGGATATGGGATAATCCGCTACATAGGCGATAGTGTCCTTCCGGGTCATGGCGCCGGCCACCAGTCCGCAGAGGAACTTGGCTTCATACATACGGCCGTAATAAGTGCGGATATGGCTCACTGCCGTATTCACAGAACAATTCAAAAACTTTACTTTAGGATTCTCCACCGCTGCCTTTCTGGTGGCATAAATCAGAACGGGAGTAGTGGTAAAGATGACATCGTGATCCAGGGCAAGCTCTCCCAGAATCTTATCCACGGAGACCCCCTGCTTCATCACATTCTCCACGGTGGTCACGGAGACAGCATCCCCCATGGTGTTTTCCAGTATCCGCCGTCCCAGATCATGGCCATAGGTCCAGGCAGAGGTTTCCGGTGTCTTATCATATACCAGGGCCACCTTCAGTTGTTTGGGTGCGCTGCCAAAGACCGTGTCTGTCAGCCGCTCCACAATGCCCTTCTTATGCTCCTCCTCCGGCTGCATCTGCAGGACCACGGGCTGCTCCACTCTCAAAAGGGGGAAGGTGGGCATCATCTTTTTCAGCATGTCGTCCAGTTCTCTGGCTCCCATGCCCATCATTTCCTCAAAGGGATAGACCTTGATACACTCCAGAAAGGCGTCCGCAGCGGCGATGGCGTCGGCATCGCTGCCCTTCAGCATTTTTACATAAGCATTTTTGAAGCGGTAATAAACACCCTTGAAGCTGAGAGTGAATTCCTTATCCCAGGTCTCCCCGGCAGCCTTGCCCAGGTACTCCAGCAGCTCGCTGTAGGCCAGGGCTTTGGTGAAGTTGATGAAATTAATACCGGTGGTCTTATAGAACTTCAGAAATTCAAAGTAAGCCTTGGACTCCTCGCTATCATCGGAACGGGGTACCAGCCGGGTCACATCTGCCTTAAACTCCACAGCGCCGAAGTATTTCAGCACGCTGACACGCTTATTTCCCTCCACCACATAGAAGCGGTTCATGAACTCATAGCATTTGATGGGGTCCCGGAGCCCCTCTTCCAGATGGGCTCTGCAAAGGTTGGACCATTTGGTGGCAAATTCCGTTTCCTCCCGCAGCAGGGGCATGAAATTGCTGGCAAAGGAGGTGGAACGGCCGTGGCCATTGGTGCCCGCCACCTGTTCCAGAGGAATATCCACCACTCCCAAGGGAATCTCACTGACGATCTCCACATTCTGGGTCAGCTCCTCCAACACCTGGACGTAAGGGTAAATTCCTTTGAGCAGATCCTTTTTATACTGCTCCATACCCATGCTCTGGGCGATCTTGTAATCCTTCAAACTCATACTGTATCTCCGTTCCCTCCGGCCTCCGGAGAGATATGCTTATATTTCAGAATTGACATCGCTCTATATGATAAGGGGAGGAGGAAGCAGTCACAATACTACACCTGCACATACTATCCCCAGAGCCCGCGGGAGAATTATATAGATTTCACAAACTGTGAACGTTCCGTGAAATCCGCAGCTCTCTGCCCGAAAGTTCTTGAAAAACATGGCTTTTCACCCATATAATAATGGAAGTATACCCAAAGGAGAATAGGATGCTCTGTCAACTATGCAATAAAAACACAGCCGTTGTGTTTGTGAATAAATATGAAAACGGTCAGACCAAGCAGGTGGCCATGTGCCTGCCCTGTGCAAAGAAAAACGGTCTCCCCCTAAACCGCATTATGCCCCCCGGCATGATGCCCCAGGGCATGTCCCAGGAGGACATGGAAAACATCGGAGAGCAGATGAACGAAATGCTAAACGGCAGCGACTTGGGAGACCTGTCCAAGCTGATTCCCCCTGAAATTCTGAACATGCTGAAGGGCTCCACCCGTCCCGGGGAAGACCAGGACGATGGTGACGAAGCAGATGGTCTTTCCATGGGTTCCGGAGACGACGGAGATCCCATCGTGCTGGATATGTCTCCTGATACCCCCGCAGACGGCGCCGCCGCTTCTGCTGGACCCTCCGGCAGCGGAAACCGTAATGCCTCCTCCCAGCGCCGCCGCAACGATCATCTGAAGACCCTCAGTAAGTTCAGCACCAACCTTACCGAGAAAGCCCGCCGGGGCGAGGTGGACAATGTGGTGGGCCGCTCGCTGGAGATCGACCGCCTCATGCAGATCCTGAACCGCCGCACTAAGAACAATCCTGTTCTTTTGGGTGAACCCGGTGTGGGAAAGACTGCCATCGCCGAGGGCTTTGCTCTCATGATCGCCAGAGAGCAGGTTCCCATCAAGCTCAGGGGCAAGGAGGTCTATCTGCTGGATATGACCGGTTTGGTGGCCGGCACCCAGTTCCGCGGCCAGTTTGAAGCCCGCATGAAGGCCATCATCACCGAGGTCACCCAGGCTAAAAATGTGATTCTGGTCATCGACGAGATCCATAACCTGGTGGGAGCGGGAGATGCCCAGAACTCCATGAACGCCGCTAACATTCTGAAGCCTGCTCTGGCCAACGGCTCCATTCAGATTATCGGCACCACCACCCTGGACGAGTACCGCAAATATATTGAGCATGACCCGGCTCTGGAGCGTCGCTTCCAGCCCATCATCGTGGATGAACCCTCCGCTCAGGAGGCCATTGAGATCCTCAAGGGCATTCGTCCCCATTATGAGAATTATCATAATGTGAAGATCAGCGACGAAAACATCGAGGATGCAGTGTATCTGTCCCAGCGCTACATCAACCAGCGTTATCTTCCGGATAAGGCCATCGATCTCATCGACGAGGCCGGTTCCCGGGTGAATCTGGGGAATACTGCCCTTATCGATCTGCAGAATCTGGAAAAGACCTTGCTGGTCACCGTACAGAAAAAGGAGGATGCAGCTGCCGGTGAGGACTTTGAGACTGCCGCCGCCTGCCGCACCGAAGAGCTGAAGCTTCAGAAGGAGATTGAGGAGCTGAAGGCCTCCGCCAACAACATTCCCCTCACTTATGACGATCTGGCCCAGGTCATTGAGAGCTGGACCAAGATTCCGGTGAAGCGTTTGACCCGTCAGGAGTCTGAAAAGCTCATGTCTCTGGAGGAACGTCTCCACGAGCGGGTGGTGGGTCAGGATAAAGCTGTCTCTGCCGTGTCCCGGGCCATTCGCCGAAACCGCTCCGGCTTCCGGAAGGAGCGGAAACCCGCTTCCTTCATCTTTGCAGGTCCCACGGGTGTGGGAAAGACGGAGCTGGCCAAGACCCTCTGCGTGGAGCTCTTCGGAACGGAGGATCCTCTGATCCGCATCGACATGTCCGAGTTTATGGAGAAGCATACCGTCTCCAAGCTTATCGGAGCGCCTCCCGGCTATGTGGGCTTCGATGAAGGTGGCCAGCTGACGGAAAAGGTCCGCCGCCATCCCTTCTCTGTGGTGCTCATGGATGAGATCGAAAAGGCTCATCCGGACGTTTTCAATATGCTGCTGCAGATCCTGGATGACGGCCGCCTGACGGACAGCCAGGGCCGCACGGTGAACTTCGAAAATACCATCATCATCATGACCACCAATGCAGGTGCTTCCTTTAAGAACAACGGTCTCGGCTTTAATGCTGCCTCTTCCCCCGCCATGGAATCCAGCGTGGATTCTGCCCTGAAGCAGCTGTTCCGCCCCGAGTTTCTGAACCGTGTGGATGAGATCATTACCTTTGATTCTCTGACCAAGAAGGAGCTCACCGGCATCGTGGACATCATGCTGAAGGATGTATACAAGGCTGCCGGCTATCAGAACATGACCATCACGGTAGATGATGACGTTAAGTCCTATCTGGTGGAGAATGGCTATGACGAGAAGTACGGCGCCCGGCCTCTTCGCCGTCTGATCCAGCGAGAGGTGGAGGATGAGATCGCCGAGGCCTTCCTGAAGGATGAGGTCCGCAGCGGCGATGCCCTTCGCATCTGCCTGAAGAATGGCAAACCGGGAATTGAGAAAGTGTAAAAAGACTTTTTCTATTTTCAAAAATCAACCGATATAAAATAGCAAGACCCAGGAGCTTGGCTCCTGGGTCTTGTATTAATATTGGGGTTATAGCGCAAATTATATTGAGAAAAACCGAGTGATAGAACAAAACATTATGGCAAAAAACCGAGTGATAGAACAAAACATGATGACAAAAACCGAGTGATAGAACAAAACATG
>JABUST010000053.1 GCA_021442595.1 Lachnospiraceae bacterium | reverse complement strand
CCGCAGGACCGCAGCACCCGGCCGCAGATCCGGCCCAGCTGCCGGACCCGCTCCACATTCTCCGGTGTCAGCTCCGTGACAGCTCCGGACACAGCGGAAGCACCGCTCATGAGGGCGGCTCCCTCCACCAGGCGGGACACGCCGCCGCCTTCCTGGTCAATGGAGATCAGGGGTGCGATGCCCAGCTTGTCATATACCAGATGAGAAATGTCTGCTGATAGTGACGCCGTCTGTCCGGCAGTATCACAGTTTCTGGAGAAATAAATAAAGTTTCCCACGTAAAAATCATCCACCAGCTTTCGGACCTGGTCGTCCAGTACCGTGGACGGGAAGCCGCACATCATCATCTGACCAACTTTTTTCCTGAGTTCTTCGGAAATCATTTCATTACCTCCATGATCACATTGCAGAGTTCGCGGGTTCCGTTTTTGGCGTGGTCGGAGCTCATGGCTTCCACGTATTGCTGCCGGTGCTCCCGCACATGGCGCAGAGCGCTCATGAGCGAATCCCGGTTCAACTGCTCCTGTTCCAGAAGATAGCTGAAGCCCTGTTTTGAAAACTGCCGGGCATTCAGCAGCTGATCTCCTCTGCTCACAGAAAGGGGCAGGGGCACCAGCACCGCCGGAAGCTTCATCTGGAGAAATTCATTGATAGCATTGGAACCTGCCCGGCTCAGCACCAGATCCGTGACGGCAAACAGGTCCGCCATCTCCGTGGTGGCATAACGCAGAGGAAAATAGCCCTCCCGGGGCGCCGGATCACCCTCGTGATCCACCCCGTACAGGTGGATCACCTGAAACTCTTCCAGCAGCAGATCCAGATTCTCCTCCACCGCCTGGTTCAGAGCCAGAGCTCCCAGAGAGCCCCCCACCACCATGAGGACGGGCTTTTCGCCTTCCTTCAGCCCCGTGAGTTTGAAGCCCTCTTCCCTGTTTCCCTTGGTGAGAGACATGCGAATAGGGGTGCCGGTATAGACCCGCTTCTTCTCCGGCAGATACTGCAGGGTGTCTTCAAAGCTGCAGCAGGTCTTTTTGGCAAAGGGAGCAATGAGCTTGTTGGCCAGGCCCGGGGTCAGATCCGACTCGTGGAGCACCACCGGGGTTCCTGTAATCCATCCGGCGATGCCGGCCGGAAGGCCCATAAAGCCCCCTTTACAGAAGATAGCTGCGGGCTTTCTCTTCAATATCCAGCCGATAGCCTGAAATGTACCCTGGATAATGCGAAAGGGTGTCAGAAGGGTATCCGGGTCGATGTCACGGTGGAGTCTTCCGGAGTTCATTTTGTGGAAGACTATCCCTTCCTTCGTCACCATGTCATGCTCCATGCCGTAGGGGCGACCCAGGTATTCCGAGGCGATTCCCGTTTCTTTCAGGGCATCGGCAATGGCCAGATTAGGAACAATATGACCGGCGCTTCCGCCGCCGGTCATAAAAATCAGGTTTCTGTTACGTTTCATATATTTGATACATACCACCCGTGGGGCAGACCCCCTGTGGCGCAAAAAACTTATTCCTCGTTGTATCCGTTGGGGTTCATGGTCTGCCAGCGGTAGGAATCCCGGCACATGGCGTCCATATCTTTCTCTGCCTTCCACCCCAACTCGGCCAGTGCCTTGGCGGGATCACTGTAGCAGTAGGCGATGTCCCCGGGCCGTCTGTCCTCGATGCGGTAGGGGATCTGCTTTCCGCAGGCTTTGGAAAAAGCTTCAATGACTTCCAGAACGCTGTATCCCCGGCCGGTTCCCAGATTATACACATGGACACCGCTGCCGCTCAGCACCTTCTTCATGGCTGCCAGATGACCCTTGGCCAGATCCACCACATGGATGTAGTCCCGGACACCGGTACCGTCAGGAGTTTCATAATCCTTTCCGTACACATGAACAAACTCTCTCTTGCCCACAGCCGTCTGGGCCACATAGGGCACCAGGTTGTTGGGAATACCCTTGGGATCCTCGCCGATGAGACCGCTCTCGTGGGCTCCGATGGGGTTGAAGTAGCGCAGCAGGACCACGCTCCAGTCCGGATCTGCGTTGCAGACGCTGCGCAGGATCTCTTCGATCATCCACTTGGTCCAGCCGTAGGGATTGGTGGCAGGCTTCTTTTCCATGGCTTCCGTAATGGGCATGATGGGCTGCTCTCCGTATACGGTGGCGGAGGAGGAGAAGATCAGGCGCTTCACTCCGTGCTCCCTCATGGCATTACAGAGGTTCAGGGTGCTGCCGATATTGTTCTCATAATATTCCAGAGGCTTCTCGACGGATTCCCCCACTGCCTTATATCCGGCAAAGTGGATGACTGCGTCGATATGTTCACGATCGAAGACGGTCTTCAGGGAGGCTTTGTCCAGCAGATCTGCCTCGTAGAACTTTACTGTCTTTCCCGTGATTTGTTCCACTCTTTCCAGAGCTTTTTCACTGGAGTTGTAAAGGTTGTCCACCACTACCACGTCGTAACCGGCATTCAGCAGCTCAACGCAGGTATGGGAGCCAATGTATCCGGCTCCGCCTGTTACCAGGATCATAGTTATTCCTCCTCTATTTCCCGCAGATTCCGGTGGATCCGGTCCTGCTGTTTGAACGTATTTAGAGCATCTCCTTCAGGAGAGCGGCTGCCCTTTCGGCAGCATATACCACAAACCTGTCATAACTCATGCCGGCGCCGTCATCGGCTCCGTCGGAGATGGCCCGGAGGATCACAAAGGGGATGGCGTTAACGGTGCACACCTGGGCAATGGCGGCCCCTTCCATCTCGGTACAATCTCCGGCAAATTGAGACACCAGCCAATCCTTCTTAGCTGTGTCGCAGATGAACTGATCCCCGCTGAGGATGCGGCCGACTTTATAGCGGAAGTCCAGGGCTTTTGCGGCTTTCTCCGCCAGCTCCACCAGGTCCTTGTCTGCCTTGAATTCTATGGAATTGAATCCGGTGATCTGACCGGGCTCGTCTCCGAAATAGGTGGTGTCAAAATCGTGCTGAAGGGCATCGGCGGAAATGACCATATCCCCCACATGGAGAGCGGGGTCAAGGGCACCGGCGACGCCTACATTGATAATGGCATCCACGGGGTAGGTGTCTATAAGCTTCTGGGCACAGAGGGCTGCGTTGACCTTGCCGATGCCGGCCTGGACGCCTGCCACTTCCGTGTTTCCCAGAGTCCCGGTGATAAACCGCATACGGCCCTGCTCGCCGGTGCCAAGCAGACGGTTCAGGACTTCGAATTCCTGTTGGGTGGCAGTGATGATTCCGATCATAGGACTAGCTCCTTGCTTTCGATGTTTTGGCCGGCTTACCACAGAGGGGGGATGTAGAAAAGGATCTTACCTTCGATCTGCGTCAGCACCATAGGGCCGTAGGTGCGGGAGTCCACGGAGTCCTCCCGGTTATCGCCAAGGACGAATATTTCGCCTTCACCCAACAGGCAGGGATAGGCTACATGGTCTCCCTGGGGGTCTGTGCGGCCCAGGGCTTCCGTGCTTTGCTCCGGAATTCCGTCAACGTATAGGGTTCCGTCTTTGAGATCTACTTCGCTTCCTTCCATGGCGACGATACGCTTGATGTAGAACATGCCGCTGGGCATCTTGATGGGGACTGCATCTCCCACCTGATAATCCCGGGTCAGGCGCAGGTAGAAGACCATGGATCCGTTGGGGATCCCGGGCTCCATGGAGTGGCCGCTGATCCAGGATATTCCTACGACGAACCGCAGGAGGAGGTAGCAGACCAGGAAGGTGGCCAGAAACAGCTTCAATGTGCGAAGTCTGGCGGAGGCTTTTCCGCTGTATTTGCCGGGGATCCTGTTTTGTTCACTCATAAGGGCTCCAAGATGAGAAAATAGGATTCAGAGTTTATTTTTGACACTACGGATTTCTTCGTGCTTCGCACTCTCGAAATCCTACAAACACTCGGACTCCGCTGCAATTCCTGCAAAATCTTGCTCCGTCCTCGTGTTTGTGCGGGCTCCAAAAACCCATACACAAATGCAAGCATTTGTGTATGGCTTCTTTCCGCCCTTTGTGTCATTATACTTCAAGCCTTCTGTTTTTTAAAGTTCCTTGCTGAAAACAAAAGGGCAGGACGTGTGTCCTGCCCGGTTCAGCTTCTTTCACTCTCGGATCTGAATAAGTTGAATCTCTTTATCTGGCGGCGCCGGTGTTCTCTTCTGTTTTGAGAATCTCCCGATTCTTTTTCTATTCTGCGCCTTGTGTTCTGCTGTGTTTTCTGTGTTTAGTCAGCGATATCTTCTGCGGGAATTTCTACGACTACCTCAGACAGCTCGTTGAGGATGTCGGAGGTGATCTGCTCGGTCTGAGCATAGTCGTAGGTGTCGCTTGCGGCGAGTCTGGCGTCTCTGTTATGGGCGCCGATTGCGACCACAAGGATGGCTGCCAGTGCGATGGTCAATCCTGTTGTAAATTGCTTTTTCATATTTGAGCCCCACTTTCTTCGGAGGATTAGACTGTTTTGATGGTGTGTATTTTACCAAATCTTTTTGGCTCCACCAATGTCAGCCTTTACACTCATTCTGTCAATTTCGTCAAAAAACGGGAAAAATCCTTATTTTACGTGGAGTACAAGGCAGATTCCGTTGCCGGCTTTGTCATATACCACTACCTTCTCCGGCAGGTTGTCTGCCTGAAAGACCACCTCTCCCAGTTCTTCGTCAACGAACACGGGATAGATGGTGCTGTCCCCCTTCAGTCCGCAGATGCGGGTGAAGTCCAGGCCGGAATCGTCATCGGCCAGAAGCAGATGCACCAGACCATCAGACACATAGGTGCTTTCCAGATGGGGATCCACATCATCGAAATTGACGATCTGAGTGGATACTTCCGTGCTCTGATCGTTGATCAGGGTGGCTTTGACTGTCATGGTGCCGTTCACCTGGGGCTCGATCTCATAGGTATTGGCGCCGGTTTCGTACACTGGGATCCTCACACCGTCTATACTCACATTCACTTCCCGCACAGGCAGGAGGCTTCTGACCTCCAGACTGTAGGTCTCCGTGTTTCCGGTCTGGGGTGTCAAGGTGACATGGGGTGTCATGAAGAATATGGGCAGTACCAGGAAGATGCCCATAAGCCCTCCCACCACATTCCGCTGGAACTTGTAGCGGTCGGTGCGGTAATGGGCGTAGGTGGTCAGCTTGTCCATGGGGATCACGCAGGGCATGCACTCCTCTGTCTCAAACACCATGTCCAGGATCTTCTGTGCCCGGTTGTTTTCCAGAGGCAGATAATACATATCCGGCTTTTTCATGGTAGGCTGCAGATTGGGCACCCGTCTCAGACCGGAGCTTAGATACTCCCGGGCCATTCGGGTATCGATGTTCATCATCCGGGCAATTTCCTTCACGCTCATGCCCCGGTACTGATTCAAAAATACCGCCTGACTCTCGGAAAAGGGAAGGGCCATGATTTCTGCAGGGATCCGATCGTCCTTCTCCTGCCACTTGTAGCATGCCCGTAAGTTCTGCTGTCCCAGCCAGGAGATCACCAGCCGCATGTCGCTCAGTTCCTTCAGGTGCCGGTGGGCCTGAATGTAGGTGTCCAGCAGCACTTCTCTGGCTTTCTTCTCATTCTCCAGAACGCTGAGGGCAAAAAGATACTGTTTCTGGTAAGTGGCTGCATACATCTCGGCAAATGCATTCACATCTCCCGCCGCAGCCAGCGTCGCAATGTTGGATAGATATTTCATATCGATTTCGTCCATGTCCTTCTCCCATTATTTGGCAAAGGGATCGCCGATCCTTCTGTTGGACAGAGCAATCAACTGGGTAATGCTCTGGATGTTGTAACCTTCATGGAAGGCCGTACCGAATCGGTACCTGACCTCATCCTCCTTCGACTGAGCATTACGTTCCTCCAGCTTGGCATCCAGCCGGCGCATGAATTCATCCATTTTATCCTTCGTGGTGTCCTCAAAGATGGCCAGGAACTTGTTTCCGCCGTTTCGTCCCACAAAGCACAGTCCCTCCGAAGCATCGTTCAGCAGCCGGGAGAACTCACGGATCACATTATTTCCATGGACATACCCGCACTTCTCGTTGATCTCACGGATGTTGGTGATATCGATCATGATGGCGCCCATATCCCAGGGGAGTTCCTTGTCCAGATACTTCTCAATGAGCAGGTCGCAGCTGAAGCGGTTGTTGATGCCGGAGATGGGATCGGAACGGATGGCCAGATCCAGCTCCTTGTACTCCTTGCGGTACAGCAGAAAGTACTTAAAGTCCAGATAGATAAATCCCAGCATCACCAGCAGCATAATCCAGATGAAGCCCACCAGCATGCGAACCGTGGGATCCGTGGCAGCCCGGTGATACAGATCCTTATCCAGGAACACCATAGCGACGGCCCCTGCCGTCATCACCACAAACAGAATCAGCTGAATCGTCTTATATGTCTCATGCTTTTTCATGGAGACCTCCAAAAAATAAAAAATAAGGTGTAATCCGGGGCACTGCTCTCTTCCATCATCCGCCATGGACGATGAAGACGCAGCCGTTTCCCTTGTCCGGCGATTCCGGAGGATGTCATCACACCTGCACTATTATTATACTTGCTTCCGGATTTTGCTGCTTGACGATTCTCATCACAAAACAGGGCTATTTTTGACATCAGCCCTTCTGTGATGTAAAATTTTGACCAATGCAGAAAAGAAAGAAGGTACTCCAATGAATATCCGTCCCGCACAACCCGGCGATCTGGAAGGCATCAATTCACTCCTGCTCCAGGTCCTTCAGGTCCACGCCGAACTCCGTCCCGACATCTTTATTCCGGGAACCAAGAAATATACAGACGAAGAGCTGATGGGGATCATGCAGAATCCCCTCACCCCCATCTTTGTGGCAGAAAACGAAGCCCACGCTGTGCTGGGCTACGCCTTCTGCATCTTCAAGGAGACCAAGGGCGTCATCAATATGCATGACCGCAAGGATCTGTACATCGATGATCTCTGTGTGGATGAAGCTTCCCGGGGGTCTCATGTGGCCTCTTCCCTCTGCCGCCATGTCACTGCCTTTGCCAGGGAGCAGGGCTGCCGGAGCGTGACCCTGAATGTGTGGAAAGGCAACACCCATGCTGAGAACTTCTATGATTACATGGGTTTTCAGCCTCTGAAGACCACCATGGAGATCAGGCTGTAAACAGATTCATAAACCAAAATGTACAAGAGACAAAACCCCTGCAAACCGCTTTATAAGCGGAGCTGCCGGGGTCTTGTCTCTTGTATTGCACAACTATCGCACAACGCAAAAACCGATCGTTATTTCAGATGATACCTTCAAATTACTCCTGAGGAGCATACAGATCCTTCAGACGAAGCAGATGGTTGTAACGCTCGATGGAGTTCTTCTCAGCCTTAGCAAACAGCTCTTCTGCTCTCTCGGGGAAGGAACGGGTAAGAGCGGAGTAACGAGCCTCATTCAGAATGAAGGGACGATAGTTCTCGCTGTTAGGAGCCTTGGAGTCGAGAGTGAAGGGATTCTTGCCCTCAGCCTTCAGAGCGGGGTTGTAACGGAAGTTGTTCCAGTAACCGCACTCAACAGCCTTCTTCATCTCGGACTGGCAATTGGTCATACCACCCTTGATGGAGTGCATCTCACAGGGAGCGTAGCCGATAATCAGAGAAGGTCCGGGATAAGCTTCAGCTTCCTGGATGGCCTTCAGGGTCTGATTGTTGTCAGCGCCCATAGCAACCTGAGCCACATATACGTAGCCATAGCTCATAGCGATCTCAGACAGAGACTTCTTGGCAATGGACTTACCGGCAGCAGCAAACTGAGCGACCTGACCGATCTGAGAAGCCTTGGAAGCCTGTCCGCCGGTGTTGGAGTAAACTTCAGTATCGAATACGAAGATGTTGATGTCCTCGCCGGAAGCAAGCACGTGGTCAACACCGCCGAAGCCGATGTCATAAGCCCATCCGTCACCACCAAAAATCCATACGGACTTCTTGTTCAGGTATTCCTTGTTGGCCAGAATGTCGCTGCACTTCTCGCATCCGCAGTTCTCTTTCTCAAGAGCAGCTACAAGAGCTTCGGAAGCAGCGCCGTTAGCCTGTCCGTCGTTCACGGTGTCAAGGTATGCCTTAGCAGCTGCCAGAACTTCCTCGGAAGCCTTGCCTGCTTCAACAATAGCCTTCACATCGTCGATAAGACGATTGCGCAGAGCCTTCTGGCCAAGGTACATACCGAAGCCGTGCTCAGCGTTATCCTCGAACAGGGAGTTAGCCCATGCAGGACCCTGACCCTTCTTGTTAACGGTGTAGGGAGAGGTAGCTGCGGGACCGCCCCAGATGGAGGAGCAACCGGTAGCATTGGAGATGTACATACGATCGCCGAACAGCTGAGTGATCAGACGAGCGTAAGAGGTTTCTGCACATCCTGCGCAGGAGCCGGAGAACTCAAGCAGAGGCTGCTTGAACTGGCTGCCGATGGCATTCATGACAGCGGTGGTCTCGGGCTTCTCAGCCACGTTGCCGACCATGTAGTTGAAGACTTCCTGCTCAGCCAGCTGAGACTCGGCAGCAACCATCTTCAGAGAGTTGGTGGGGCATACGCCTACGCACACGCCGCATCCCATACAGTCAAGGGGAGAAACTGCCATAGCATAAGCATAACCCTTAGCGCCGGCGATCTTCTTAACAGCCCACTTGGTCTGCTCAGGAGCAGCAGCCTTCTCTTCTTCAGAAACTGCAAAGGGACGAATGGTAGCATGAGGACATACAAATGCGCACTTGTTGCATCCGATACAGGTCTCATTGTTCCACTCGGGAACCATCACAGCAACACCGCGCTTCTCATAAGCAGCAGCGCCCAGCTCGAAGGTACCGTCAGCATGATCTACGAATGCGGAGACAGGCAGGCTGTCACCGTCCATCTTGTCCACGGGAGTCAGAATGTTGTCGACCATCTTGACCAGCTTAGCAGCGCCCTTGGTGGTGGACTCTGCAGGAGCGTCCACAGCGTCAGCCCATGCTGCGGGTACTTCGATCTTGGTGAATGCGGTAGCACCGGCATCAATAGCCTTCCAGTTGTTCTCTACCACGTCCATACCCTTCTTAGCGTAGGACTTCATGGCAGCATCCTTCATGTGCTGGATGGCTTCTTCCTGAGGCATAACGTTTGCCAGAGTAAAGAAAGCAGACTGCAGGATGGTGTTGGTTCTCTTGCCCATGCCTACCTGAACAGCCAGATCGATGGCGTTGATCAGATATACATTAACGTTGTTCTTTGCGATGTAGCGCTTAGCCTCAGCACTCAGATGCTGGTCAAGCTCTTCAGCGGTCCACTGGCAGTTGATCAGGAAGTTTCCGCCGGGCTTAACATCGTTGACCATCTTGTAGCCCTTGATGATGTAGGAGGGGTTATGGCAGGCAACGAAGTCGGCCTTGTTGATGTAGTAAGGAGACTTGATGGGCTGGTCACCAAAACGCAGATGGGAAATGGTCACACCGCCGGTCTTCTTGGAGTCATACTGGAAGTATGCCTGAACGTACTTGTTGGTATAGTCACCGATGATCTTGATGGAGTTCTTATTGGCGCCAACGGTACCGTCTCCGCCCAGACCCCAGAACTTGCACTCGATGGTGCCTTCTGCAGCGGTGTTGGGAGCGGGCTTCTCAGCCAGAGACATAAAGGTAACATCGTCGTTGATGCCCAGAGTGAAGCGCTCCTTGGGCTGATCCTTGGCAAGCTCTTCATAAACAGCGAATACACTTGAAGGAGGAGTATCCTTGGAACCCAGACCGTAACGTCCGCCGATGACCTTGATATCGGTCTTGCCTGCCTCGGTAAGAGCGGCAACCACATCCAGGAACAGGGGCTCGCCAAGCGCACCGGGCTCCTTGGTACGATCCAGAACAGCAATCTTCTTTGCGGTAGCGGGGATGGCAGCGATCAGCTTGTCAGCGCAGAAAGGTCTGTACAGACGAACCTTCACCAGACCGACCTTCTCGCCCTTAGCGGTCAGGTAGTCGATGACTTCTTCGGCTACGTCATTGATGGAACCCATAGCGATGATGACGCGATCGGCATCCGGAGCGCCATAGTAATTGAACAGCTGATAGTCGGTGCCCAGCTTGGCATTGACCTTAGCCATATACTCTTCAACGATGGCGGGAAGTGCGGTGTAGTACTTGTTGCAGGCTTCACGGTTCTGGAAGAAGATATCTCCGTTCTCGTGAGATCCGCGCATGGTGGGATGCTCGGGATTCAGAGCTCTCTTACGGAAAGCAGCGACTGCGTCCATATCTACCATTTCCTTCAGATCTTCATAGTCCCAGATCTGGATCTTCTGGATCTCATGGGAGGTACGGAAACCATCAAAGAAGTTCAGGAAGGGAACGCGGCCCTTGATGGCTGCCAGATGAGCAACAGCGCCCAGGTCCATAACTTCCTGAGTGTTGGTCTCAGCCAGCATGGCGAAACCGGTCTGACGGCATGCATAGACGTCGGAGTGGTCGCCGAAAATGTTCAGGGCATGACCTGCTACGCAGCGTGCAGATACATGGAAAACTGCGGGAAGCAGCTCACCTGCGATCTTGTACATATTGGGGATCATCAGAAGCAGACCCTGAGAAGCGGTGTATGTGGTGGTCATAGCACCGGCTGCCAGAGAACCGTGAACCGTTCCGGAAGCACCTGCCTCAGACTGCATCTCTGCAACCTTAACGGTGGTTCCGAAAATGTTCTTCAGACCCTGTGCAGACCACTGGTCTACATAGTCAGCCATAGGGCTGGAAGGAGTAATGGGGTAGATGCCCGCTACTTCGGTAAAGGCATAGCTAACGTGAGCAGCTGCGTTATTACCGTCCATGGTCTTCATTTTTCTTGCCATAGTTGTAATACATCCTTTCTGTATTCTTTATAACATACACCTTCTGCAAGGTGCCTTTATAAACCTCACAAAATTCTAACACTTTTTTGGCATAGTGTAAAGAATGCATTCTCCTGTATGCATCTCATGTTTTCCGCTTGCAGTCTTGTCGATATTTTGATTAAAGTTTTGTCTGAGTGAAAGAAAGCATTCTTAGCACACCGGCAGATTGCTTTTTTTCCCCGGAAGCCTTAAAATATGAAGGTTAATGTGGATTTTTATGCCTTTCAATCAAAAAGGAGTTTCTATATGAAAATCATCGTTGTGGGCTGCGGAAAGATCGGTACCGGTCTGATCGGCAGCCTTGTGGAAGAAGGTCATGATGTCACCGCTGTGGACATCGATCCGGATGTCATCGGCGACATTACCAATGCCTATGATGTGATGACCGTTATCGGAAACGGCGTAGACTGTGACACCCTGGAGGAGGCCGGCGCCAGATCCGCCCGTCTCCTGATCGCCGTCACCCCCAGAGACGAGGTCAACATCCTTTGCTGCCTCCTGTCCAGACGCATGGGTACCCACCACGCCGTGGCCCGGGTGGAGGACCCCAACAGCTCCGACAGAGAACTGGCATTTATTAAGAAGCATACCAGTGTTTCCATGTTCCTGAACCCCTCCAAGCTGGTGGCGGAGGAGCTGGCCAACATGCTTAAGCTTCCCTCCGGCATCCGGGCAGAGTACTTTGCCCGCCGGAAATTTGAGATGATCCAGCTGAAGGTAAAGGCAGACTCTCCCCTCAGAGGCCTTTCCCTGTCGGAAATGCGTCAGGTGTATAAAGGACAGTATCTGGTACTGGCAGCTGCCAGAGGTGACAAGGTAGTGGTTCCCAAAGGACCCTTTGTTCTGGAGAGCGGAGACGAGATTCTCATCGGCGCCAAGCGAGAGGGTATTGAGTTTCTCCTGAAGGAGCTGGGATACTGGACCAATGCCACCAAGAGCGTGATGATTGTGGGGGGCAGCCGCACGGCCTACTTCCTGGCCACCTCCCTCACCAAGCAGAAGGTTAAAGTAAAGATTATCGAGCAGGACCGAAAGCACTGTCTGGAGCTGTGCGATCTGATCCCCGATGCTTCCATCATCCAGGGAGACGGCTCCCGCCGGGAGCTGCTGGAGGAGGAAGGACTGGGCAGCGTGGATGCTCTGGTCACCCTGACGGGCATCGACGAACAGAACCTGCTTATGACCATTTTTGCCCAGAAGAACCATGTGCGCCGGGCCCTGTGCAAGATCGATCGGGAAGAGTTCACCGAGCTGGCATCCGATATGGACGTAGATTCCTTTGTATCCCCCGGTTCTCTGGTGAACAACAATGTGATCCGCTACGCCCGGGCCATTGAGAATTCCGAGGGCAGCAAGATGGAGACCCTCTACCGCCTCATGGACGATAAGCTGGAGGCATCCGAATTCATCGTGCAGCCCGGCTTTGAGTACGAGGATATGACACTGGCTGAGCTGAGCAAGCGCATGAAGGAAAACATCCTCATCGGCGGCATCCAGCGGGATAACGTCCTGATTATCCCCGGAGGCGACGATGTTATCCAGGTGGGCGACCGGGTCATCGTGGTGGCTGCCAATCAGCCCATCCGGGATCTGACGGATATCATGAAGGAGGATTAAGGCTGAATGAATCGTCGAATGATCGCCTACATGATCGGACAGGTCATGCTGATCTGCGGGGCCCTGATGGCGCTTCCTCTGCTGGTATCTCTGATATACCGTGACGGCTGCTGGTTATCCTTTGCGATCTCCATTGGTCTGTCAGCAGGCATCGGCGCAGCGCTGGTTTTTATCTCCCATCCGGACATGAAGACCATCTATGCCAAAGAGGGCTTTATCATCGTAGCCATCAGCTGGGTGGCTCTCTCCGCCCTGGGAGCCTTTCCCTTCTTTATTTCCCGAGCCATTCCTTCCTATATAGATGCCTTTTTTGAAACCGTCAGCGGCTTCACCACCACCGGCTCCTCCATCCTTACGGATGTGGAAGCCCTTCCTAAAAGCATGCTGTTCTGGCGGAGCTTCACCCACTGGATCGGGGGCATGGGTGTCATCGTGTTCATGATGGCCATCGTGCCCTCCCAGAACAATCACAACATGCATGTCATGCGGGCAGAGGTGCCCGGCCCCACCGTGGGTAAGCTGGTGCCCCGTCTGAAGGATACGGCCCGCATACTTTATCTGCTGTATGTAGGACTCAGCGTAGTCATGACCATCTTCCTGCTGGCAGGAGGCATGGATCTGTATGACGCTCTGGTTCATATGTTCGGTACCGCCGGCACCGGAGGCTTCGGTGTCAAGGCCGACAGCGTTGCCGGCTACAATACCTATCTGCAGTGGGTCATCACTGTTTTCATGCTCATCTTCGGCATCAACTTCAACCTGTATTACCTGGTGCTGCGCAAGCATTTTAAAGATGCTCTGCGCTCAGAGGAAATGCATGTATTCCTGGGTCTGTGGCTGGGCTCCACCCTCATCATATCCTTTTCCATCCTGAACACCCATGCCTCCTTCGGAGATGCTTTCACTAAAGCCGGTTTCCAGGTGGCCTCCATCATGTCCACCTCCGGGTTTGCCACGGAGAACTTCGATCTGTGGCCCCAGCTGGCCAGAACCATTCTCTTCATGCTCATGTTCGTAGGTGGCTGCGCCGGCTCCACCGGCGGCGGCATCAAGGTGGCACGCATCGTCATGATGTTTAAAACCGTGAAGCGGGAGGTCAACAAGCTGCTTCATCCCAGAAGCATCGGTGTCATCCGCTTTGAAGGCCGCACGGTGGACGACCGCACAGTGAACGGCGTGGCCGCCTATGCCGCACTGTACGTGCTGGTTTTGGCCATCACCTTCCTGCTGCTGACCTTTGACACCATGGATTTTGAGACCAACATCACCGCAGCCGTCTCTTGCTTCAACAACATAGGTCCCGGTCTCGGGGCCATCATCGGTCCTGCCGGAAGCTTTGCAGCCTACAGCAGCTTTTCCAAGTTCGTGCTCTCTGTGGCCATGCTGCTGGGACGTCTGGAGATCTATCCTCTTCTCATCGCCCTGGACCCTGCCACCTGGAGCCGCTCATCCCGGTAAGGAGGCCCCATGGACACCTTGACCAAACAGGGGCAGCTGATCCTTTGCCCCACCCCCATCGGAAATCTGGGAGACATATCCCGGCGGGTCCTTGAGACATTACAGCAAGCGGACGTCATCGCTGCGGAGGATACCCGCACCAGCGCCCCGCTGCTGTCCCACTTTGACATTCATACGCCGCTTATTTCCTACCATAAGTTCAACGAGCAGGAGCGCAGCCACGAGCTGCTGGAGAGAGTTAAGCGGGGCGAGACCGTGGCTCTCATCAGCGACGCAGGCATGCCCGCCATCTCCGATCCCGGCCAAATTCTGGTGAAGAAAGCCCGGGAACTGGGGCTGTCCGTCACCGCTCTCCCCGGTCCCAGCGCCTTTGTGACTGCCCTGGCCATGAGCGGACTGGACTCCCGCCGCTTTATATTTGAAGGTTTTCTTCCCACCGATAAGGACCAGCGCCGTCTGGTTCTGGAGGAGCTCTCGGAGTCCCACCACACTACCATCTTTTACGAGGCCCCTCACCGGCTGAAGGAGACCCTGAAGCTGTTTGCTTCCGTGTGTCCTGACAGGCACGGCGCCGTGGTGCGGGAGATTACCAAGCGCTTTGAGGAGTGCCGCACCGGCACCCTGGCGGAGCTCAGCGACTATTTCTCCGAAAACGAGCCCAGAGGAGAGTTCGTGATCCTCATAGAAGGCCGCTCTCTGTCATCCATTAAAGAAGAAAAACAGAAAAGCTTCGAGGAGATGAGCATAGAGGAGCACATGGCTCTGTACAAGGACCTCCCGGAGAAGGAGGCCATGAAGCAGGTGGCCAGGGACCGGGGCGTCTCCAAGCGGGATATCTACGCCCTGCTGAAAAAGTAGAGCATCTTACAGCCTCTCTGCCGGTTTTCACTCTCTTTTCCGGAGACCGACCACACAGATATCTCCGACCACGTCCACTTCATTCACATTAAATTAACAGCCCCTCTCGTTGGCAGGGAGTGGCAAGCAGAGTATAATGAAGGATATTCTTCTGAATATCACCCGCACTCTTCCAAAAGGAGAACACTGTCATGAACGATTGCATTTTCTGCAAGATCGCAGCGGGGCAGATTCCTTCTGCCACCGTTTACGAGGATGAGACCTTCCGGGTCATCCTGGACATGAACCAAGCTATCGCCGGACACATGCTGATCCTCCCCAAGGAGCATTATGCAGATCTCTATGAACTTCCGGAGGACACGGCTGCCGCTGCCATGAGACTGGCCAAGAAGCTGGCCCACGCCGCTGCTGCCACCATGGATCTTGACGGACTGAACATCCTTCAGAATAACGGGGAGGCTGCCGGCCAATCCGTGATGCACTACCATCTCCACGTGCTGCCCCGCCGCCGGGGAGACGACACCTTCCCTGTCTGGAATGAGCGCACTGCCTCTTCCGAAGAGCTGACTCAGACCGCGGAGACCATTCGCAAAGGTCTGTGATTTCCTACCATTGCCCTATTGCCTGATGAACGAAACCACAGGGCTGAGCATCCGCAGAGCGGTCCCTTCACAGCCCTTTGATTTATCTCTTCCACATAAAAGGAAAACGAGGAGCCTGACATGAAAACTGATCTGAAACTGGAATTCCAGAAGATCTACGGCCCCGGAGAGCCTGCCCTCTACTATGCTCCCGGCCGCGTAAACCTCATCGGCGAACACATCGACTACAACGGAGGCAAGGTCTTCCCCTGCGCTCTGAGCTTCGGCACCTATGCCGCCATCCGTCTTCGGGAGGACAGCAAGCTGCAGTTTGCCAGCTTGAACTTCCCCCAGAAATATGCGGCTGATCTGAACAACATCGCCTACCGCAAGGAAAACGGCTGGTCCAACTATCCTCAGGGCGTCATCCTGGAGTTCCTCAACCGGGGTGTCCGCATGACAGGTATGGATGTGCTGATCCTTGGTGAGATCCCCAACGGCTCCGGTCTTTCCTCCTCCGCTTCCATCGAAGTAGTGATGGCGGAGGCCCTGAACGATCTCTTCGGCGCCGGACTGGACAAGGTCACCATGGTGCAGATGTGCCAGCACAGCGAGAACACCTTCAACGGTGTGAACTGCGGCATCATGGACCAGTTTGCTGTGGGTCTGGGCCGGGAGGGCAAAGCCATTCTTCTGGACTGCGCCACCCTGGACTATGCCTACGCTCCTCTTGACCTGAAGGGCGTGAAGATCGTCATCGGCAACACCCGGAAAAAGAGAGGTCTGGCAGACAGTAAATATAACGAGCGCCGCAGCGAATGTGACGAAGCTCTGGCAGATCTTCAGAAGGTCACGGACATTAAGACCCTCTGCGACCTGACCCCCGAGGCCTTCGATCAGATCAAGGGCGCCATCAGCCGCCCCGTCTGCAGACAGCGGGCCGAGCATGCCGTGTACGAGAATGCCCGGGTGCTGGAGGCTGTCAAGGTGCTGGAAAAGGGAGATCTGACTGCCTTCGGTCAGCTCATGAATGCTTCCCACGACTCTCTGCGAGATCTGTACGAGGTCACCGGCTTTGAACTGGATACCATGGTGGAAGAAATGCGGAAGGTTCCCGGCACCCTGGGGGCCCGCATGACCGGCGCCGGCTTCGGCGGCTGTACCGTATCTCTGGTGGCGGAGGAGGCCGTGGATGCTTTCATCGCCCAGGTGGGCAGAAATTATGAGACCCGCACCGGACTTAAGCCGGAGTTTTATGTGGCTGAGGCAGGACAGGGCATGTGCCGGGTGGACGAACCCCTCCCTTTTGTGATCGATGAGCTCCTGGCCTACGCACTGGACCGTCAGCTCATTGAAACCGAGGATGTATATTATGTGCGCAACGGTCTGATGGACCTTCTGGGTGTGAAATCTCCCTGGAAGATGGGAGAAAAGGGTCTTCCCTGCGCCGAGGCTTTCGCCATGGCAAGGAAGGAAGCTCCCGGAATCACCCCCGAGCCTATTCTAAAAAAGATCCTGGACTACATGGTGGATCACGGCATGCTGGAGGGTGAGGATGTCACCTACCGGGATCTGATGGACGCCCGCATCATGGGCTATGTCACCGCCCGCCCCTCCGAGGTGGACCGCCGGTTCTTTACCCTGCTAAAGGAAGATCCCCGAAAGGCATCTGAGTATTTCTATGCCCTCTCCCGGGCCAACCACTATGTCATGGCGGAGCGCATTGAAAAGAATCTCTACTGGACTTCTCCCTCCCCCTACGGCGATCTGGAAATCACCATCAACCTGTCCAAGCCGGAGAAGGATCCCAAGGTCATCGCCAAGCTGCTGACCATGAAGAGCTCCGACTATCCCAAGTGTCTGCTCTGCCCTGAAAATGTGGGCTATCAGGGTCGTCCTGATCATGCCGCCAGACAGAATCTGCGGCAGATCCCCATGACTTTGGCCGGAGAACAGTGGTATCTGCAGTATTCCCCCTACACCTATTATCAGGAGCATTGCATCCTGCTGAAGGGTGAGCATGTTCCCATGAAGATCAACGAGACCACCTTCCGACGTCTCTTTGAGTTCATCGAGACCCTCCCCCACTACTTTATGGGCTCCAACGCAGGCCTGCCTGTGGTAGGCGGTTCCATCCTGAACCATGAGCACTATCAGGGCGGTCATCACCAGTTCCCCATGGCCAAGGCTGCCTGCCGGGCTTACTACACGGATCCCCGCCACAAGGATGTGAAGATCGGCGCCATCAACTGGGCTATGGCCGGCATTCGTCTCAGCGGCAAGGATAAAGAGCAGGTCATAGACACTGCCTGCCACATCCTCCACAGCTGGGAGGCCTACAGCGATGCCTCCGCGGGCATTTTCGCCTTTACGGACAACGTTCCCCACAATGCCATCACCCCCATCGCCCGCTTCAACAGCCTGGGCGAATACGAGCTGGACCTGGTGCTCCGGAATAACCTGGCCACCGAGGAATATCCCGACGGCGTGTTCCATCCCCACAAGGAGCTGCACCACATCAAGAAGGAGAACATCGGTCTCATCGAAGTCATGGGCCTGGCTGTCCTTCCCGGCCGTCTCCAGAAGGAGCTGGCCATCATTGAAGAGCTGCTTCTGGGAGCCAATGCCGACGACATCCTTCCTGAGGATCTGGCCGCCATCAAGAAACACAGCGACTGGATCCGGGAGATGAAGACCGCTTACGGCGTTGTGAGCTCCAGAGAAGAAGCCACCGAGATCCTGAAGAAGGAAGTGGGCAGCATCTTTGCCCGGGTCCTGGAGGATGCCGGTGTATATAAGAACACAGCAGAGGGGCACGCAGCCTTCGAGCGGTTCATGACCGCCGCCGGCTTCGCCCGTATCTGAATAAAAGGAGAGTAACAGGAAATGAACAAGAAATGCACTCGTTTGGGAGCTCTGCTCCTTGCTCTGGTACTGACCGTCTGCATGCTGGCAGGCTGCAGCGGAAAGAAGTCCTTTGAGTATCAGTTCAGCGAGCCCAAGAGCGGCGACACCATCGCCATCATCCATACCACCATGGGCGACATCACCGTCCGCTTCTTCCCCGACGAGGCTCCCAAGGCCGTGGAGAACTTCATTACCCACGCTCAGGAAGGTTATTATGACGGAGTGGAGTTTTTCCGGGTCATCGATGACTTTATGATCCAGGGCGGCGATCCCACAAATACCGGTCGGGGCGGCGAGAGTATCTGGGGCGGCACCTTCGAGGATGAGCTCTGCGAATACCTGAGCCCCTACTACGGAGCTCTGTGCATGGCCAATAAGGGCGCCTACACCGGCACCAACGGTTCCCAGTTCTTCATCGTCACCACCCGGAACAATGACACCACTCTGGCACGACAGTTCAACGAGAAGGCTGCCAAGGCTGAGCAGGTAGCAGAGGAGAAGCTTTCTCTGTACGAGGAGCGGGGCGGCGCTATGTGGCTGGATTACCAGATCGGTACTCTGTATGCCAACAACTATGTCTACACCGCTTCCACCCACTGCGTCTTCGGACAGGTCCTCTCCGGCATGGAGGTGGCTGAAGCCATCGCTGCTGTGGAGACCTATTCTTCCGTCCAGCAGGATGAGGCTAACATCAAGAATCCCGGTCAGACCACCATTCTGCAGAACAAGCCTGTGGAGCCCGTTATCATCACTTCTATCGAGATCACCAATTATTAAGATACCTTTCATTGATATCTTTGCCTGATGATGGCAGGGAGAATCTGCTTGTCATGATAACCATCGGGATAATGTCACTGCTGCTTGCATGCGCTTTTCTCTCGGTCCTTGATAAGAGACCTCTTGCTGCTTTCTTTCCCTTGTCATTGACATAGCAAAAAGTTATCTTTTAACATTTATTTGAAAGATAGCGTGTTTTCATCTATAATAAATCAATTCTACATCAAATCAGGAGTAGCCCATGAGTCTGTTCATTTCTTTGGAAGGACCTGACGGTTCCGGAAAGACCATGCAGCTGGACCTGCTGGAGACGGCCCTGCGTGATGCAGGTTATGATGTTCTGCGCAGCCGGGAGCCGGGAGGTACAGCCATCAGTGAGAAGATCCGGGATTTGATTCTGGATCCTGCCAATCGGGAGATGGACCCCCGAACGGAGGCTTATCTCTATGCGGCTTCCCGGGCACAGCATGTGGCGCAGCTCATCCGACCTGCTCTGGCAGAAGGAAAGATCGTTCTGCTGGACCGCTTCGTGGATTCCTCTCTGATCTATCAGGGACTGGGCCGCGGGCTGGGGATTGATGAAGTGGCGCAGCTGAACAGCTTTGCCACCGGCGGACTTCTCCCGGATGTAACGTTTATGGTCTACATTGACTATGAGGAAGGTCTGCGGAGAAAGCTAAGCCAGGCCAATCACACTCTGGATCGTCTGGAAGCGGAGGAAAGTTCCTTCCACCGCATGGTGAATCTGGGCTATCTGGAGCTGACCGGGCGCTATCCGGAGCGGATCCGGCTCATTGACGGGGCACGGGATCCCCGTACTGTTCACGAGGACATTCTGCAGCAGACTCTGGCGCTGCTTGCGGAGAATTCTTGATATAAAGAAAGGAGCACCCTATGAAACTCGTTATCGCCATTGTTCACGACGAAGATGTTCAGAAGCTGACCACCGCTCTGAACCGCGCCAATTTCCGTGTCACCAAGCTGGCCTCCACCGGCGGCTTCCTGCGCATCGGAAATACCACTGTTTTTGTAGGCTGCGAGGAAGAAAAGCTGGCCGACGTCCTTGGCATCATCAGGGAAAAGTGTCAGACCACCAAGCAGATGACCATCGCCAACCAGCCCTACACCACTACCGAAGGCTATGTTCCTTATCCCATTGAGGTCACTGCCGGCGGCGCCACCGTGTTTGTGCTGGATGTAGATCAGTTCCACAAGTTCTGATTTCATGAACTGTCTGCGGTCTTTTGGCTTTCTGTCATTGAATCGTCCTCCTGCAGGAATGCGTCTGTTTATCTATGAACCGAGGCCTGTTTAAGTGAATAGCTTTTCTTCTGTCCTCGGTCACGAGGGCGCCAAACAACACCTGATGACTGCGCTCAGCGACAGTCTTGTTAGTCATGCTTATCTGATAGAGGGCCCCAGAGGTGTCGGCAAAAAGACGCTCTCCGGGGCCTTTATCCGGGCCCTTCTCTGTGAAGACCCTGTCCGGACGCCGGAAGGCACCTACGACAGCTGCGGAAAATGCCGCTGCTGCTCTCTGCTGGACAACGGGAATTACCCGGATGTAAAGTATATCCGACGTATGAAGGATAAGACAGAGATCAAGGTAGATCAGATTCGGGATGAGCTGGTCTCGGACATGCAGATCAAGCCCTATCTGGATAAGTACAAGATCTATGTGATCGAAGGAGCGGATGACCTGAACATTAATGCTCAGAACGCTATGCTGAAGACCATCGAGGAGCCCCCCGCCTACGGCATCGTCCTCCTGCTGGCAGAATCCGAGAACTCTTTTCTGCCCACCATATTGTCCCGGTGCGTCAAGATCAGCCTTTCTCCGCTTCCCATCCATCTGGTTTGCTCTGCCCTTATCGGCAAAGGATTTCCGGAACCCGAGGCCCAGGCTGCGGCCGCTCTGGTCCAGGGTTCTTTGGGGGATGCGCTGAAACTCTCCCGGGATGAAAATTTTTCTCTCCTTCGCACTGAACTGTTTGACTTTCTTGCTTCCTTGCCAACGGCTTCCCCTGCGGAGGTCATGCGGGGTGCCCGTCTGTTTGAGTCCTATAAGTCCTCAAGAGACACTCTTTTTTCTTTGCTGACCATCTGGTTTCGGGATGTCAGTGTGTACCGGGAGACGGAAGATCCTTCCCTGCTCCTGATCCGTGACCGCATGAGTGCCATGAAGGCCTATGCGGAAACCTATTCCTCTGAGAAGATCCTCCGGATCTGCGAAACGATTCCGGACATCTATACAAAACTGCAGCATAATGTCAATGCAGCGCTGGCCATCGATTGTCTGCTGATGGAAATGATGAAGTGACTCTCATCCTTCCGTTAGGTAGAAAGGGATTCTTTTGCCCGACTCATACAACTTTTGGCTGCCCTGTGCCGACTGTCTTTGTTTGAATTGGCTTCTGCTCCCTTCATGGGGGAGATTCCTCTGCCGCTCTTTTAGCAAGGACGACACTTATCCATCAAAACAAGGCGATACACAACGTCTGCATTGGCTTTAATATCAAGATTGAAAGGAAGAACGATTTGACTACTGTGATTGGTGTGCGGTTCCGCGGCAGCGGACGCATGTACTATTTTAATCCCGGCCCCTTCACCCTGCACAAGGGTGACTATGCGGTGGTGGACACCTCCCGGGGCATGGAGTACGGCATGGTGGTGACGGAGCCCCGGCTGGCTGATGAGGAGGATTATGTGGCGCCGCTGCGCTGCGTGATCCGCAAGGCCACCGAGGATGACAAGGCCACCTACCGGAAGAATCTGGCATTGGAGAAGGAGGCCCTGGCTGTCTGCGCCGAAAAGGTGAAGGAACACAACCTGAACATGAAGCTGCTGTCTGCCGAGTATACCTTTGACGGGCGCAAGGTACTGTTCTATTTTACCGCTGACGGCCGTGTGGATTTCCGTGATCTGGTCAAGGACCTGGCTACCTCCTTCCATACCCGCATTGAGCTCAGGCAGGTAGGCTTCCGGGATGAGACCAAGCTGCAGGGCGGCATCGGCATTTGCGGGCGTCCCTACTGCTGCCACACCTTCCTGTCGGATTTTGCGCCGGTTTCCATCAAGATGGCCAAGGATCAGAATCTGTCCCTGAATCCTGTTAAGATCTCCGGTACCTGCGGCCGTTTGATGTGCTGCCTGCGCTATGAGGAGGAAACATACGAGACGCTGACCAAGAATCTGCCTAACGAGGGCGACACGGTGGAGACCCCCAACGGTACCGGCGAGGTGCTCCATGTGAACATTCTGCGGCAGCTGGTGAAGGTGGGCATCGCCCAGGACAAGGGAGATGTGCTGCTGAAGGAATATCCTCTGGAGGAGATCAAGATCCTGAAGCATCGTCACCACAACGACAACCTGAGTGACAAGGAAAAGCGCCAGCTGAAAGAGCTGGAGAATAACTAAGAAATAAGGAGAAGCTCCGGTGAAAGATGCCGGAGCTTCTCTGTGAGCTGAGAAAATAGTTCGGCGAAGGATTCAGTGCTTTTCTGCGGGACATGAACCTCTCAGGCAAATAACGATTTGACTGAGCTGACTTAATAGAAACAAACTTCATAGAAGGGCAGATGAATTATGGAACGCATTGATGAACTGCAGCGGGGTGGTTTCCGTTTGATACAGGACCCTGACTGCTTCTGCTTCGGAACCGATGCAGTCCTGCTGGCAGACTTTGCCCGGGCCTCTTCCCGGGATAAGGTGCTGGATCTGTGCGCCGGAAGCGGTGTGGTCTCTCTGCTCATGCTGGCCAGATACCCCGGCGCCCACTATACAGCACTGGAACTTCAGAAGCCTCTGGCTGACATGGCGAGACGCAGTATGGAGCTGAATGAGGTGACAGACAGGGTGTCTGTCCTGCAGGGCGATCTGCGGGAGATTCGCTCCATGGTATCTGCCGGAGCCTTTGATGTGTTGACGGTGAATCCTCCCTACATGAAAGGTCAGACCATTCAGAATGTGAGCGAAGCGGTCCGTCTGGCCAGACACGAGGACACCTGCACCCTGCGGGATGTTTGTGAGGCTGCCGCCTATGCTCTGAAGTACCATGGAAAGCTGTTCATGGTCCATCGCCCTGAGCGCCTGGCAGAAATCTTCTCCGAGATGGAACGGGTTCGCCTGACCCCCAAGGTCATGCAGCTGGTGCAGCCTTTCTCTGACAAAGGCGCTGCCCAGGTGCTCATTCAGGCAGTGAGCCACGGGGCTCCCGGTATGAAGGTGCTTCCCACTTTGAACACTTACCGCTCTCCCGGCATTTACACAGAGGAAATGCTGAAGGTCTACGGCATGGACGGCCATGTGCACCCGGGAGAGACGTATTCATGATGCGGGCTTTCTATGCATACTTATCCTATGTTGGCTAAGTGTTCCATACTAACTATTGAATCTATGCCATCTTGATTTTGAAAACACTTTTGTTCTTCGGCACCTGAAGGAATAGCAAAATTCTGTTCCCTCCGGTGCCGTTTTCCAACACTT
>JABUST010000032.1 GCA_021442595.1 Lachnospiraceae bacterium | reverse complement strand
GCTCCTTCAGCTCCCGCTCCCGGGAGAAAGGAGAGGCCTTTGCAGACAGAAACAGAGCTGCTGCCAAGGGCGGTGAGATCCGGATCTATACAGATCTGGAGGAGTTGGCAGAAGATGCAGACATCCGGGCGGTGTACATTGCCAGTCCCAACAGTCTCCATGTGTCCCAGAGCAAGAGGATGCTGGAAGCAGGAAAGCATGTCATCTGCGAGAAACCCATTGCCATTTATCCGGAGCAGCTGAAGGAGCTCCAGAAACTGGCCCGGGAGAAGGACCTGGTCTACATGGAAGCCATCATGATGCTTCATCAGCCCCAGCTTCGTGCCCTGAAGGAAGGCATCGGCCGCATCGGCCGTATGCGCTGTGCCCATGTGGATTTTTCTCAGCTGTCTTCCAAGTATGGAGCCTATGTGCAGGGAAAGAACCCCAACATTTTCAATCCCGCCTTCTGTACCGGAGCCCTGGAGGATCTGGGCATCTATTGCTTTTACATGGTGCTGGAACTCTTCGGAGCGCCGAAGTCCTTTCAAATCACCCCCATGTTTCTGGATACCGGGGCCGATTGCAGCGGCGAAGTCATCCTGGACTACGGTGATACCCATGTCACCGTGACCTACTGCAAGGTGGGCCAGAGCCGTCTGGGCTCCCAGTTTATGGGAGACAAAGGCACTCTGACCATGGAGCTGGTTTCCCAGATGACCGGGATGTACCTGTACGATAAAGAAGGAAACAGGGAGCTTCTCTGGGGACAGGAGGAGAAGGACCATCTCATGGGCAACGAGGCGAAGGATCTCGCTCTGTTCATTGAGAATCCGGAGGCGCCCAGGGAGGAGACTCAGGGGGGCGTGACCTATTCGGAGTGCAGCCAAAAGGCCATGGACGTCTGTGTGTTCCTGGAGGAGCTGCGCAGGGAAGCCGGCATACGGTTCCCGGAGGATCCCCATGCCCTTTGACGGATTGACCACAGGGGCCCTGATCAGGGAACTGAAGAGCCTTCTGCTGGGGGGAAGGATCGACAAGATCTATCAGCCTGAACCGGATGAGATCGTACTGAATATCCGCTCCCTGGGGAAAATGTATCATTTGCTGCTGAGTGCGGATCCCTCCCATGCCCGTTTTCAGCTGACGGAAAGAAAAGCGGAGACGCCCCTGACGCCTCCGGCCTTCTGCATGATCTGCCGCAAACACTTCGGCGCCGGAAAGATCGTGGATGTAATCCAGCATCGGGCCGACCGCATTCTGCAGATCGATGTGGAATCTCTCAATGAAATGGGGGATATGGTCAGGGAGAAGATCATTCTGGAGATCATGGGCAAGCACAGCAACCTGATCCTGGTGGATGAAAAGGGGGGCATCATTGACTGCGCCCGAAGAGTCAGCCCCTTTATGAGCTCCGTGCGGGCGGTCCAGCCCGGCATGGAGTACCGGCTGCCTTCCCATAATCATAAGGCAGAGCCACTGAAGGTACTGCAGGAAGGGACCTTTCAGCGGCACATGTCCGCCTACAGCGGCGATCTGCTGTCTGCCTTTTTTCAGGTGTTCAACGGCTTCAGCCCCTTTGCCTCCCGGGAGGTCATTGAGAGAGCGAACCGGCTTCTCGGGCCTTTGAATCTCCGGGAGGCCATCCATGAGAAGGATCTGTACAGTGCTCTGAGCCGGGAGCAGCAGGAGGTGTTGGAAGAGGCCTTCGGCTCCTTTATGCAGCAGACAGAGGAAGCCGCCGGTCCCTATTTCCTGTACAGGGAAGGGGAGAAAGGAAAACCGTTGGATTATTCTCTGGTACCCTATGTGCACATGGAGGGAGTACTCCCGGAGGAGTATAATACTCTTTCCGGGCTGTTGGATGTTTTCTACGACCGGAAGGATACCGCGGACAAGATGCGGCAGAAATCCCAGGACCTGAGGCATCTGGTGCAGACAAATCTGGACAGAGCCAGAAAAAAAGCCTTCCTGCAGAAGAAACAGCTGGAGGACACCAAGGACAGAGACAAGGACCGCATGGCCGGGGACCTGATCACTGCCAATATCTGGCAGCTGAAGGAAGGCATGACCGTGGCGGATCTGCCCAACTATTATGAGGATGATCAGCCCATTGTGCAGATAAGGCTGGATGTTAACCTGACACCGGCTCAGAATGCGCAGAAATACTACGCCCGGTACAATAAGCTGAAGCGAACGGAGGAGGCACTGTCGGTGCAGATCCTCCAGACGGAGGAAGAGGTTGCTTATCTGGAGAGCATCATGGCTTCCATCGAGCTGGCGGATTGCGAGCGGGATGTGGAGGATCTGAGGCTTGAGCTCCACGAGGCGGGATACATCCGCAAGGCGGGAGATAAGAAGAAAAATCTGGCCAGATCCAAGCCCCTGAGCTTTGTGACCTCCGAGGGGGTCCAGGGATACATCGGGAAGAATAACATCCAGAACGATCAGCTTACTTTTAAGAATGCTGCTCCGGAGGATGAGTGGTTCCATGTGAAGGATATGCCCGGTTCCCACGTGATCCTGAAGGTGTCCCAGCTGGAAAAAGGAAAGGAATACACGGAGCAGAGTTTTCTGGAGGCAGCCCGGCAGGCGGCCATCCACTCCAGAGGAAAAGGAGAGAGAGGCGTGGCAGTGGATCATACCCGCAGGGTATTTGTGAAGAAGCCTGCAGGCTCCCGCCCCGGATTTGTGCGTTATACCCACCAGTCCACCATCATCGTTCCCCTGGCTGAAGAGGAAAATAGTTAAAAGGATAACAGAGATTCTGTTTGACAAATCTCTGTTTTTAAAGTATTGTTAAAAAGTGAATGCATAAGGGAAATGTTCAGATACAAGGTCTGCATTTCCCCGGAAAAGAGGGTCATCTATGGCAGATATGCTTGTCAATCTGTATCAGCTTCCGGACTCCGCTCCTGTCTATGAGCGGACGGAGAAGGCCGGAATCAAGATCACCAGAGCTCTGTCTCCCAACATGCACAAGGTCCTGGATTTTGTGCGCCGGGAGTTCGGAGAGGGATGGACCAGCGAGACCTTCGCGGCCTTCGCCAATCATCCCACCACCTGCTTCGTTGCTTCCAGGGACGGAGAGGTCATCGGCTTTGCCGATTATGACGCCACCGCCAAGGGATATTTCGGTCCTACCGGAGTCCTGGAGTCCCAGAGAAATCAGGGAATCGGCGCCGCCCTTCTGCTGAAGTGTCTGGAGGCCATGCGGGAAGACGGCTACGGCTACGCCATCATCGGCTCTGCAGGTCCGGAGCACTTTTATGAGCTCAACTGCGGGGCAAGAGTCATCGAAAACGATACCCCCAACGTGTATTCACGTATGGTATAACGCAGATCACGGATCCTGCCTATCCGCCGCATGCAAGGATCGGCAGCAAGAGATGCGGTCCGAAGAATCAACCTTATATTCAGAGAGGAGAAAACCAATGAGTGAAGTAGGAAAAGGCATTAAGAAGCTTGGTTTCGGTTTTATGCGTCTTCCCGAGAAGGAGGGTGTGGTGGATCTGGAGCTCACCAATCGCATGGTAGACCGCTTCATGGAAGCGGGCTATACCTATTTTGATACCGCTTACGTATACGGAGACGGAATTTCCGAGAATGCCATTCGTGATGCCGTGGTCAAGCGCTACCCCCGTGAGAAGTTCCAACTGGCAGACAAGATGCCCATGGGAAAGGTGAATGCCTCTGAGGATTATGAGACCCTGTTCAACACATCGCTGGCCCGCACCGAGGCAGGTTACTTTGATTTCTATCTGCTCCATGCTCTGGGCAAGGCTTCCTTTGACAAGGCAGAAGCCACCGGCGGATTTGAGTTCATCGCAAAGAAAAAGGAAGAGGGCAAGATCCGTCACATCGGTTTTTCCTTCCACGACAGCGCAGCTGTACTGGAGGAGATCCTGTCCAAGCATCCCGAAGTGGAATTTGTTCAGCTGCAGCTGAACTATGCAGACTGGGAGAGCGAGAATGTTCAGTCCCGTCTGTGCTATGAGTGCGCCCGCCGCCATGATGTGAATGTCATCGTGATGGAGCCGGTGAAGGGCGGTACCCTTGCCAAGATGTCCGATGAGATCGAAAGCAAGATGAGAGCTGTTCATCCCCAGGCTTCCACCGCCTCCTGGGCCATGAAGTTCATCGGCGAGAAGGAAGGCATCATCACCATCCTCTCCGGCATGAATTCCATGGAGCAGATGGAGGACAACATCTGCACGCTGGATGATCCTCAGCCCCTGACGGAGGAAGAAAACAGAGTCATTGCCGAAGTGGTGGAGATCTTCAACTCCGCGCCCCGCATTGCCTGCACTGCCTGCAAGTACTGTGTGGACGGATGCCCCATGAAAATCAACATTCCCAGACTCTTCTCCGTTATGAACAGCTTTGCTACCTACGGAAACCTGGAAGGCGCCAAAAAGTCCTGCGCTTATGCCACCAAGGAGAGCGGCAAGGCTTCCGAGTGTATCCAGTGCGGTCAGTGCGAAGGCGCATGCCCCCAGCATCTGCCCATCATTGAGACGCTGCAGAAGATCGCAGCCACCCTTGAAGACTAAGGGCGGCAGCGAAGGAGCCGATTCTATCAAATGATTCATATCAGAAAAATGCCCCGGAGCCGGCAACGGCTTCGGGGCATTTGTGCAGTCAATGCAGGTCAAAGAACAGGCTTATACCATCATCCCGGGAGCCGGGAATCAGAGATATTTCTCCGCAAAGGCATCGGCAGTCTTCCAGAAAAGCTCCGGGTCCTTGAAAATCGATTCCACATGCTTGGCGTCCTTCACAGACAGCATTTTCTTCTCGGAGGAGCAGGCCTCATAGAGGGGCTGCATCATGGAATAGGGCACAAAGTCGTCCGCCTCTCCGTGGATGAACAGAATAGGCACACAAGCGTGAGTCACAGAGCGGATGGGGGTGCACTGGCGGAGTGAATACTTGTATCGCAGCTTCATCAGAAAATCCAGGGCATCCAGCACAGGAAAGGCGGGAATGTGGTAGGCACGCTTCATGTGGTAGGCGCACTGCTCGTAGGCATCCGTGAAGCCTGCATCGGCAATGGTACACTTTACCTGGGAGGGAAGGGTCTCTCCGGAGGCCATCATGACCGTGGCTGCTCCCATGCTCATACCGTGAAGGAGGATCCGGGCCTGAGGGTCCTTTTTCACGATGCTGTCGATAAAGGTCATCAGGTCAAAGTGGTCGTGGTATCCGAAGCCCACATAATCTCCCTGGCTGAGGCCGTGGCCCCGCAGATGGGGCATCAGCACCTGATAGCCCTTTTCCAGATAATGGCAGGCATAGGGCATCATGTCGGTATAATTCCCATGGTAGCCATGGACCACCACAGCCCAGGTGTGGGAAGGAGCTTTGGGAGAGAAGTGATGGGCCTTCAGCTTCAGATGATCAAAGGAGCGTCTGGTCCAGAGCTCCGAGGCATAGGTGGAGGTCACCTTATCGTAGAAGGGCTTGTTATCCGGCCAGATAAAAAACTTGTGATTACCGGCAATGGTGACCTTCATGACCGCATAGGCGCCGCCCACAGAGACGGCCCCTGCCCCCAGAATGCCTCCCAGAACAGGGAGGAGAGGAGAATGCTTCTTTTCCGTAGTCATTGCAGTATCAGATCAGACCCTTCAGCAGCTGCTGAGAGCGGCTGAGGAAGGCAGTGAGTTCCTGAGCGGTGAAGGGAGCGTGGGCCAGACGGGCAAGATCGTAGATCTCCTGGGCCAGGGTCCGGGCTTTGTCTTCGTCTCCATGGGCAAGAATGTAGGAGACCAGATCGTTCTTTTTGTTCAGCACCAGGGTGCTCTCGGTGTTCATGTCCATGCCTCCAAGGCCCATGGCACCGTACATCTTCATCATCTCCTGCATGCGGCGGTCCTCCTCGGAAAGCTCCATGAGGGCAGACACGGAAGCGTCCTTCATGCTGCGGAGAGATACCTTCAGCTGTTCCTTATCCAGCAGGAACCGGAAGAGGGTCTCTGCCTGCTTGGCGTCTTCTTCGGAGATGGTCTCGGTGTTGTCTCCCAGGAATTCGGAGAGGTCGGAGTCCACCCGGAGGAACTTGGGTGAGGGTTCTTTGGATTCCAGGAAGGAGATGAAGGGAACATCGATGGTGGAGGGAAGCTCCAGGGCATCGAAGTTCTGGTCCTTCAGCATGGACAGGTACTGGGCCTGCTGGCGGGCGTCATCGGCATAGAAGATCTTGCCTTCGTGGGTCTCCACGGCAGCCTCCAGGTAGTCCTTCAGGGTGATGTACTTGTCCCGGGTGAGAGACTTGAAGATCAGGGCATCCTTCACTCTGTCATAGAATTTGTCATTGCGCAGACAGCCATACTTGATGAAGGGATGGATATCCTCCCAATACTTCTCATAATTCTCCCGGTCCGTGGTAAACAGGGAGGTAAGCTTGTCGGCCACCTTGCGGGTGATATACTCGGAAATGCGCTTTACCTGAGCGTCATTCTGCAGGTAGCTTCTGGATACGTTCAGAGGAATGTCGGGACAGTCCACCACACCCTTCAGCAGCAGAAGAAACTCGGGGATGATCTCTTTTACATTGTCGGCCACGAAGACCTGGCTGCAGTACAGCTTGACCTGACCCTCGGCGGATTCGAACTCATTGCCCAGCTTGGGGAAGAACAGGATGCCCTTCAGATTGTAGGGGTAATCCATGTTCAGATGGATCCAGAACAGAGGCTCCTTAAAGTCATGGAAGACCTTGCGGTAGAACTCCTTGTACTCTTCATCGGTGCAGTCCTTGGCGGCCTTCAGATAAAGGGGCGTGGGGTCATTGATGGGCTGAGGCTTCTTCTCTTCGGCTTCTGCGTCTCCGGTCTCCTGATCCTCAGGGGAAACCTCGTCTGCATCGATGACGGATTCGTCCTGGGCGGTCAGATCGGCTTTGTCCTGCAGATATACGGGAATGGCCATGAAGGAGCAGTACTTGTAGGCGATGTCCTGCATCTCATACTTTTCCAGGAAGCTTTCGCCGTCTTCATTTACATGAAGGATGATGTCCGTACCCCGGGAGGGGCGGGTGCCGGGAGCCATCTCGAAGGTGGAGGTGCCGTCACAGCTCCAGTGGACAGCTTCTGCCTCCGGGAGATAGGACAGAGTTTCGATTTCCACCAGCTCGGACACCATGAAGGCGGAGTAGAAGCCCAGACCGAAGTGACCGATGATGGGATCCTCAGACTGATCCTTGTACTTTTCCAGGAACTCGGAGGCTCCGGAGAAGGCAATCTGGTTGATGTATTTTTTCACTTCCTCGGCGGTCATGCCGATGCCGTTGTCGGAGATGGTGATGGTTTTGGCATCCTTATCCAGAGTGATGTCCACCCGGTACTCCTCGTCGGAAGCGGAGGCTTCGGACAGAGATACCAGACGGCGGTGCTTCTGAATGGCATCCACGGCATTGGAGACCAGCTCCCGGATGAAGATATCTTTGTCAGAATAAAGCCACTTTTTGATAATAGGGAAAAGGTTCTCGCTGTTGATGGACAGGGAACCCTTTTCGGCGGTAAACATGGTGTTTTCTTCAGACATGAGTTTGATCCTCCTTGTAGATAAAATATGATCTCAGGCCTCGGTAAGAGGGATGGAGTGGGCTTTGAAAAAGGCGGGGATGGATTCATCCCACATTTTCTCCGGAGTTTTGTCCAGAGTGAAGGTCTTCAGGGCTACGCCGGTGATGAGGGTGAGGCGGTGTTCCCTTTGGGGATCCGTCCGGTCCCGGGCGCCGGCTGTCTCTGACGGGGCGGTGCCTTCACCGGGACCGGGGATCTCGTAGCGGATCTGCAGCAGCAAGGATTCCACCGTATCCGTGGGCATGCCTCTGAACCGGGAAGGATCCAGAGCCAGAGTGATGTGCATCAGGGTAGGGGTCTTGCCTCCCTGGATCAGGGAGCGGATGCGGGGCTGGATCTCCTCCCACTTCAGATAGGGAGAAGGGTGCTGCTGCTTTTCTTCATCTGACAGGTAGTCCCGGTTTATCTTTCCGTCGATACTGATATGGGAAAGTACGGAAAGTTCGGCGCTTCGAAGTTCCCAGTCCTTGAACAGAGGCTCGGAGAGAAGAGCGCGCATAAAGGAACGGACATCAGATACGATAAAAGCTTTCATGGCTTTCTCCTTAAGTGAGAATATCTGATTATACTCTTTATGAACCGCTTTGGAAAGTCACGGGAAAGGGCGCTGTGAAGAATAAGATCCTCTCCGGAAGCCGGATCCCGCTTTGACGAAAGCTGAAGAGTATCCTATAATTTCAATGTGATTTCAAACTAAAGAGATTGTGAATAAACCGTGAAGAGGTAACTATGAGCAAAGCAAAGACCATTTGCGCCCGGGACCTGGCGGCTCTGGCAGGGGACAGATATGAGGGCGTCATCACAGATATGGACGGAACCATTCTGGATTCCATGGGCATGTGGGAAGATATTGACCGGCGTTTTCTGGAAAAGCGGGGGAAGGTGTGTGACACAGCCTACACCTCCGCACTGAAGACCATGACCCTGCCTCAGGCTGCCCGGTTTACGGTGGAGCGTTACGGTCTGCAGGAGGAGCCGGAGGATATCATAGATGAGTGGTACCGCATGGCCATGGCTTCCTACGGAGATGCTGTCATCCTGAAGCCGGGGGCCATGGAGCTGCTGAAAACCTGGAACAGGAAAGAGATTCCCCTCATGCTGTGCAGCATGTCTCCCCAACTTATCGTGGATACTGCCGTAAGACAGTGCGGCATGGAAGGCCTGTTCCGGGGACTGGTATACATGGAGACCACCGGCACAGGCAAGGACAAACCGGATCCCTTCCTCTATGCATCCCATCTGCTGGGGCTCTCCCCGGAGAGGACCCTGGTGCTGGAGGATTCCGTGGTGGCTATGAAAACCGCCGTTGCAGCGGGCTATCCGGTGTGTGCCGTGTACGATCCTTCTGCAGAGAAGGATCTGCAGGAGATCATGGAGACGGCGGACTTTTATCTGCCGGATTTCAGCTGAGTTTGGGATCCGGATAGATCACATCTGCCTTGTCCCGAAGAGAAAAGGCCCTGTGGTAGTTTTCCTCCATGGGGATCCAGCGGCTTCGGAAGTTTTCGGCCATAGCCGGACCGTTCCGGCGAAGGATGCGCTCTATCTGTTCTCCGGTATCTATGTCCGCAAAGATCCGAAGGTCTGCATAAGATCCGAAGAAGGGATGGTGTGAGTAGGAGCCTTCCACAATGCGCCAGGGGGAGGCTTCTATGGTCCGGTCTCCCTGAAGCTTCATGAGGGAACAGTCGAAGACAGTATAGGTGAAGGAGGTCTGCTCCCCCAGATGGGGAAGGACCTGGGAGGCGAAACGCTCGTAGTGAACATTTCCCCCGGGCTCCCGGAGCCGTTCAGGGGTCCGAAGTTCCGGAGGAAGGAAAAAGTCATCCATGTGGACCGGATCGGCTTCCAGAAGAAAGGCCAGACGGGAGGCCAAAGTGCTCTTCCCTGCGGCGCAGCGGCCGTCGATGGCCAAAACGAAGGCCTTGTCGGGCTTCTCGCCGGGGGTCTGCAGGCTGCGGCGCTGATGGATGGCCTGCAGCAGAGGGATCAGATCCGCCAGTTCCCTGTTTACCACCCGGTAAGCGGGCTTTTCCTCCCTGCGGTAAGTATCGCTGTGATGGACCGGCTCCATGGGACCGGCGGTATATTCTGCCAGGCATTGGTTCCAGCTTTCTATAGAGAAGGGCAGATGGGAGGCATCCTGCAGCCGGGTATCAGCCAGAGACAGAAGACGGTTCAGGTCTTCGGGCTCACCCTGAGGGGTGGAGGCAGAGAGCAGGAACATGCGAAAGAGCCAGCGGCCCGGCATGCCGGTCTGCTTCCAGGCCGGGAGCGAGATGCGGCAGATTTTCGGGGAGATGGGTTCTGCCGGAGGAACACTTCTGCCCTCAGGGAAGGAGGCTTCCTCATATTCTTTCCAAAAGCAGGTTTCTGCTCCGGAGGGATCCGTCAGCAGGTGCTCGGCCCCGAAGGCCGCCTGGTAGCACTGCTTGATCACATCCCGGGGCTGAGAGGAAGGATGGGCGGATAATTGGGTCATCAGATAATCTGTAAATAGCATGGAATCATTCACTTTACTATGAGCGAAGAGGGAGAGTTATGAATAAAGCAAAGCATTGAAGGCTTTGTTTTATTTTGAAGGGAAGGCTTCCAATCAGAATATAAGGAAGGATCAGCAGAGCAGATCTCTGACTGATTTAAAGGCAGACGCCTCAGCAGGGAAGGCCATCTTTGAAGCGCTTCATCATTTCATTGGTCAGGGAATAGTCCGTAGGCTGCAGCTCAATGTCTTCAGGCAGAGTCCAGGCGGCATATTTAAGCTCCCGGCGGTCCGGCGTAATGGCGCTGCTGCCGTCGACATCGCAGTAAAAGCCCATGAGGATATCGTTGGCAGAGCCCCAGGGCTGGGACTTGTAGTAGCGGATGTTTTTCACCTTGAGGCCGGCTTCCTCCATGACCTCCCGGGCCACGGTTTCTTCCATGGTCTCTCCGATCTCCGTAAATCCGGCGATGAGAGCATTGTGGGCAAAGCCCCGGTCATAGCGGGTGATGAGGAGCCGGCCCTCGTGGATCACGCCCACGATGACCGCGGGCATGAGGCGGGGATAGGCGGTATAGCCGCAGTGGGGACAGACCATGGCTCTTTCTGTCCGGGAATGCTCCATGGCGCCCCGGCCGCAGCGGCCGCAGAAGGAAAAGTCCCGGTACCAATCCTGCAGATGCTTGGCAGTGTAGGCGGCAAAGACCATTTCCCGGGGATACAGGTCACGGGACCGAAGCTCCGAAAAGGGCAGGAAGGTCAGAGGGCCTTCGGAGAGATCTGCCGGTTGAGGGGGGAGGTACAGAAAGAAGGGGCGTTCATCCAGAGAAAACAGATAGGTGAAGTCTCCGGGATCCGCTTCCGGGAAGGCGGCGAAGGTGGGAAAGACCAGCTGACCTTCCTCCTGAGCCAGCCGGTCTACCGCCAGGGCATCCCTCTGATAGAGGATGATGTAATCCCCGGGTGAGGGGAGCAGCCCGGGAATGAATTGATTGTTCAGCCTGTGGGGGGCAATGTCCTGGATCATGAGCGGGCCTCCGAGGAAGAGACGGGGAAGAGGGTATGGAAAAAGGCTTCGGCAGCCTTCATGCCGTCGATGGCGGCGGAGGTGATGCCGCCTGCGTAGCCGGCGCCCTCTCCCATGGGATACAGACCCCGGATGTTGCTTTGAAAGCTGTCGTCGCGGAGAATGCGTACCGGGGAGGAGCTGCGGGATTCAATGCCCGTCAGTACGGCGTCGGGGCGGTCAAAGCCCCGGATCTTCCGGCCGAAGGGACCTCCGGGGGCAAGACCCTCTGCAATGGTATCTGCCATAAAGGGAGGAAGCAGCTCCCGCAGATTGGCGGGGGTGACTCCGCCGGTAAAGCTGGGGATCACCTCCCCGAAGGAGGCCTGTGCGGAGGGGCGGTCCGCAAGAAAATCGCCGGTGGTCTGGCAGGGGGCGTGATAGGTACCTCCTCCCAGAGCAAAGGCTTTTTTCTCCAGTTCCCGCTGATAGAAGGCGCCGCTGAGAACCCCGGCCTGCTCCCTGTAGGGGGCGAAGTCATCCGGAAGCACATTTACCAGCAGGGCGGAGTTGGAGTTGACCTCATCCCGGGCATAGTTGCTCATGCCGTTGGTGACCACGGTGCCCGGCTCGGAGGCAGAGGCGATGACCACACCCCCCGGACACATGCAGAAGGTATACAGAGACCGGCCTGTGGTCTCGGATTTCCAGGTAAGCTTGTAGCTGGCAGCTCCCAGCAGCGGGTTGCCGGCATAGCTGCGGTACTGATCCCTGTCGATCATCTCCCGGGGATGCTCAATGCGCAGCCCCATGGCGAAGGGCTTTTCCTCCATGCGGGCACCCAGCCCGGACAGCATCTGAAAAGTGTCCCGGGCACTGTGGCCGATACCCAGAAACAGGTGGGAACAAGGTTCCTCATACTGTCTCCCGTCCGGGCCATGAAGCACCAGAGCAGACACCTTGGGTCCATCGGGACCATTAAGCGTAAGGATATTATCCAGACGGGTGGAAAAGCGGATCTCAGCTCCCAGAGACAGCAGCTCCTCCCGCATGCGGCGCACCACGATCTGCAGCCGGTCTGTGCCCACATGGGGCTTATTGTCATAGAGAATGGTTTCAGGAGCCCCGGCCTTTACGAACTCTTCCATGACGAAGCGGCCCCGGCGGGTGGGATCCTTGATGAGGGTGTTCAGCTTGCCGTCAGAGTAGGCACCGGCGCCTCCTTCTCCGAACTGGACATTGGACTCCGGGTCCAGGTGTCCTTCGGTGAAGAAAAGGCGGGTGTCCGGGGTGCGCTCTTCCACAGGCTTTCCCCGCTCAATGATCAGGGGCTTAAGCCCGGCCCGGGCCAGCAGAAGGGCACAGAAAAGCCCTGCGGGTCCAAGGCCCACTACCACCGGACGCAGACCGGCGCCGGTAAGTTCCGCCGGAAGAGAAGCGGGGAAGGGAGGGGCATACCGGGGAGTATCTCCCAGACGCTGCCACTCCTCCTTCACCTTTCGGGGGATCTTGTTCCAGACCTTATCTTCCTTGGCAGGGGAGACATCCAGGGTATAGACATAGAAAAAACAGTCTTTCCCGGTGCAGGTCTCTCCCCGGGCAGTGCTGCGACGGGCATCCAGAGACCGGCGGATGATCTGATAGGTCATGGGGTGAAGCTCAGAGAGACCGAGAGCGCTGCGGATGGCCCTCTCCAGGTCCTTCCCCTGCAGTTCAATGGGCTGCTTCCAGTTGGTGATTCTGATCATGATAGGCTTTCTGTGTACAGGATAGGGTTAAGATATTTTACAGGGGCTCCGCTGCCGGGAAAGCACTGAAATGTGTTCTTAGGATTATCCGGCGGGGAACAGTTTAGTATACCCTTTGTCCGGTCCCATTGCAAGGCGGGGAGGGGGCGGGAGGGCGGAAAAGGAAAGGCCTCCGGGCCTTTGGACAGTTTACAACACTTCTCTGAATATGGTAAAATTCCAAAGATAATGGTCTGATTGACGGAGGACACATATGAAGAGCATGACCGGATTCGGCCGCGGAGAAAAAGAAGCGGCGGGACATCAGTTTACGATAGAGATCAAAACGGTAAACAGCCGTTATTTAGAAACAAATCTGCGGGTCCCTCACCAGTTCAATGCCCTGGAGGGCAGTGTGCGGTCCATCATCAAGGAGAATGTGGCCAGAGGCAAGGCAGACGTAACCGTGCGCTACGTGAATCACTCCCGGGAGCAGGGTGAGGTCTGGGTCAACATGGCCAGGATGCAGGAATACTCCCGGTCTCTGGGGGAGGCAGCTGCCAATCTGGGCCTGGAAAATGACCTGAAGATGAGCAACATCGTGAACCTGCCCGGAGTGGTGGAGTCCGAGAGCCCCGATGCGGACATGGAGGTCATGGAGCCCATCCTGTCCGGAGCACTCCGGGAAGCTCTGGAGGCCCTGGATGTCATGAGACTCAGAGAGGGAGAGAATCTGAAACAGGACTTTGCTGCCAAGCTTTCGGAACTGGAAGCGCATGTACTGGCAGTAGAGAAGGAGGCTCCCGGGGTGGTGGCCGGCTACAAGGAAAAACTTTATGCCCGCCTGGAGGAGCATCTGGACAAGACCAAACTGCAGCAGGCAGATGCCTCCCGCCTGGAACAGGAGATTACCCTGTTTGCAGACAAATGCTGCATCGATGAGGAGCTGACCCGGCTCCATTCCCATATCCGCCAGTACCGGGAGATTATCGAAAAGAAGGAGCCCATCGGCCGGCAGCTGGACTTTCTGACCCAGGAGCTGAACCGGGAGTGCAATACCATTGCATCCAAATCCAATGATCTGGAGATCACTCGCCATGCTCTGGCCATGAAGAACATTGTGGAGAAGATCAGAGAGCAGATCCAGAACATTGAATGAGGGACAGATAAATGAAAAAAGGAACATTGGCTGTGATTTCCGGATTTTCCGGAGTAGGCAAGGGTACCATAGTCAAAAAGCTGGTGGACGAGAAGGACTATGCTCTGTCTGTCTCTGCTACCACCAGAGCTCCCCGGCCCGGGGAGGAGGACGGGGTGGCCTATTATTTCATTACGAAAGAAGAGTTTGAGCGCCGCATCCGGGAGAATGATTTCTTTGAGTACGCCTCCTACGTGGGAAACTATTACGGCACCCCCAGATCCTTTGTTCTCAAGCGTTTGGAGCAGGGGGAGAACGTGATCCTGGAGATCGAGTCTGCCGGAGCGCTGAAGGTAAAGGACATGTACCCGGAGGCCGTCCTCATTTACATGCTGCCCCCCTCCATGGAGGAGCTGGAGGAGCGTCTGGTGGGAAGAGGCACGGAGACCAAGGAGGTCATCCGGGACCGGCTGCATCAGGCTGCTGCCGTGGAGCTGGACAGAGCCAGAAGATATGATTTCCTCATCATCAATGACACGGTGGAAAGCTGCACCCTGGAGATGGATCGACTCATCCGCGAGGGCAGCGGCATTAAGCCCGAGGAGTCAAAGCTGCTGGACTCTCTGGCAGAGGAGGCAGCCCGTCTGGGACTGTAAAAGCACTGAACAAAAACCGTGCATTCAGCGCGGATATGTGATAGAATGTAAGGTACTGTAATTTGAAAGGTAAGGAGACTACACATGTTACATCCTTCTTATGTAGAACTGATCGACCATGTCAATAATGTGAACCGCGAGCAGGGAGCTCCCGAGATCAACAGCCGCTACACTCTGGTGATGGCCGTGGCCAAAAGAGCCCGGGATCTGGTGAACGGATCTCCCATGATGATCGAGGACACCACCGGCCGCATGCTGACCCAGGCTGTCATGGAAATGGAAGCCGAGAAGCTCAGTATCGTCATTAATGAGGAAGAAGAACCCGAGACCGAAGAGGAAGTGGCTCTGACCGATGTGGACCTGTCCACTCCCCTGGACGAGGCTTGATCTGACACATGAACGAATACGCCCGTGTCATCATTGACCAGCATCATCAGCGGGTCGACCGGATGTACACTTACCGTCTGACACCTGCCCAGGCCCAAGTGGCTGCGGTGGGCATGATGGTAAAGGTACCCTTTGGTAACAGGCTTGGTGCCCGGGGCTATGTCGTTGATCTTTTGGATGAGGAAGCCGCGCTTCGGGAGCTGCCGGAGGGAATCACCCTGAAACAGCTGAAGACCGTGGACAGCTTTCTGTCTGACAAGAGTATATTTACACAAAAAGACCTGGCACTGGCAAGAGAGATGCAAAGGCGCTATATGGCGCCTCTTTCTGCGTGCCTTTCTTTATTTGTGCCGAAACCGGAGTACATCACCGAGAAGGAGGTGGACCGGGTCACCCGCAGCGGAAAGGACGCCGGTACCCTTCGTCTGGGAAAGGGGCAGAAGCAGTTTCTGGATGTACTGGAGCAGTGGGGCGGCAGCGCCCTTTTGGGAGAGGTCCGAAAGGTGGCCCCTCTCACCGCTGAGTCCCTGCGCTCTCTGGAAAAGTCCGGACTGGTGACAGTTACCAAGGAACCGGAGGAGTGCCCGGCTGCGTCTGCAGCAGGGGGGAGGACCCTGCCTCTTCCCCTGAAGGAAGAGCAGAGGAAGGCCTATGAGGCCATCACCGGGGCCATGGACCGGGAAGAATACGAAGGATTTCTGCTTCACGGTATTACCGGGAGCGGAAAGACCGAGGTCTATATGCAGTGCATCCAGCACTGCCTGGACAGAGGAAGACAGGCTATTCTGCTGGTGCCGGAGATCTCTTTGACGCCCCAGCTCATCGATGTGTTCTGCCGCCGGTTTGAGGACCGGGTGGGAGTGACTCACTCCCGCATGACGGATAAGGAAAGAGCCATCCTTTGGCACCGTGCCGGCAAGGGACAATACCGGGTCATCATCGGTCCTCGCTCAGCTCTGTTTACCCCTTTCAGAAATCTGGGGCTGGTCATTCTGGACGAGGAACACGAAACCAGCTACCGAAGCGAGCAGCTGGCTCCTCACTACCGGGCCGGGGAAGTGGCCGAGCTCAGATGCCGGCAGTTTTCCTGCCCCCTGGTGCTGGGGTCCGCTACCCCCGGTGTGGAGACATATTTCCGCACGGAGGAGGGCCGGGCCATAGCCGGGGAAGAAAAGACGGATAACGGCGCCTCACCCCTGAAGCTGCTGACCATGAGCACGAGAGCTGTGCCGGGAGCGGAGCTGCCCGCCGCGGAAGTGGTGGACATGCGGGAGGAAATCGCCCGGGGCAATATGTCCATCTTCTGCACCGAATTGGCGGAGAAGATCCGGGACAGGCTGGAGAAAAAGGAGCAGGTCATCCTGTTTCTGAACCGGAAAGGTTATTCCACCACCGTCAGCTGCCGGGGCTGCGGCTTCGTGCTGAAATGTCCCCGGTGTAATCTGCCCTATACCTATCATAAAGATAAAAACCGGCTCATCTGTCATCACTGCGGAAAGGATGTGGGGCTGCCGGAGACTTGTCCCCGGTGCGGGTCCCGGTATCTGAAACAGTTCGGCATCGGCACCCAGAAGGTGGAGGAGCTGACAAAAGCCCTGTTTCCCCAAGCCCGGGTGATGCGCATGGATATGAGCACCATGAAGGGCAGTGAGGACTATGAGCATGTCTACCGCGCCTTCAGAGAGGGGGAGGGAGATATCCTGGTAGGCACCCAGATGGTGGCCAAGGGCTTTGACTTTCCCGGTGTGACCCTGGTAGGGGTGCTGGCAGCGGATCAGACTCTGTTTGATGCGGATTTTCACGGCGTGGAGAGGACCTTCCAGCTGCTGACTCAGGTCAGCGGCAGAGCCGGCAGAGGCCGGAAGGAAGGGGAGGCTGTCATTCAGACCTACGCTCCGGAGCATTACTGCATCACCGCCGCCCGGCAGCAGGACTACGGCCTGTTTTACCGGCAGGAGATCGCTTCCCGGCGGATGCTGGAGTGTCCCCCCTTTACCCATATAGCCCAGGTGGTGATCTCCGGCCCCCGGGAGGATGCGGTGCGGCAAGAGATCCGGTCTCTGGCGGATTTCATGAAAAAACTGGCGGAAGGCAGGAACATTGAGGTTTTGGGGCCCTCCCCGGCAGCTTTGGCAAAGATCAACAATATCTACCGGTGGAAGATCCTTGTGAAATGCAGGGAGGAAGACCGGCTCAGAAACTATATTCTATATTGTACGGACAAATGGTCCGGGGCCAACCGCGGCCATGAATTGCTGACCATGGACATCGATCCCTCAGCCATTCTGTAAGCGGGAAAGGAGAAGAAAATGGCACTCAGAAGCATTCGAACAAATGATGACCCCGTCCTTCGCAAGACTTCCCGGGATGTAGAGGATTTCGGCCTCCGGACCCAGATGCTCATCGACGATATGTTTGATACCATGTATGACGCAGAGGGCGTAGGTCTGGCTGCGGTGCAGGTGGGCATTTTGAAGAAGATCATCGTCATTGACACAGGAGAGGCAGGAGAGAAGCTGGTCCTCATCAATCCCGAGATCATCCGGACTGAAGGAGAGCAGCATACTCAGGAAGGATGTCTGAGCCTTCCCGGCAGGGCAGCCATCTGCAACCGCCCTCAGAAGGTGACGGTAAAGGCCCTGGACCGCAGCGGAAACCCCTATGAGATCACGGGAGAGGGTCTGCTGGCTAAAGCCTTCTGCCATGAGATCGATCACCTCTACGGTGTTCTGTACATTGACAAGGTGGAGGAGTGGGTCCAGCGATGAGAATCGTTTACATGGGTACCCCGGAGATCGCGGCCGGTGTGCTTCGTGAGGTCATCGACCTTTCGAAAGAGCGGGATCTGGAGATCGTGGGAGTGTATACCCAGCCGGATAAGCCGGTAGGAAGAAAGCAGATCCTGACTCCCTCCCCCGTGAAGGTGCTGGCATTGGAGAACGGCCTGGATGTATACCAGCCCGTGAGGATCAAACGGCCCAAACCTACGGAAGTACTGCGGTCTCTGCAGCCGGACCTGATTCTGGTAACGGCCTTCGGACAGATCCTGAGCCAGGAGATCCTGGACATTCCGCCCCTTGGCTGTATTAACATGCATGCCTCTTTACTGCCGGAGTACCGGGGAGCCGCTCCCATCCAGTGGAGCATTGTGGATGGGAAGCAGGAGACCGGTGTGACGGCCATGCAGATGGATGCAGGCATCGACACAGGAGATATGATCCTCCGGGAAAGGGTTGCCATTGAACCGGAGGAAACGGCAGATACCCTATATGACAAGCTGACATTGGCCGGTGCCCGGGTGATCCGGGAGGTGCTGGAGAGGCTGCTGCGGGGAGAAGAGCTCCTCAGGACTCCCCAGGATCCGGAAAAAGCCACCTACGCCGCTATGATCAAAAAGGAAGACGGCTGTATCCTGTGGAACAGCCCTGCCCACCGGATCGACTGTCAGGTGAGAGGGTTTGCCGGGTGGCCCGGCACCTACAGCTTCCTGAGGAGCGGAGAAGACCGGGAAGGGGCCAAGTGCGGAATTTTGAAGGTCAGACTGCCCCGGGACGTAGAGGATCAGGGGCTGGAGACCGGATGTGTTTACAGTAAGCTGCTGGAAGGAAAGCATCCCAGACTGGTGGTGCAGACCGGGGACGGCCCTCTGGAGATCACTATGCTGCAGCCCTCGTGCAAAAAGGCCATGGAAACCGAAGCTTATCTCCGGGGCACCCGGGAGCTTCCCTCAAGGTTTACCGATACAGCAGAATAAGGAGATACAGTGGATATTTTATATATAGTACTGGTATTGCCCACCGTGATTTTTGCGCTGATCGCGCAAACCATGGTGAAAAGCGCCTTCAGCCGCTATTCAAGCGTCTATGCCCGCAGAGGCATGACCGGAGCCGATGTGGCCCGGTTCATCCTGTGGAACGCAGGCATTTCGGATGTGATGATCTGCCAGACCCAGGGCTCTTTGACGGATCATTATGACCCTGCCCGTAAGACCCTGAATCTGTCGGAATCTGTCTACGGCGTCAGTTCCATTGCTGCTGCCGGTGTGGCCGCCCACGAATGCGGACATGCCATTCAGCATGCTACGGGATATTTTCCCCTGCAGATCCGCAATACCATCATTCCCGTCACCAACATCGGCTCCAAACTCAGTATGCCTCTGATCGTTATCGGTGTCATTGTGGCCACCCTGACCTACGGCAGCGCCCTGGGAGAGCTGGGAACATTTTTCATCTTTCTGGGAATCCTGCTTTACGGCCTGGCTGTGGTGTTTCAGGTGCTGACGGTCCCGGTGGAATTTAACGCTTCCCGCAGAGCCCTGACCATTCTGGAGGGCTCCCAGATCCTGGACTCCGATGAGATGGCAGGCGCCAGAAAAGTGCTCAGAGCCGCTGCCATGACCTATGTGGCTGCCATGGCTCAGGCCCTGGCCAGCCTGCTCCGGCTGATCCTGATCTTCATAGGAAAAGGAAACAGAAGAAGTGGAAGATAACAAGCCGGGAGCCGGCAAAGGCCGCAGCATCCGCCATGAGGCGGCTCTGGCAGCTGACGAGATCCTTCGGGGAGAAGGCTATGCCTCCCTGGTCATTCACCGCACTCTGCGGCGCATGGATGAGCAGGCCCCGGTGGAAGAGCGGGACAGGCGGTTTTTCACCTCCCTGGTCTATACCGTGGTAAAGCACCGGGAGACCATCGATGAGCGCATCGGCGCCCTATCCAAAACCCCCATCTCCCGCATCCGACCTTATGTGCTGGCCTGTCTGCGCATCGGCGCCGCTCAGCTCATGTACATGGAGGGGGTCAGACCCTACGCCGCCATATCCGAGTCCGTGGAGCTGGTAAAGCGCTCCGGCATGAAAGGCCTTGCTCCCTATGTGAACGGCGTGCTGCGGGGCATTCAGAAAATGGATCCTCCTGCCGATGCAGACGAAGCGGATCTTCCTGTATGGATCAAAGAGAGTCTCAGCGAAGATTACGGAGAAGACAAGCTCCGGCAGCTTTTGGAGACCATGGATACGGTGCGTCCCCTTTGTCTTCGGCTGAACCTCACCCGAGGCAGCCGGCAGGAAATGCCGGAAAAGCTGAAGAGACAGCTGGAAGAGCAGACCGGGCGTCCGGCTCTTCTGATGGAAGGAGCTATTTGTCCGGAAGCGGTGTACGTCCATCATCCCGGGGACATTTCCCGACTGGAAATGTTTCAAAAGGGAGAGATCAGCGTCCAGGACGAAAGCTCTATGGCTGCAGTGCTGGCCCTGGATCCTCAAAAGGGGGAGAAGGTGCTGGACCTGTGCGGAGCTCCCGGCGGAAAGAGCTGCTTCTGCGCAGAGCGCATGGAGAACGAGGGCTATATCAGCTGCCGGGACATTCACCCTCACCGGGTGGATTTGATCCGTCAAAATGCGGAGCGCCTGGGACTTACCATTCTTCATCCCGGGGAAGGGGATGCCCTGAAGCCCTGTCCGGAGGATGCAGAGGCCTTTGACAGGGTCCTGCTGGATGCTCCCTGCAGCGGTCTGGGCATTCTGAGGTCAAAAAGGGACATTGCAGAGCACAGATCCGCCTCCGATGTGGAGGAGCTAAGCGCCCTGCAGGAAACCATGCTGGAGACAGCTGCCGCCGCCCTGAAACCGGGGGGGAGACTGGTGTACAGCACCTGCACCCTCACAAAAAAAGAAAATGATCTTCAGGTGGAAGCCTTCCTGGCAAAACACCCGGAGTTTGAACTGCTGGACATCGGAAACCTCTTTCGGAAATGTGATCCGGAGGAGGTGACCCTTCGGCAGACGGCCACCCTCTGGCCGGTAAACGAGGGACATGACGGCTTTTTTGTGGCCGCTATGGAGAAAAAGCCCCGGCAGATCTGACGCTGCGGGGAGAAAGGAGCGCGTATGGGAGACCCTAAGAGCCTGAGCCGCCTTCAGTGGCGGGAAGCTATGGCAGAGATGGGTGAGAAGCCCTTTCGGGGCGACATCCTGTTTCAGTGGCTGCATCAGCGCCATGCCATCAGCTATGACGAAATGACCGACCTGCCCAAAGGGCTGCGCGCTTCTTTAGCGGAGAACATGCCTTTAGCCATGCCGGTGGTACAAGCCTGTCAAAGATCCTCAGACGGCACCGTCAAATATCTGGTGCGGCTGGGGGATGACCGCCGGGTGGAATGCGTCCTGATGAAATATAAGTTCGGCTATTCCCTTTGTATTTCCTCCCAGGCCGGCTGCCGCATGGGCTGCCGGTTCTGTGCCTCCACTCTGGACGGACTGGTACGTTCGCTGACAGCCTCGGAGATGCTGGCTCAGATCTATGAGATCCAGCGGATCACCGGTGAGCGGATCTCCAATATCGTCATGATGGGAAGCGGGGAGCCTCTGGATAATTATGAGCAGGCAGTGCGGTTTATCCGGCTGGTCAGCGATGAAAAGGGACTGCATATCAGTCAGAGAAACATTACCCTCTCCACCTGCGGCCTTGTGCCGAAGATCCGGCAGCTTGCGGAGGAAAAGCTTGCTGTCACGCTTGCCATCTCTCTCCATGCGTCCACCGATGAGAAGCGCCGTGATCTGATGCCGGTGGCGAAGAAATACAGCATACAGGAGATCCTGGATGCCTGCCGGGAATATTTTGAGAAGACCGGGCGAAGGATCAGCTTTGAATATGCCCTGGCAGCAGGACAGAACGATTTTTCGGAGGATGCAGAGCGGCTGGCCGGCCTTCTCAAAGGCTTTCCGTGTCATGTGAATCTGATTCCCGTGAATCCGGTCAGGGAGAGAAATTTTGACCGCTCTGCGCATAAAGTGGTTCAGGCGTTTCAAAATAAACTTGAAAATTGCGGAATAAATGGTACTATTAGAAGAGAAATGGGCAGCGATATCAATGGCGCCTGCGGTCAGTTGAGAAAGAGTTATCTCGATAAAAACTCCTGACCACAGACAGCAGAAATCGCTCAATGAGGTGAATGTTGAAAGTTTTTTCCGGTACTGACATAGGACAAGTCAGAAAAATGAATCAGGACTTCCTCTTTGCATCTGCAGAGGCTGTCGGCAATCTGCCGAACCTGTTTGTCGTAGCTGACGGAATGGGAGGGCATGCCGCAGGCGATTTTGCATCCCGTTACGGAGTATCAGTCCTGGTAGAAACAATAAAAAAAGATTCGAATTTCAATCCTGTAAAGATCATTCGTCAGGGAATTGAAGCCGCCAATCGCGAGGTTCTGGAACAGGCTCGTAAGGACAGTTCCATGGCCGGCATGGGAACCACTATGGTTGTGGCTACCATCGTAGGCGGCTATGTCTATGTTGCAAATGTGGGCGACAGCCGCCTGTATCTGGCAGACTCTGACAATATGACACAGATCACGCAGGATCACTCACTGGTTGCGGAAATGATCCGTCTCGGGGAACTGACTCCGGAAGAAGGAGCCCATCACCCGGACCGCAATATCATTACCAGAGCAGTGGGGACAGCAGAAGAAGTGCGTATTGACTTCTTCGATTACAAACTGGAACAGGATGACCGAATCATTCTGTGTTCCGACGGACTCTACAATATGGTGGAGAACGAGGAAATCTTTCGGATACTTAGGGGGAGCGATCCGGAAGACAAGGCACAGATCCTGATTCGTCGGGCCAATGAGAACGGTGGCAGGGATAATATCGGTGTCATCGTGATCGAGCCTTTTTCGTAACGAGGTGAGTTTATGTTAAAAGAGGGAATCATCATCGGGGAACGCTACGAGATCATGAATCGTGTGGGAACCGGCGGCATGGCGGATGTCTATAAAGCGAAAGATCACAAACTGAATCGCATGGTTGCCATCAAGGTGCTGAAGGCAGAATTTCGCGAGGATACCGCATTTATTGCCAAATTCAGGAGAGAAGCACAGTCTGCAGCAGGACTGTCCCATCCCAATGTAGTAAATGTATTTGATGTAGGAGAAGACCGCGGTCTGTACTATATCGTTATGGAGCTGGTGGAAGGCATCACTCTGAAAAATTATATTACAAAGAAAGGTAAGCTGAGCATCAAGGAAGCCACCAGTATTGCCATTCAGGTATCGCTGGGTCTGGAAGCAGCGCACAACTGCGGCATTATCCACCGGGATGTGAAGCCTCAGAATATCATTATTTCTACGGACGGAAAGGTAAAGCTTTCCGACTTTGGTATTGCCAAAGCGTCCAATTCCAATACGATCACTGCCAATGTGATGGGAAGCGTGCATTACAGTTCTCCCGAGCAGGTGCGCGGCGGCGTATCCGACGCCAAGAGCGATATCTATTCTCTGGGTGTGACTATGTACGAGATGGTGACCGGTCGTGTGCCCTTTGACGGAGATACCACAGTTTCCATCGCGATCAAGCATCTTCAGGAGGAGATGTATCCTCCTTCCAGATTCACCCCGGATCTGCCCTATTCTCTGGAGCAGATCATCCTGAAATGTACCCAGAAGAATCCGGATCGCCGCTACCGCAATATGGGTGAGCTGATCGAGGATCTGAAGCGGTCTCTCATCGATCCGCAGGGTAATTTCGTCACACTGGCTTCTTTAGGAGGTGCAGCAGCAGCTGCAGCAGCAGCCGCGGCGGCGGGAAGACAGCCGGACAGCCGGCTTCGTCAGAGCGGACAGAGAACCGCAGGCGTACCCGGAGCGGGTGTCCAGCAAAGA
>JABUST010000075.1 GCA_021442595.1 Lachnospiraceae bacterium | reverse complement strand
CATCACCATCATCACCATCACCATGGTCATCATCACCATCACGATGCCGACGAAATCTTCACCAGCTGGGGTCAGGAAACAGCCCATAAGTTCACCGCAGAGCAGATCGAAGCTGCCCTGAAGGAGCTGGACAACGCAGAAAAGTACGGCATCGTGCTGCGGGCCAAGGGCATTGTGGCCGGTGAGGACGGCCGCTGGATCCACTTTGACTATGTGCCGGAGGAGAGCAGCGTCCGCTATGGCAGCGCCATGGTCATGGGCCGTCTGTGCGTCATCGGCTCTCAGCTGAAGGAAGAAGCCCTGCAGCGGCTCTTCACCTGATATACCAACAGAAAAGAGGCCTGACTGGGACTATCCCACCGGGCCTCCTGTACTATGAAAGACTAACTCTACAAGAATACAAGGAGATCAACATGTCTCAGAAAGACATTCCCCTTTTTCTGATCACCGGTTTTCTGGAATCCGGCAAGACCCAGTTCGCCAAGGAGTCTGTGCTGACGGACCCGAATTTCGTAAACGGCGACTCCATTCTGTTCCTGGTGTGCGAAGAAGGCATTGAGGAATATGACGTAGAAGAGCTGGAAAAGAAAAATGTACATGTGGAAGTGCTGGAGCAGGAGATCGACGTGTCCACCAAGATCCTTCAGGGCCTTTACAACAAGCACAAAGCCAAGCGGGTCCTCATGGAATACAACGGCATGTGGATGCTGAGCACCCTCTACGAGAACATGCCCGACGACTGGGCTGTCTATCAGGAGTTTTCCTTTGCGGATGCCTCCACCTTTGCCGGTTTCAATGCTAACATGCGGGCCCTGGTGGTGGATAAGCTCCAGAGCGCCGATCTGATGGTGTTCAACCGTTTCACGAAAGATATGGACGAAATGGAATTCCATAAAATCGTCCGCACCGTGAACAGAAGAGCCCAGATCTGCTACGAATACACCGACGGAAAGATCAATACCGACGAATACGAGGATCCTCTGCCCTTTGACATGGAGGCTCCCGTCATTGAGATCCCGGATGAGTACTTTGCCCAATGGTACCGGGACGTGACGGAGGAGCCTAAGAAGTATATCGGTAAGGTCATCGAGTTCAGGGGCTATCCCATGAGCGACAAGCGGTTCCCTCCCGGAACCTTTGCCTTCGGCAGGGAAGTCATGACCTGCTGTGTGGAGGATATTCAGTACTGTTCTTTGATCGTCAGCGCAGAAGCCTCCCGGAGAGTGGAGGTCCGAACCTGGTACAAGGCTCGTTTCAAAGTAGAATACAAATTCCACAGACTGTACGGACAGAAGGGCCCGGTGCTGAATCTGGTTTCCCTGGAGAAGACAGAGGTTCCGGAGCAGCCGGTGGCCACCTTCTATTGATAAGCCATGAACAATGCCCCTTTGTTGGAGGTCAGAGACCTCTATACCTGTTTTGATGACAGAGATGAGATCACCAGAGCCGTTGCCGGAGTGTCTCTGACAGTCAAGTCCGGGGAGACTCTGGCCATCGTGGGTGAATCCGGCTCCGGCAAAAGCGTCATGGCCATGAGCATTCTGGGGCTTTTGAACCGGCACGGATATGTGGCGAGGGGAGAGATCCTGTTCCGGGGGAAAAACCTGGTTGAGCTTTCTCCGGCAGAGATGAACCGCATCCGGGGCAACGAGATTGCCATGATCTTTCAGGAGCCCATGACCAGCCTGAATCCGGTATATACCATCGGCCGGCAGATTCGGGAGGTATTTCTGCTCCACAGAAATGTCGACCCAAAAGAAGCGGAGACCATGACCCTGGAGATCCTGCGGGAGACGAAGATCCCCAACCCGGAAGAGACGGCCCGCATGTATCCGCACCAGCTTTCCGGCGGTATGAGGCAGCGGGTCATGATCGGCATGGCTTTAGCCTGCAGACCTTGTCTGCTCATTGCCGATGAACCTACAACAGCCCTGGATGTGACCATTCAGGCTCAGATCCTGAAGCTGATGCAGGAAATGAAGGAAAAGCAAGGGACAGCCATTTTGTTCATCACCCACGATCTGGGTGTAGTGAAGAAGGTGGCGGACAGGGTGGCGGTCATGTACTGCGGACAGGTGGTGGAGCTGATGAGCGCAGAGAAGCTGTTTGCAGATAAGCAGACCTGCCTGCATCCCTATACCAGAGGCCTGATGGAGGCCACCCCCAAGCTGTCCACACCTAAGGGGGAACCTCTGAAGATGATTCCCGGCAGTATTCCGGACATGGATGAGCTTCCGGAGGGCTGCCGTTTCTCCGGCAGATGTCCTTATGCAAAGGAGCGGTGCCGCAGAGAAATGCCTCCGGAGACAGAGCCGGAAGAGGGACACAGGCTCCGGTGCTTTTACCCTTGGGTAAAGGAGCAGAGTCATGAGTGAAAACAGACAGGTGCTTTTGAAAATCAAGGACCTTCGAAAGTACTATCCCACGGAAGATAAAGACCGGGTCACCAAGGCCCTGGATGGCATCAATCTGGAAATCTATCGGGGAGAGACCCTGGGTTTGGTGGGAGAATCCGGCTGCGGGAAGTCCACCTTTGGGAAGACGGTGCTGCAGCTGGTGCCCCAGACAGGGGGATCGGTGCGGTATTACGGGAGGAAGGTTTCGGACCTGGCCCCGGATTATGTGCTGCTGGCTCTGTTCCTGGAAACCGCCTTCCGGCGGGAACCGGAGCTCTTTGGTGGTTTTACGGTGCTGCAGGACGCGGAACGCCCCATGCAGCTTTTCAGGCAGCGCTATGAGCTGGCCCGAAAAGCCGCTAAAGTGGGTGGAGACAAGCTTCTTCTTTTGAGAAGCCGTATTGAGGATGCGGAGTTTACATCCTCCCCTCGCAAGGAAAAGTTAAAGGAGCAGCTTCGCTCTCTGGAGGAAAAGGTGCTTCATTTGCAGGAGAGATTGGCAGAGCTGGACCGGGAGATCGATGCGTTGCGGATAGAAGGCGCAACAGGAAAACTGCCCTTGGATCCCGGGGCAGATAGGACCTTTGCCCAGGCGGAGGCCCTCAGAGACGAGGGTATTGACCTTTCCCGGCTGGGAAAGGAGGAAATGCGGCATCTCAGAACGGATCTCCAGATGATCTTTCAGGATCCCTATGCCTCTCTGGATCCTCGCATGAAGGTGGAGAAGATCATCGCAGAGGGCATGGTGACCCATAAATATATGGATTCCCGCAGTCCACGGTTAAGGCAGAAGGTGCTGGAGCTCATGGAGAGCTGCGGCCTGGGAGAGCGTCTGGCGGACAGGCTTCCTGCCAGATTTTCCGGGGGACAGCGGCAGCGCATCGGCATTGCCAGAGCCCTGGCCACGGAGCCGAAGCTCATCATCTGTGATGAGGCGGTCTCAGCCCTGGATGTATCTGTTCAGTCTCAGATTATCAATCTTCTGTCTGATTTGAAGCAGCAGAAGGATCTCACCTATGTGTTTATTACCCACGATCTCTCCGTAGTGAAATACATTTCCGATCGCATCGGTGTCATGTATCTGGGAAATCTGGTGGAGCTGGCGGAGGCGGAGGAGCTTTTTGCCCGGCCCCTGCATCCCTATACCAAGGGACTGCTGGCGGCGGTCCCCACTTTGGAAGGCGGGCAGGACGATGGAGAGATTCCGGAAGGAGATGTGCCGGATCCGGCAGATCCCCCCTCCGGCTGCAAGTATCATTCCCGCTGCCCCATGGCCGCAGAGGTCTGCTCCGAGAAGGTGCCTGCATGGCGGGAGATGAGCCCCGGACATTTCTGCGCCTGCCACAGATTAGAGTGATATGCATATTTACAAAAGAACCGGGCCGTTTTCGCGGCCCGGTTCTGCTTTGTTCTGCATCTGATTGGTTTCACCGGTTTATCTGACCGGTCCGGTCAGGAGTTTTGCCCGGATGAATCCCCGGGAGCGATCTCTCGCTTATTTATCTTTCCACAGATCTGTCACATAGTATATGAGGCAGATGAGTGTATAGATAGAATAGAAGTTTCCGAATTTGTCTCTTCCGCTTTTCAGGACCTCCAGAGCCTCCTCTTTGGTGAAGAGCTCGTAGCCGTCCATGAGCTCCGTACCCACGGTGCCCTCCTGACTGAGGGAGGAAAGATCCGGCACATGAATGATGGCCAGGGTCATGGCATTGGACTCATCGGACATGCCGGGGGTAGAGAACACCAGAGGGTTTACCACACGGAATATATCCGTATCCTTCAGCATCAGACCGGTCTCTTCGAATATCTCTCTCCGGGTAACGCTGAAAAGGGGATCCGCTTCGTCTGCATCGGCAGGGTCCATGAGGCCGGCGGGAGGGGAAAGGAGAAACTGCCCCGTGGGATAGCGATATTCATACTGAAGATACAGTCGGGGCTCGGTGTCCGGGGTCTGCACCAGTACGATGCAGGTCACGGCATCAGCCTTCATGGCTTTGAATTCCTCGTCGGATTTCAAGGCGATCAGGTCCTGAGGACCTTTGCGGGAGGCATTATAATAGTGCTTTCCCGGAGCGTATTGCAGGTCGAACAGCTTGATATATGGGGTCTCGTGGAGAGATCGGACCATGTCTTTGGTAATGCGGATCTTGTTCATGGGTGCCTCCCGTTGGTGTTTTGACTTATTGTTTACGGAAATGGGAGATTTGTCAATTGAAAAGTGGAAATTGATAGGGGGCATAAATCAAGGGGGGATCGACTATCAGAGGAGGATGGGCGGACATTGATAACCGGATATTCAACATGATGTTTCCTCCCCGGATAACCGGACATAAGCCATAAAGATGTTGACAAGCGGATGACAGGGGGATAGGATGGGAGAGATACTATATGAATTTCGGAGGGAAAATGGCTAAACCGACTCATGCGCCCAGGCTGACCCATGTGCAGGTCATTGCCCTTGGCTTTGCCATTATGATCCTGGCAGGGACTCTGCTGCTGATGCTGCCCGCGGCGTCGGCGGACGGGCAGAGTGCTCCCTTCAGGGAAGCTCTGTTTACGGCAGTATCCTCCTCCTGTGTGACAGGTCTGGTACTGCGGGACACGGCAACCGCCTGGTCCTTCTTCGGACAGGTGATTATCATCGTACTGATCCAGATCGGCGGTCTCGGATTTATGACCGTCGCTACCTTTGCCTTCCTGCTGGCCCAGAAACGGATGGGCCTTCGAAGCAGAGAGATCATGCTGGAGAGCATCAACAACTCCAACATGAACGGCATCGTGCAGTTTTCCGGAGAGATCATTGCGGGGACTGCCATCTTTGAAGGAACCGGCGCCCTGCTGCTGGCCACGGTGTTTGTGCCCCGGATGGGATGGAAAAAGGGTCTGTGGTACAGTGTTTTCCACGCCATCTCCGCCTTCTGCAATGCAGGATTTGATCTTATGGGCTTTCAGGAGCCCTTCAGCTCCTTTGTATCCATGGCGGATAATGTGGTGGTGAATGTGACCTTCATGCTGCTGATCATTCTGGGTGGACTGGGATTTCTGGTGTGGCATGACATCCGGGTGAACGGCTTTCACTTCAAGCGCTATTCCCTGCATACCAAGCTGGTGCTGACAGTATCCGCTGTGCTGGTTTTCGGTTCTGCCCTTCTGATCCTGATTTTCGAAAGAAATGCCACCGGTGCCGGGCTGCCCTTCGGACAGCAGGTCATGAATGCCCTGTTTGCCTCCGTCACAGCCAGAACGGCCGGTTTCAATACCATTGACATTCCTTCCATGTCCAACGGAAGCAAGCTGGTCACCATCCTGCTGATGGTGGTGGGAGGATCCCCCGGCTCCACGGCCGGCGGTGTAAAAACCACCTCCATTGCCGTCATCGTGCTGTATATGGTGGGAGGCTTCCGGGGAAGCCGCAAACCGGCTGTGTTCGGAAAGAGCATCAATCCGGATCTCTTCAGAAAGAGCTGTATCATCCTATTCTTTAATGCGGGATTGGCCCTCATGGCGACCCTCATTCTGGCAGGCCTGCAGAATTTTGACCTGGTGGATATTATGTTCGAGACCTTCTCGGCGGTAGGTACCGTAGGCATGACGGCGGGCATTACCCGGGACCTGCTCCCTGTTTCTTCCTATATCATTGCACTTTTGATGTTTATGGGACGTGTGGGAAGTGTGTCCTTTGCCGTGGCCCTGCTGGAGAAAAAAGCAAAGCCTCCCGTGACCTATCCGGAGGAAACCGTCACTGTAGGCTGATGTCGGATATCCTGAATTTCCCACGGCATAAAAACGAATTATCTATAGAACCATAAGAGCAAGAAGATCAAGGAGAAGTATATGAAGACATTTCTGGTAATCGGTGCCGGCACCTTCGGACATCATCTGTGCAATGAATTTGCCAAGCAAAAGTGTGAGATCATGGTGGTAGACAGTGAAGAGGAGCATCTGGGAGACCTGTTGAATGTGGTGACCAGCGCCCGCATTGCCGACTGCACGAACCGGGAAGCTTTGGAGAGCCTGGATATTCCCAGTTTTGATGTGTGCTTCGTCTGTCTGCGGGACAGCTTCCAGAGTATTCTGGTGGTCACCTACATGCTGAAGGAGCTGGGAGCCAAGAAGGTCCTGAGCCGGGCTTCTGACGATACCCAGGCTCTGTTCCTGAAGAGAAACGGCGCAGACGGTGTTATCTATCCCTTCAAGGAGATGGCAGAGCGGCTGGCTATCAGCGAGAGCAATGACCGCATTTTCGACTGCATTCCCATGACCAAGGACTACTATGTTTATGAGATCTCACCCAGAGCGGACTGGGTGGGGAAATCTATTAAGGACCTGGATTTTCGCAACCGCTTCCATATGAATATTTTGGCTGTGAAGGACAGCGAGGGTGAGGTGTTCCCCAATCCTTCCTTCCAGTATGTATTCAAAAATGAGGAGCACATCATGGTGCTGGCCACGGACGAAGATATCCGCAAGGTGACCTGATGCTTTTGATTCCTCCGGCCCTCCACCTGAGAGTTACAGGACAAAACATGTTAATGAATCCCCCTGCAGATCCGCTTTACAAGCGGGTTTGCAGGGGGATTTTATGTTAATCACCGATGCATCTGCGGTTCTGAAAGCAGCAAAGGTGCCGAGACCGAATTACATATAGTCCTTCAGATGATCATTTACTGTGGTGATGAGGGCATTGGCGAAGTTCACCAGATCCTCCACCGATTCCGTCATGCCCCCGTCCATCCACTGTTGGAGCATACCGTTAAGGCCTTCTCCGAAGTAGTAGAAAAGCCACTTCTGATGGAGGGGGGACATGGAGGGAAAGAGCTCCCGGATGCGCCCCAGATTAGACTGATAAATCAGAGAAAAGACGCTGTCCCGGAAATTCTCGTCTCCGTTTTCCGAGATTATGGTGGAGAAGTAGTCCTGATTGTCCTTAATGTCTGTCAAAATGATGGCATAGACCCGGGCAAAGTCGGACATATCGATCTCGTTGAGTTTATCCTTCAGGGCCTGGAGATATTCCTCCTCCAGCTTATTCATAAGATCACCGGGATTGTCATAGTACTTGTAAAAAGTGGAGCGGTTGATCTGGGCTCCTTCACAGATTTCGGTGACAGTGATGCGGCTGACAGGCTTTTCCTTCAGAATGGAAATGAAGGTGTTTCGAATCATCATCTTGGTATAGCGGGTGCGAGCGTCCATGGGAGCCTCCTGATATTTATTTTGTTGTTTATTCGGGAAAGGGATTTGTTCGACTACGACTCGGACATTCCTGTTGACTAAATTTCGTTTGGTGAAAATTTGGTGGTTGCTTTCTCTCCGGGATAGTATACAATAAGCCACGCAGAAAAGCAACATTTGTATGAGATAAATGCAGATGTTTACAAAGTGACAAGTGTTCATGTAATTAAAAAGAGAGGAGATAAGGAAGCACAAGGCTTCTTTGGGAAAATACCATGGCTGTCAGAATTATTACAGACTCAGCTGCCGATCTGAGCAGAGATATGATCAGAGAGAGAAGTGTCGAGGTGATGCCCATTAAGATCTCTTTTGGAAGTGAGGAGCTCAGGGATGGAGTGGATATATCCACAGAGGAGTTCTACGACCGTATGTCGACAGAAGCGGAGCTTCCCAAAACAAGTCAGATTAATCCCTTTGAATACAGAGAGAAGTACCGCCAGGTGATAGAAACAGGGGACACAGCAGTTGTGATCACCATATCCTCCAAGCTCTCCGGAGGCTGCCAGAGTGCTATGACTGCGGCAGCAGAATTCCCGGAGCAGATTTTCGTTGTGGATTCCCTGAATGCTACGGTAGGTCAGTTGGTGATGGTGGAGCTGGCATGCCGACTGAGAGACCGTGGAATGGACGCGGAACAGATCGCCTGCGCTCTGGAGGAGAAAAAGGGCAGTATCTGTGTGCTGGCCATGCTGGATACTCTGGAAAATCTGAAAAAGGGAGGACGCATCTCTCCGGCAGCAGCAACAGTAGGGAGCCTTCTGAACGTTAAGCCCCTGGCCGCTCTCCGGGATGGGGAGATTGTGGTTCTTGGCAAGGCAAGGGGCGCCAGAATGGGTTATGTTAAATTGAACGAATTCATCGCTCAGGAGGGAGTCATAGACTATGATATGCCCCTGTGCTTTGGTTATACCGGCAACAGTGCTGAAATGCTCATCTCCTACCAAAAGACTAACGGAGAACTATTTGAAGGAAGGGTGTATGACATTCCCGTAGCTCAAATCGGCAGCGCTATCGGGACTCATGTGGGCACCGGCACTATCATCATAGCCTATTTCAGAAGGTAAAGTACAGGCAGCATCCAACAAAGCGAAAGCGAGTGTGTTGCGAGGCTGTGAATACGCAATGAAATTCAGTCATGCTGACGGCTCCCTGCAGACTTTGCAGAGGAAATAAGCCGTCAGCATTATCTTTTTTCGGGGAATTTGGTAGTATAATAAAACGAATACTAAACGTAGGAGGACAGGCTATGGCCCGCGTATATACATCCGTTGATCAGCTGGTGGGAGGAACTCCTCTGCTGGAGCTGACCCATCTGCAGAAGGAACTGAGATTACAGGCGAGAGTGCTGGCCAAGCTGGAGTATCTGAACCCCGCAGGCTCCGTTAAGGATCGGGTGGCCAGAACCATGCTGGATGACGCTGAGGCCGCCGGAATGCTTCGGGAGGGCTCGGTGATCATAGAGCCCACCAGCGGAAATACCGGCATCGGGCTGGCAGCTATGGGCGCAGTCAGAGGCTACCGCTGCATCATTGTCATGCCGGATACCATGTCCCGGGAAAGGATCCTTCTGATGAAAGCCTACGGCGCAGAAGTTGTGCTGACGGAGGGAGCCAAGGGGATGGCAGGCTGCATTGAGAAAGCAGAGGAGCTGGCGGCATCTTTGCCGGGAAGCTTTATCCCTTCCCAGTTTACGAACCCGTCTAACCCCAAAGCTCACTTTCTTTCTACCGGTCCGGAGATCTGGAAGGACACGGAGGGAAAAGTGGACATCTTCGTGGCCACAGTGGGCACCGGCGGAACCATCACCGGTACCGGAGAGTATCTGAAGAGCCGAAATCCGGCCCTGAAGGTCATTGCGGTGGAGCCGGACACCAGTCCTCTTTTGTCCAGGGGCCACGCAGGTCCCCATGGCATTCAGGGCATCGGCGCCAACTTTGTGCCAGAAGTGCTTAACACGAAGATATATGATGACGTTATGACTGCCTCTCTGGAGGATTCCTTTGAGACGGCCAGATTGCTGGGACGAAGAGAAGGCATTCTGGTAGGCATTTCCTCCGGCGCAGCAGCCTGGGCGGCGCTGGAGCTGGCAAAAAAGGAGGAGAACGCAGGAAAGAACATTGCGGTCCTTTTGCCGGATACCGGAGATCATTATCTGTCTACCCCTCTGTTTAAGTAATATGAGCAGAAAAACCGTTAGAAAGGGTGCTCTCTCCGGGTGGTCTTTGTATCTGGCTCCGACCGTTATCCTGCTGCTGATTCCCATTTTCAGCTACCTTAATCAGCATGGTCCCGGTTCCCTTTTGATCAGCGTACTGATGGCATTGATGTTCTGCACATTGGCCATCATCTGGTCTGTAAGCATAGCCTACCGCATCCTGTCTGCCACCATCCGCCATTGCCTGGAGGCGGTGGGAGTTCTGGTGACGGTAATGATATCTGTCCGGATAATCAAATATGAGTTTATAGACCCTACTGCCGCCGGCATCGATCGTCTGCTATGGTACAGCTATTATGTGTTTATGTTAGGAATTCCGTTGTGCGGACTCAGGGCGGCGCTGCATGTATCCGGCAAAGACGGGAGGAAAGGAAAGTATCTTAGGACATTTGGGCTGGTGGCAGGAGTAACCATTCTGCTGATAGGACTCATTATGACCAATGACCTTCATCAGCTGGCTTTCCGTTTCAAGGATACTCCCATCAACAATAACAATTACTCTCATGGGGGAGTGTATTTTCTGGCAGTAGTCATGATCGGCGGCTGTAATGTGGCTGCTGTTCTTCTGATGCTTCATAGCATGAAGAACCAGATTCACAGATGGCAGCAGCACCTGCCCATGCTTCCTCTCATAGGATTATTGGTTTATTCTTTGCTGTATCTGACTCTGGGATGGGCGTTCTCCAAGTATTTTTATCTGACGGACGCCTACGGAACATTCACGATACTCTTCTGGGAATCCTGCATAAGAGTGGGCCTGGTGCGAACAAATACGGAATATGAAGCGGTATTCTCTCATTCTTCCGTTCCCGCAGTCATTACCGATGGGGACGGCAGTGTTGTTTATGAGAGCGCGGTCCGGATTCCGCTGACACAGGATATGATGGAGAACCGGGGCCCGGTTCAGCGTGTGGATGAGAATGTGACTTTATGCAGAAGGAAGGTAAAGGGCGGCAGAGTCCTGTGGATAGAAGACCGCAGCAGGATCAGCAGGCTGAAGGACCTTCTGGAGGAACAGAAGGAGCGTTTGAAAGAAGAACAGGAGCTGCTGCAGGAGGAGATCCGTACCCGGGAAGAACTGGCCCAGATACGAGCCCAGAATACTATTTATGATAATACTATTCGCCGTGTCACTCCTCAGATCATGCAGATCCGGAATCTGCTGAGCGAAGAGAATGACGAAGAGACCTTTCTTAAGAATCTATCCTGGGCCTGTGCCCTGAATACCTATGTAAAGAGAAGGGTAAATCTGGGGCTTTTGTCCATGCAGGAAAAGACCATGTCCCTGGAACAGCTGGCCCTGGCGATGAATGAAAGCCGCAGATATCTGGAGCTTTGCGGCATCACCACCAGTTACTTCCTGCCCGCAGAAGAGAGTATAGATTCAAAGACCATGATGGCGCTTCTGGATGCGCTGGAACTGGTACTGGAGAAAGGATATCCCTCTCTGGATTCCCTGCTGCTGTCCATGGAGAGGAAAGATGAGGCTGTTTTCATCCGCATCATGGCAGAAGATGCAGACGGAGATGATCTGAGAGTCGGAAGTCAGTTTGCTGCCCGGTATGAGGATATCCGGGATATTGATGCTGTGCTGAAGGATGTTGGGGGCCGTATCAGCGGCCACGCAGAGGATGACATTATCTATCTGACCATCATGATTCCGGTCTTCAGCGAGAAGGAGAGACAGAGTGACTAAGTTCATTGACCTGAATTGGAACATACAGACTCTGATCCTGATATGGAATCTTTTGCTCTTGCTGGTCAGCATTTACGTCCTGGTCAGGTTCAGCTGGATAGGCACCGGAAAACTCCTCAAGGTGTCCCAGGTCGTCATCATTGGCAGCAGCTTCTTCTTGCTGATGGTTCTGACCGATGCAGTGAGATTCAGGTTTAAAGGAGATATACTGAACTACGTGCCCCTGAGGCTGACCTTTGAGATACCCTGGATTGCGGCGGTGCTGGCACTGGCGGTCATCAGCGCGGGATTGAGTTTTACTCTGTTTATGCTTAAAATCTGGGGAGATAAGAACCCCACTCCCTTTACCATTAAGGAGTCTCTGGACAGTCTTTCGGTGGGTGTGTGCTTTCACAGCTTTCGTAAAGTCAAGCTGATCAATCATGCCATGGAATCTTTTCTCACGGTGCTGACAGGGCACCCTCAACCGGATCTGTACCGGCTGTTCATGTATGTGAAAAACACTTATCCGGATATGATCGTTCCTCTGGATGACGGGCGCGTCATCATGTTTTCCGAAAAGCAGCTGATGACAGGTAAGACACCCGTGTATGAACTGACGGCCCAGGAGATTACGGAAGAGTATGCCGTGTCCAAAGAATTGGAAGCTCAAAACGAAAAGATCCGCTTGATGAATGAGAGGCTTCAGGAACTGAATGAGAATATTACAGTCCTGACCACCCAAAGCGAGATCCTCTCTGCAAAGGCGAAGCTGCATAATGATTTGGGAGCCTTATCTCTGGCTGCCCGAATGTACATGGAGCAGGATCCGAAGGATCCCCGAAGAACCAGAGATGAATTGCTGTCTATGTGGATACAAACCTATGATATATTGGAGAGCCAGACTTCCCGTGAAAAAGCTGCGGATGAGTTTAAGGTGATCTTCGGGGCTGCAGAGGATATCGGCTTCGGTATTCATCTGGAGGGGGAGCTTCCCGGGGATAAGACAGCCAGAAAAATCCTTTCCACCGCTATGCATGAGTGCATGGTCAATGGCATCCGCCATGGATGCGCCAAAAATCTTGCTGTAAAAGTGGAGGGGGATTGGTATTCCACGAAATTCACTTTGACGAATGACGGAAAGACGCCGGAGAGTGACATCCGGGAGACCGGAGGACTGCTGCATCTGAAGGAACTGGTTCAGGACCGGGGAGGGCTGATGGAGACCATCAGCAGGCCCGCGGTGACTGTGAGCATAACCCTTCCCATAGGAAGCGTGCCGGAAGATTGAATAGCAAACATTTGGAGGACGGAACAAAAGCCGTCAACAGTTTAAAGTGCAGCGTATGGGATATTGCACATTGAAGAAAATGAGAGGAGCACACTGCAATGGCATTTAATGTATTGATTGTGGATGATCAAAATATCTCCCGTTCCCTATTTGAGTCCTATGTACAGAGTGATCCGGGATATCGTCTGATTAAAGCTCTGGACTCAGCCCGGGTCGCCGATGCCTACGTGCTTTCCACCCGTATCGATCTGGTCATCATGGATGTGGTCATGAGTGACGGTTCCAATGGCCTGGATGCAGCTGAGAAGATAAAAAAGGCAAAGCCGGACTGCAAGGTGATCATCGTCACTTCCATGCCGGAGGTCAGCTATTTGGCAAGGGCCAGAGAAATCGGAGTGGACAGCTTCTGGTATAAAGAGACCCGGCAGATTTCCTTTGTGGATGTATTGAACCGCACCATGGCAGGGGAGCATGTCTATCCCTCCTCAACGCCTCTGGTTCGTCTGGGAAACTGTGTCAGCACAGAACTTACAGATCGTGAGCTGGAGATCCTCCGTTATCTGACTACAGGGGTATCTAACCAGGAAATTGCCGACATGATGAACATCTCTGTTCATACGGTTAAGGTCCACGTGGCTCATCTGCTGGAGAAAACAGGCTTCGCCAACCGCACTCGCCTGGCTATCGAAGCAAGAATCACCGGACTGGTAATTTCGGAGTGAAGATTACTTACACGGTTTAATATCTATTGAGGAAGGATAATATGAATAAGATAAAGAACATTTTATGGTTGGCAAAACCTTATCTTCATAGGGAAAAAATCTTTATGTTTGTATCCATTCTGTTTTGGGTTATCATCTTGCCTTTGTGTCGAATTATTATGGTTGTATTCCCACAACAAATGGTTGATCTTCTGGATACCGGGACATCGTTTAGGGATGTTATTTTCTTTGTTCTTTGTATACAGGGGATATTGCTGGCGATTCCTGTTTTTGAAGACTTTTTTAATGCATGGACTGAACAGGTTAAGTTCAGAATCGGAGCAAAAATTAAAGAGGAGGCATACAAGCAGGCAGTTAGAACGGACTACCACTATGTTGATAATCCGAAATACTATCAAAAGTTCTCCTGGACGATCGAACATCATGCAGAGCAAGCAGAGGCTGCCTACTCTTTTATCCTTCGAGTCGTCTCTTCTCTAACAATTATTGCCTCGTTAACTACCATTATTGCTGTCTTTAATCCATGGATATTCTTGTTGACTTTAACAGGGATGATCCTAAGAACGATAGGATATAGCAGATATAATAGGGTTACTCTTAACCGAGATCAAGAAATGCTGGTTACTAATCGAAAACTGGATTACTATCATCGGCTTTTTTATATGAAGGAGTATGCTGCTGACTTAAAAACTACAAGATTAAGGCAACTTATTTTTGCGCACTTTGGAAAGACTGCTGAAGAGAGTGTGTGTACTTTAAGAAAATATGCACCAAAGCTTGTTAAATGGGCCGTCTTTAGTGATATTATCTACCGCGTTGTAATGTCTGCGATTATTCTTCTTGTTGCGTATTCCATTTATAGAGGAGATATCTTAGGTGCAACCTCATACCTAACGGTTATGCTGTCTGTGGAAAAGCTGGAAGACACAATGTACGAGTTTTTCGAGCTAATGCAGAATGCAGAAAAAATCAGCCTTTACGCTATGGATATAAGGGACTTTTACAGTCTGGAATCAATTATCGAAACAGAAGATCCAGGGGAAATTGGAGACAAGTTAACTGTTGGAGACGAACCTTTTTCGATTGAGTTTGATGATGTCTGTTTCTCTTATCCGGATTCGGATTTCGGAATTCACAATTTGCAGTTAAAAATAGAAAAGGGAGAAAAAGTTGCTATAGTAGGGGAGAATGGTGTTGGTAAATCCACATTACTTAAGCTGTTATTGCGCTTGTATGTCCCTTCAAACGGCGATATTTTGATTGATGGAGAGAGTGAGAGCAAATACAATATCCATCAACTAAGGAATAAAATCGGTGTCTCCTTTCAAAAGACGCATGTGTATGCCCTTTCGTTAGAAGAATACCTTGGTTACTACGCTAATGAGTCGTGTAATACGGATAATATACTATCCGGAATGGCAGAAAAGATTGCAGCAAAGCACGGAGCTACAGCTAAAAGTGTGTTAACCAGGGAGTTTGACGAAGAAGGGATTGTTATTTCAGAAGGAGAGGCCCAGCAATTGGCCTTGGAGAGAGTCATGGGAAAAAAACTGGGACTCCTTATACTGGATGAGCCATCAGCCTCATTGGATCCCCTTGCAGAGTATGAAATGAACAAGAAAATTATGTCTCCGGATAATAAGGTTACTACTATCATTATCGCTCATCGTCTGTCAACAATTAGAGAGGCTGATAGGATATTCCTATTAGATAAGGGAAGAATTATCGAAGAAGGAACTCATGATGAGTTAGTGGCAAACAAGGGGAAATATTATGAAATGTTCTCAAAGCAAGCGGAGAACTACGTAAAGTGAAGCGGCTAAGTATCATAGTTGTCCCTTCCTTTTTCCCTTGAATCCCTATTTTACATACTGTAAAATAGTATTCGTTATCACGGCTTTCCGACAGGATTATGCGGAAGGATAAAAGCATGAGCAAAAACGGAGAGTATGTGTTGAAACTCTTTTTAAGGAGATATACTATGGCAAACTGGAACAATCTGGATACCCTTGCTTCCTATCAGAAACTGGAAGCCCTGAAGGGAAAAGTGAATCTGGCTGAAGCAATGACCGGAGAGACCGGAGCTCAGCGTGCAAAGACCTATGCCGTCCCCATGGCTGCAGATATGAGCTTTAACTATGCAGCCAAGGAAGTTGATGCAGATGTACTGAACGCATTGAAGGAACTGGCAGAAGAGGCACAGCTGGCAGAAAAATATGAGGAGCTCTACAATGGCGCCGTCATCAATACCGGAGAAAAGAGACTGGTTCTCCATCAGCTGACCCGGGGACAGTTGGGCGAAGATGTCATTGCTGACGGTGTCAACAAGAGAGCCTTCTACAAAGAGCAGCAGGACCGCATCGCAGAGTTTGCTGCCAAAGTACATGCAGGCGAAATTACCAATGCCGCAGGAGAGAAGTTCAACACCGTGGTCCAGATCGGTATTGGCGGAAGCGACCTGGGACCCAGAGCTATGTATCTGGCACTGGAGAACTGGGCTAAAGCCAACGATACCTTTAAAATGAACGCTAAATTCATTTCCAACGTGGATCCCGACGACGCTGCCGGCGTTCTGGCCACCACGGATGTGGCCCATGCCATCTTCGTGCTGGTATCCAAGTCCGGTACCACCCTGGAGACGCTGACCAACGAGTCCTTTGTGAAGGACGCTCTGGTCAAGGCCGGACTGAACCCTGCCGATCATATGATTGCCGTTACCTCTGAGACCTCTCCTCTGGCAAAGAGCGATGACTATCTGGCAGCCTTCTTCATGGATGATTATATCGGCGGTCGTTACTCCTCCACCTCTGCTGTGGGCGGCGCCGTGCTGTCTCTGGCTTTCGGCCCGGAGGTCTTTGCCCGGTTCCTGAACGGTGCTGCAGAAGAGGATAAGCTGGCAGCCAACAAATGCATTTTCGAGAATCCCGATATGCTGGATGCTCTGATCGGCGTTTACGAGCGCAATGTGCAGGGCTACGGAGCCACGGCAGTATTGCCTTATTCTCAGGCCCTCAGCCGCTTCCCCGCTCACCTGCAGCAGTTGGATATGGAATCCAACGGTAAATCCGTTAACCGTTTCGGCGGCGAGATCTCCTATGTGACCGGCCCCATGATTTTCGGCGAGCCCGGCACCAATGGCCAGCACTCCTTCTATCAGCTGCTGCACCAGGGAACTGACATCATTCCCATGCAGTTTGTGGGCTTTAAGAACAGCCAGATCGGTTCTGATGTGGACATTCAGGGGTCCACCTCCCAGCAGAAGCTGTGCGCTAATGTGGCTGCCCAAATCGTGGCCTTCGCCTGCGGTAAGAAGGATGCAGATCCCAACAAGACCTTTGAAGGAGGACGTCCCTCCAGCATCATCATCGGCAAGCAGCTGACGCCTGAAGCTCTGGGCGCCCTGCTGGCCCACTTCGAGAACAAGGTCATGTTCCAGGGCTTCCTCTGGAATGTGAACAGCTTCGATCAGGAAGGTGTGCAGCTGGGTAAAGTCCTGGCCAAGAAGGTCCTCGCCCACGATACGGACGGAGCGCTGAAGGTATACAGCGATCTGCTGGAGATCTGATATCGGACATCCGATTGAACGGATTTCAAGGAACAGACTTGTCTGTGATCATCTGATTTTTGCAATCTTTTTTGAAGAAGCTCTCCGGAGAACCCGGAGAGTTTCCTGTTTTAGAGTGGACGGAAGCTCTTCGGGAAACTCAAAGAGCTTATTTCTTTTTGTATTGCGCAATAAGCGCAAATGGAGTATATTCCTATTATATAGTAGGTTGCTCTGTCATGCCGGACAAGACGGATGAAAGGCAGAGGATTTGCTGTAAAATTTATACGCAGGGAGAAACAAAGATGTATCTGGAAGAGTATAAGCGCTGGCTCGCAGCCGACCTGGAAGACGCAGATCTGACCCCCGAGCTTTCTCGCATTCAGGGCAATGACGATGAGATCAAGGACCGTTTTGCTATTTCTCTGGCATTCGGTACTGCCGGACTGCGGGGTGTTCTCGGCGCCGGCACCAACCGCATGAATATTTATGTTATCCGTCAGGCTACTCAGGGATTGGCCAACTGGGTGAAGACCCAGGGTGGAAACCAGACTGTTGCCGTCAGCTATGACAGCCGTATTAAGAGTGATGTTTTTGCCAAGACCGCGGCAGGTGTATTGGCAGCTAACGGTATCAATGTCCGCATCTATGATGCCCTCATGCCTGTTCCCGCGCTTTCCTTTGCTACTCGCTATTATCAGTGCAACGCAGGTGTCATGGTGACCGCTTCTCACAATCCCGCCAAGTACAATGGTTACAAGGCTTACGGTCCCGACGGCTGCCAGATGACAGATGACGCTGCTGCCATTGTTTATGAAGAGATCCAGAAGACGGATGTGCTCACCGGCGCCAATTATATCTCCTTTGCAGAAGGCGTTGAGAGAGGCCTGATCAAGTTTGTAGGCGATGATTGCAAGAAGGCCTTCTATGAGGCCGTTGAATCCCGCCAGGTACGTCCCGGCCTTTGCAAGACCGCCGGTCTTAAGCTGGTGTACAGCCCTCTGAATGGTTCCGGTCTGGTGCCTGTGACCCAGGTGCTGAAGGACATCGGCATTACGGATATCACCATCGTTCCCGAGCAGGAGTATCCCAACGGCTACTTCACCACCTGCTCTTATCCCAATCCTGAAATTTATGCTGCTCTGGAAAAGGGTCTGGAGCTGGCAAAGGCCACCGGCGCCGATCTGATGCTGGCTACCGATCCCGATGCTGATCGTGTGGGCATCGCCATGAAGTGCGCAGATGGTTCCTATGAACTGGTCTCCGGAAATGAGATGGGCGTTCTGCTGCTGGACTACATCTGCGCAGGCCGCCAGGAGAAGGGCACTATGCCCGCTGCTCCTGTGGCAGTGAAGAGCCTTGTATCTACTCCTCTGGCAGATGCAGTGGCTGCTCACTACGGTGTGGATATGCGTAACGTGCTGACCGGCTTCAAGTGGATCGGGGATCAGATCGCCAATCTGGAAGCAGCCGGTGAGGTGGAGCGGTTTATCTTCGGCTTCGAGGAGAGCTACGGCTACCTGTCAGGATCCTATGTACGGGACAAGGATGCTGTAGTGGCCTCCATGCTGATCTGCGAGATGGCTGCTTACTACCGCAGCATCGGCAGCTCACTGAAGGAGAGACTGGAAGCTATTTATGCCCAGTACGGCCGTTACCTGAACAAGGTGGATTCCTTCGAGTTCCCCGGACTGACCGGTATGGACAAGATGGCTGCCATTATGCAGAACCTGCGTAACGATCCTCCTGCTGAAATCGCCGGTGTTAAGGTCACTGAGGCCAGAGACTACAAGAAACCAGAGGAGACGGGACTTCCCGCCGCCAATGTGCTCTACTATGTGCTGGAGTCCGGTGAGACCGTCATCGTACGTCCCTCCGGCACGGAGCCCAAGGTCAAGATCTACTACACCACCAAGGGTAAGGATCTGGCAGAGGCAACCGCTCGCAAGGATATGTACGACGCTGCTATGAAGCCCATTATGGGTTGATGGGAGCATGGCTGTGACACCACCCATACATTGTTAAAGACTATCTACAGGGAATTCAAAGAAACAGAGAAAGCATGAAAGAAGCCTCCGGCAACGCCGGAGGCTTCTTGTTATTCAGAGCAGCTGTAAATTGTTTCAAAACCTGCTTTGCTGCCACTAAAGTGGATATCTGCAGGAATCCTTGCTAATGCTGATGATTTGGTTTAGGGAACATAAAGCCACGATTTACGCGTTGAACACATACTTGTCCAGACGATCAAAGGCTTCCTGCACCCGGCTCAGGGGAAGAGCCAGATTCATGCGGATGTGGGTGGCGCCGTGGAAGCCCCGGCCATCCTGCCAGATGACACCGTGGGAGAAGCCTGCCTGCAGCAGCTCGTCCAGGGTCTTTCCGTGCTTATCCAGCCAGCCTTTGCAGTCGAGGAACAGCATGTAGGTGCCCTGGGGCTTGAAGACCTCTACCCCCTCAAAATGATCCCGGATATAGTCACAGGCGAAGTCAACATTGGCGGCAATGACCCGGTTCAGCTCAGTGCACCACTCGTATCCCTCCGGCTTATAGGCACCGATCTGGGCATACATGGACAGCACGTTCATGCTGTTATAGTGACTCAGGGAGGACTCCTTGACCATGCGGTCCCTCAGACGCTTGTTATATACGATGTGATAGGAGCCTACCAGACCGGCGATGCTGAAGGTCTTGGAGGGAGCGTACAGGGCCACCACCCGGTTCCGGGCAGCCTCGCTGACGCTCTGGGTGGGGATGTGCTGATATCCGGGACGGATCAGGTCGGACCAGATCTCATCGGAGACCACATACACATCATACTTCTCGCACAGTTCAATGAATGCCTCGATCTCCCATTTCTCCCAGACACGGCCGCAGGGGTTGTGGGGAGAACAGAAGATGGCAGCATGGATGTTCTGCTCCCGGAGCCTGGTTTCCATGTCCTCGAAGTCCATGCGCCACACCCCTTCGGCATCCTTCTTCAGCTCAGAATGGACGATGTCATAGCCGTTGTTCTCCAGAGAATGGGTGAAGCCCACATAAGTGGGAGAGTGGACCAGCACCTTGTCACCCCGGGAGCACATGGTGTTCAGAGCAGATACCACGCCCCCCAGGACGCCGTTCTCATATCCGATGCACTCGGCGGTGAGTCCCTCCACATGGTTGTGCTCTTCCTGCCAGCGGATGGTGGAGGCGAAGTACTCATCCCGGGGAGAGAAATATCCGAAGGTAGGATGCTGGGTGCGGCGAATAATCTCCTCCTGAATGGTAGGGCAGGTGGGGAAATTCATGTCGGCCACCCACATGGGGATCGGATCGAAGCCCTCCAGGATACCTTCTTTGGTAAAGCGGGCAGCTGCATCCACAGCGATGGCATCCTTGCCCCTGCGGTCAATGATGCTGGTAAAATCGTATTTCATGTATATTCTCCTTTGTTCTAAAATCAGCAGAAGGTTGATCCGGCAGCCGGTCTAAAGAAAATTCTGAAGTCAGTTTACAGTTGCGGCTGCGGTTGGCAGAAGGATGTTCCTGTCGTCTGCTTTGTTAATTGTCAGCTCTGTTGAAGCCGTTTTTCATGGCCTGTGAGGCGGTCATCACCAGCTTGTTCAGGGTGTCTGTGGTCTTGGCCTTTGCCATGGCGCACAGGTCTTCGTTGGCCTTTTCCATCAGGTCAAAGCTTCCGGCTTCCGTCATCTTACGGTCATACTCCCGCATGATGCGGCGGCCCTCCGTCACCACGCCGTTCTGATAGCGCTCCACGGTCTGGATGCTCTGACCGTAGTGAGGATCTGCCAGGGCGCCGATGAGGCGGCTGCCCCAGTAGAAGTTGGCGGTGTCTACATCGGTGGTGACCTTGCTGAGATAATCCGGCATCCTGCTGACGTTGGTGTACACCGGCAGCACCGTGTCGAAGGTGGTGGAGCCGAAGCAGATCCACTCCACAGCCTTCAGAGCCTCCGGCATATAACCCCGGATCTGGCAGATGCTCATGACACCGGTGCGATTGATGCCGATGGTGCGGTACATACCCTTTCCGGTTCCGGCAGAGGCGGAGTAGGGATTGTAGGGGGTACCCTGATAGTGGGAGGACAGGAGATATTTTACATCCTCGGGAGTCACCTTGGCTTCGGGAACCAGAGACCAGGGGATATTGTCGCTCTCAGGGGTGAAGTCGGCGTTCTCTCCCTCCCAGCGGTAGCGGGTGGGGCAGAGATACCGGCCCATGAACCAGGCCCTGGGGGTGTTGTAAATATGGTCGGAATCTGTGCGGGAGCCGAAGATTCTTCGGGGATTGAAGGCGCCGTCATTGTTCAAATCAAGATAATTCTCGGCAATGAACTCCCTCAGGTCTGCAGAGCAGAGGTTTTCCTTCTGCTCTCCGAAGGCATCCTTCAGATCGAAGTGATCCAGCCCGAACTGGTTGGGCATGATAACGCACTCCTCATCCTTCACCCTGCGGGCGATCCAATGGTGACCGCCGATGGTTTCCAGCCACCACACTTCGTCGGAGTCATTGAAGGCGATGCCGTTGGACTCGTAGGTGCCGTACTCTTCCAGCAGAGAAGCCAGACGGAGCACACCCTCCCGGGCGGAGCGGATGTAGGGAAGCACCAGCATCAGCAGGTCCTCCTCGCCGATGCCTCCGGGGATATCCTTATCCTTCCTGGTCTCTGCTTTCCGGCGGCGGACCATGGGATCCGCAGCCATGACCCGGGGATTGCTGGTGATGGTCTCTGTGGCGGTCATGCCCACGTTGGCGGCGTTGATGCCGGTAGTGGCCCAGATGCCGTCCTTCAGATCCACATTAGGGCAGTAGGTGTAGCGCAGAGGATCTTCGGGAAGCTCAATGCTCAGGTGCCCGATGACGCTCTTATACACCTTGGGCTGCTTTTTGGGGTCCATGACCATCAGCTTCTTTACGTCAAAATGACCATCATCGGTGCGGGCGATCATGGTGGAGCCGTCATGGCTGGCTCCCTTTCCTACTAGAATAGTTGTACAGGGCATATACTAACCTCACTCGTTCACTTTCTTTCCCTTAATGAACACATACTTGACCTTGGTCTGGACCTTGAAGGGGCAGCCGTCGGTGATGACCACGTCGCCGTCCTTTCCTATCTCCAGGGAGCCCACGATATCACCCACCCCGGCATGCTCTGCAGCATTGATGGTGATGGCCTTGAAGGCTTCGAACTCATCCATGCCGGATTCCACAGCCAGAGCGGCGCACAGGGGCAGATACTGCTGGGGAATGACGGGAGAGTCGGTGATGATGGAGACCTTGCAGCCTGCTTTAGCCAGAATGCCGGGAGTGGCAAAGGTCTTGTTTCGCAGCTCGATCTTGGAGGCGTTGGTCAGAGAGGGACCCACAGCCATGGGAATGTCCTTTTCCTTTGCCAGCTCCTCAGCGATGAGGTGTCCCTCGGTGGTGTGCTCCAGAGTCAGCTTGACGCCGTACTCCCGGGCAATGCGGATGGCGGCGAAGATGTCGTCGGTGGCATGGGCATGGGCCTTCAGGGGGATCTTCTTTTCAATGACAGGAAGCATGGCCTCCAGCTTCTGGTCATAGGCAGGCTTTTTGGAGGGATCACCGGCAGCGGCGTCCTTCTTGGCTTTGTATTCAATGGTTTTTTCCAGCAGATTTCTCAGATTGGCGGAGGTGGTCATGCGGGTCATGTTGCCCTTGTCCCGGTAGCAGCGCTTGGGATTCTCGCCGAAGGCGCACTTCATGGCCACGTTGTTTCTCACCACCATGTCGTCCACCCGCTTGCCCACGGTCTTGATGGCCACGAAGGTGCCCCCAACCACATTGGCGGAGCCGGGACCCACGCAGACGGTGGTCACACCGGCATTGGCAGCCAGCTGAAAAGCGGGATCCATGGCCTTGATGCCGTCGATGCCTCTCAGGTGGGGAGTGCACACGTCGCTGATTTCGTTATAGTCCATGCCTTCAAAGCCCATGCCGTAGCCGTCCAGACCGATGTGTCCGTGAGCCTCCACGAAACCGGGCATTACCTGCAGACCGGATGCGTCCAGAACCTGTGCTCCATCGGGGGCGGTGATATCCTTGTCGATGGCGCTGATCTTGCCGTTGTCGTCAATGAGGATGTCGGCGATGAAAGCCTCTTCCTGTACAGCATTATGAATGTTTCCGTTTTTGATAAGTAACATGGGGTACTCCTTTGCATAGTAGATCTTGGGTATTTGACTTCTCCGGAAGGAGGGGCACTACCCTTCATTGTAGTCCTAAGGGAGGGTTTTATCAATGAAAGAATAGCAGAAGATTCCCGGGAGAAGGAGGAATGCAGGGATCCTAAAGATAACTCCCGCCGGAGGAAAGACAGGGAGAGGGGCATCGTGAAATTAAAAACGATGCCGAAAGTGAGCAGCGTATTGATTTTTGGGTGATAATTCATTAAAATCAGAACTTGATCATTCATAATCGGGGGAGAGTTGCGAAATGCTTCCCCAGGAAAGATATGGATATGAAAATCGATGCAACCGTAAAAAAAGAAACGATCTACATCGCGGCGGCGGTGGGAATTCTGAGTGCCTTTATGGAGGCTGTGTTCCTCATTCCGGGCAAATGGAATTACACCGTGCTTCTGGGCAATCTCTGGGGCGCCGCAGCGGGGATCCTCAACTTTTTCCTCATGGGACTCACGGTCCAGAAGGCCGTGCTCCAGGAGGAGAAGGATGCAAAACAAACCATGAAAACATCCCAGACGCTGCGCAACTTCATGCTGGCGTTGGTGTTGATGCTGGGTATTCTGGTCCCGGTATTTCATACCGTGGCCGCCACCTTGCCTTTGTTCTTCCCCAGACTGGCTGTGGCAGTGAGACCCTACATCGGCAGAAAGGAGGAACAGAAACATGACGACCAATGAGCGCCGGTTTCGCTTAGTCGACACCCTTTATCTGGCGCTCGCCATCATCCCCATGGTTCTTGCGATGGCTCTTAAGGTGCTGACAGCTCCGCCCACGGAGGGTCTGAGCATCTCCGGCGCCCTGATCTACTTCACGATCCCTCTGCCCCTGCAGGACTTTCCGGTGACGGAAAGTCAGGTGAATTCCCTGGCTGTTCTGCTGTGTATCTTCTGGATGTGCCGCTATCTGACCCACGGCCTGGAGGACAGACCCGGGATGAAAAGACATGTGCTGGCAGAATGGGTGGTGGAACAGACGGACAACCTGATCAAGGGAAATATGGGCGAGTATTTCAAGGCCTTCTCTCCCTTCATCGGAGCGATTCTGGCTCTGTCAGCCCTGTCCTCCCTCAGCTCACTGCTGGGTCTGTACCCGCCTACGTCGGATCTGAACATCGTTGCCGGATGGGCCATTCTGGTCTTCGGACTCATCACCTACTATAAGATGAAGTGCGGTCCCGTCCACTACGCCAAAAGCTTCTCGGAGCCCATCGCTCTGATGACGCCCATGAACGTGATCAGCGAAATCGCCACTCCCATTTCCATGGCCTTCCGTCATTACGGAAACGTCCTGTCGGGCAGTGTCATCTCCGCCCTGATTGCCAATGCCTTGGGAGGGCTGTCCAACACCCTGCTGGGATGGATCCCTCTCATCGGAGAGATCCCTCTTTTGAGGATTGGTCTGCCCGCCATTTTGTCGGTGTATTTCGATCTGTTCAGCGGAGGCCTTCAGGCATTCATTTTCGCCACATTAACCATGCTGTACATTGCCGGCGGCTTCCCGGCGGATGATTACGCGAAGCGCAAGCTTGAAAAAGAAGCAAAGAAAAAGAATAAGGCCAAG
>JABUST010000113.1 GCA_021442595.1 Lachnospiraceae bacterium | reverse complement strand
GCAAAGGTCAAAAGCAAAGGTCAAAAGCAAAGGTCAAAAGCAAAGGTCAATAACAAAGGTCATTAGCAAGGGCCATAGCAAAGACCAATAACAAAAGGCAAAAACAAAGGACAATAACAAAGGACAATAACAGAGGGTGATATTATCGGATAACAGCAAAGAAAAACGAGTAAAGAAAACATAATCTGCACACAAGGTTATATAATACGCTTGACAAAGTGCAAGAGGAATTATATAATTCGACCATCGGAAAATTGAGATTCGCAGCAGGGATCCGTCTGCAGGAGGAACATATCATGGCAAAAAGCGTGTATTCATTAGTATTGAGTGATGCGGTCATTGAGGCTATTGACCGGGAGGCCTACCGTTCAGGTGTCAGCCGCAGTCAGATGATCGACCGTGTGCTGGCAGAATATGTAGGATTGGTGACACCTGAGCGCAGGATCCGCCGGGTCTTCGGTCAGATCGAGGATATGCTCACCGGTACCGGCAGCTTCCAGCTGACCATGCAGCCCACCGCCTCCACCATGTCGCTGAGGTCGGCACTGAACTACAAATATAATCCCACCATTCGCTACAGCATTGAGCGAAGGACCACGGGATTGAATGAGGAGATCTGGCTGAAGATCCAGCTGAGGACCTCCAACCAGACCCTGATTAATTACATGCACTACTTTTTCCGCTACTGGCAGGAGCTGGAGGAGCGGAAGGGAACCCGATGGAACATGGCTCCGGCCCGCTACGAGCGAAAGCTGAAGCTTCCGGAGATCGAAGACAGGGAGTTGTACTTCGGGGAGCAGATCGCGGACTATATCCGCAGCATTGACGAATCCCTAAATTTGTATTTCAAAGAGATCACCACCACCAACATTATGGATGAGGTGGTACCCAGGTCTGCGCTGAAGGCGGTGCTGCAGCACTATGCCCAGACCGCCGGAAAGCTGGATCTGTAAGCAGCGAGTCCCTTAATAACATATCATAACAGGAGGTATTGGCAAATGAATGCAGATAAGTTAACGCAGAAAAGCATGGAGGCCATCCGGGATGCCCAGTCCCTGGCCCGGGAATATCATCATCAGGAGCTTAGACAGGAGCATCTGGCGCTGGCCCTTCTGCTGCAGGAGGACGGACTGATCCCTCAGCTGCTGATCTCCATGGGAGAGGATATATCAGATCTGGAAAATGCCCTCCGGCAGAAACTTCAAAGCTTCCCCCAAATCACCGGCGGCAGCCGGGAAGCAGGAAAGATCTTCATCGACCGGCAGTTGGACGATGCTCTTGCAGAAGCCGAGAAGCAGGCAGACAGCATGAAGGATGACTTCGTCAGTGTGGAGCATCTGATGCTGGGGCTGCTCATGCGGCCTTCTTCCGATATGGCCGACCTCTGGCGCATGTTCGGCATCGAGGTCAGGGGCTTTCTGAATGCCGTTAAAGACGTGCGTGGAACCCTGCGGGTCACCAATGATAATCCGGAAGAGACCTACAACGCCCTGAAGAAATACGGCACGGACCTGGTGGAAAAGGCCCGGGCCCAGAAGCTGGATCCCGTCATCGGACGGGACAGCGAGATACGCAGCATCATCCGCATCCTCTCCCGGAAAACCAAGAACAATCCCTGTCTCATCGGCGAGCCGGGCGTAGGCAAGACTGCCATCGCCGAGGGTCTGGCCCAGCGCATCGTCCGGGGAGACGTGCCCGAAAGCCTTAAGGACAGGCGGATTTTCTCTCTGGATATGGGAGCTCTCATCGCCGGGGCCAAGTACCGGGGTGAATTTGAAGAGCGGCTGAAAGCCGTGCTGAACGAGGTCAAAAACAGTAACGGCCGCATCATTCTCTTCATCGACGAGCTACATACCATCGTGGGAGCCGGTAAGACCGAAGGCTCCATGGATGCAGGCAATCTCCTCAAGCCCATGCTGGCCAGAGGAGAGCTCCACTGCATCGGCGCCACCACCCTGAACGAGTACCGACAGTATATCGAGAAGGACGCAGCCCTGGAGCGGCGTTTCCAGCCGGTGCTGGTACCGGAGCCCACAGTAGAGGACACCATCACCATCCTTCGTGGACTGAAGCAGCGCTACGAGGTCTTCCACGGAGTCAAGATCCAGGACTCTGCCCTCATTGCCGCCACAGTTCTTTCCAACCGCTACATCACCGACAGATTCCTGCCCGACAAGGCCATCGACCTGGTGGACGAGGCCTGCGCCTCCATCCGCACGGAGATCGATTCTCTGCCCACCGAGCTGGACGAAGTGCAGCGCCGGATCATGCAGCTGGAGATTGAAGAAGCGGCTCTCAGTAAGGAGTCGGACAAGCTCTCTCTGGAGCATCTGGAGCAGACCCGGAGGGAGCTGGCCCGGGAGCGGGAGACCTTCAGCACCATGAAAGCCAGATGGGACAATGAAAAGAGCTCCATCGGCAGGGTCCAGGCCCTGCGGGAGGAGATCGAGCAGATCCAGGCGGAGATCGAAAAGGCGGAAAGAGCCTATGATCTGAATAAACTGGCTGAGCTGCGCTACGGCAAGCTGCCCCGGCTGAAAAAGGAACTGGAAAGCGCAGAGCAGACCGAGGGAGAAGCTCAGGAGCATACCCTCCTGAGGGATAAAGTCACAGAAGAAGAGATCGCCAAAATCGTAGGCCGCTGGACCGGAATCCCCGTGGCCAGACTGGTGGAAGGGGAGAGGGAAAAGCTCCTGCATCTGGACGACCAGCTCCATCTGCGTGTGGTAGGCCAGGAGGAGGCCGTGCAGAAGGTGGCAGACGCCATCCTTCGGTCCAGAGCCGGCATCAAAGATCCGAAACGTCCCATCGGATCCTTCCTCTTCATGGGGCCCACCGGTGTAGGAAAGACCGAACTGGCAAAAGCCCTGGCTGAAGCCCTTTTCGACAATGAGAAGAACATGGTCCGCATTGACATGTCCGAGTACATGGAGAAGTACAGCGTGTCCCGCCTCATCGGGGCGCCTCCCGGGTATGTGGGTTATGATGAGGGCGGCCAGCTGACGGAGGCCGTTCGCCGCAGTCCCTACAGTGTCATTCTGTTCGACGAGGTGGAAAAAGCCCATCCCGATGTATTCAATGTGCTGCTGCAGGTGCTGGACGACGGGCGCATCACGGATTCCCAGGGCCGCACCGTGGACTTCAAGAATACTATCATCATCCTGACTTCGAACCTGGGCTCCCAGTATATACTGGAGGGCATCGAGGAGGAGAGCGGAGAGATCCGCCCTGAAGCCCGGAAGCAGGTGGAGCTGCTGCTGAAGCAGAGCTTCCGCCCCGAGTTTCTGAACCGTCTGGATGAGATCGTCTTCTACAAGCCCCTTACCAGAGCCGATATTGACCACATTGTGGATCTTCAGCTGAAGGATCTTCAGAGACGGCTGGAGGACAAGCAGCTGACCCTGGAACTGAGCCCGGAGGCCAGAGAATTCATCATCGAGGGCGGATACGATCCTATGTACGGCGCTCGGCCTCTGAAGCGCTTCATCCAGTCCCGGGTGGAGACCTTGCTGGCCCGGAAGATCATCGCTGAGGACCTGGCTCCCGGAACTCACATCCTGCTTGGGTATAGTGGGAGCGCCCTGACGGCAGATTGTCAGTGAGCAAGTCATGTGAGTGAGGTACCATGGTGAATAAGGCAGCTTTGTGCATGCGGTGATCTTGCGACGAGGTTACTTTGAAATGAGGGAAGTTTCTCACAAGGTTGTTATAAGCAGGGGAGGAAACTTTGAGAAAGTGTTGACAAATACCGATTTCATGCTATAATAGCGGCTTGTGTGTGAAATCACATGGCAATACACTGCCGGCAGACATCGTCGGCGACTCAATAAATATCTGTAAAGAGGAGGTACCTACAATGAACAAAGTTATCAAGTGGACAAACAAGTACAGCAACGAGCAGGGTTATGTTATGACCGTTAAGAAGGCTGACGGCCACTTCACCAATACCTACGAGGTGAGCGAAGCTAAGGTCTTCACCCGCCAGGCTGACATCACCAAGGCCATGAATCTTCTGGAGACCATGGGCGAGACCGAGAACAACGTGTTCGAGGCAGTTGAGATCTGATTCTAAAGCAGAACTCAAAAATGCAAAAAGACCTGCAGGTCCTGTGACCTGCAGGTCTTTTTGCATGATAGCCGATCCTGCGGGGGCAAACATGGGGTGGCTAAGTATAGCCATCAATCGGAAGTCGAAACAGACAAAAAAGCGGGAAGCGAGTGGAGCCTCGCTTCCTCAAAGTCCTCCAAACATGAATATGGGATTTGCAAATGAGCTATTAAGTAACCATCAAAGGCTTAGCGCGCAGATACCGGCGATGGCAAAGGCAATGCCCACCAGGATCCCCTTGCTCAGCTTCTCCTTGTAGATGATGGCACTGAGGACGATGGACAGAACAAGGATGGCGCTGTTCTGGATGGGATACAAAATGGAAGCAGGCACATACATAATGAGCAGAGCCAGGATCCACATGGCAACGGGCAGGGCCGCACTGCTGGCAAGGGCGAAAGCATAGCACTTTCCTTTCAGGCGGAAGACCTGGCGAACACCGGTTTTCCGGTCAGTCAAAAGGTTCACCAGGGAGATGAGGGACATGGTCAGGAACACCACGGCAATCATCTCGTTTTTTTGCAGATAGCCGGTCCAACGCTGCTGGGCCACCACGATGGAGCTGTAAACACCATTTGCCAGGAAAATCAGGAATACCCAGGCCATAAAGCCCTTCTGCATGCCGGATTCCTTCTTGTCGCTGAGGTTCAGGAACACAAAGGAAACCAGGATGGCGACCACACCAAGATACTGCAGCAGAGTCAGCTTGACACTCCAGAACACACGCTCCACCAGCATGGGGATCAACAGGGCACCGAAGATATTGATAATGGTCTGGATGGAATAGGGTCCCTTCTTCGCAGCGTGAATGTTTCCCAGATCATACAGGAACAGGACACCGCCGGCAGATACACCGCACAGCAATGTGGTAAGGGAGGGCATCTCCAGACCCCCTGAGAAAAGCAGGGTAAAAAGAAAGCCCGTCACACCTGTGATGAAGGAGAATACAGGGGTGGCCAGAGCCGGTTCGCCGTCATAGGAGTGGGCAAACATCTTGTTGGTAAAGTTGCGCAGGGTGTACAAAGTGATGTCTGCTGCGCTGAGGAGAAACAGATACAGTGGTTTCATGAGTTTGCCTCCAAGAAGTTCGAGGTGCAGAAAAATCGGTGGCAGGGGGAATACAGAAGGTTGAAAGCCGAGAAATCGCAAGAGTGAATACCCCTGCAATTCGGTCTTCGAACAGAAGAGTAGGGCCTCATGTTACTTTGCCTGTCTTGGAAAGGAGATTGACCGGGCCTGCCGAATCACCTGAAAAAAGTGGCCCTATCTTCTGCTCAGAACATAGAAAGCACGGCTTTCAGAACGTTCTGAGCATATGATACTGCCACTTTTGATTTAAATATAGACTTTTACTGCCTTGTTTTTGAACTATCCTGCCATTTCCTTCGATAATCTCCGGGAGTGCAGGATTTTTCTCTCAGGAAGACACGATTAAAGTAGCTGCCGGAGGCGAAGCCGCATCGGAAGGCAATCTCTGTTATAGGAAGAGAGGTACCCAGCAGAAGGCGACAGGCTTCCAGGAGCCGGTATTGGTTTACATACTCTATGGGCGTCACGTGTAGACAGTCTGCAAAGACCCGGTAGCAGACCCTTTGACTGAGGTTGGCGGCTGCGGCAATTTCTTCAATAGAGATGGACTCTGTAAAATGCTCTCTGATGTATATCATCATGGTCTTTACAGCCTCCACATGTTTCGAGTGCCCGGAATGGGAGGCGCCTTGAGATTCATATTGTTGGTACAGAAGAAACCAGATATCAAGCAGCGCATTATGGAGACGAATCTCATAGCCCGGAGCATCTTCCGACAGACAAAAAGCCTCCCGAATCTGCTCCAGTATTTTTCTCTGCTCCGGATCTTCCGGATACAGGGGCAGAAGCTCAAAGGAAGGATCTGAGGTCATGGGAAGGAAATATGTGCTTTCAATCCGCCCGCCGGGATGGCCGGAGAGAAACTCTGTGGAAAAGATGTGAAGCTTCTGAATGGTAGGCTGCCACGAAGGAATAACATGTGTGCGATGCAGCACATTCGTATTTACCAGCCCGCCGCTGCCGCTGTTAAAGCGCACCAACCCCTGGGGAGTCTCATACTCGATCGAACCGCTCTCCAGAAAAAACAGTTCCACTGCATTATGCCAGTGCCACGGTATCGGCGCCTGATAGGTATCCAGATAAGAACAGGAGGCAATGTACGGAAAATCCGCCGTAAACCCGGGAAGCTGCTCCTCCCGAGTCATCAGGTTCATTTCAATCCCATGAATCTCCAGCATAGCAAAGCCTCCTCTTTAATCATTATACTGCTTAATACCCTATCCCTCTGTCTATCACATTCTCCATCTCTTCTCCCCTGGCATAGCGAACCAGATTCCTGCAGAAAGTATCCACATTCGCATCATTCGTATGCTGCAGCGTCATGGTACCACTGCAATGAGGCGTCAAAATGCAGTTCTTAGCAGAAAACAGCGGATGTCCCTTGGGAAGAGGCTCCGGAACCATCACATCCAGCGCAGCCCCCGCAATGCGCTCTTCATTCAGCGCATCGATCAGAGCATCCTGGTCAACAGCATTGCCCCGGCCCACATTCAGCACCAGAGCCCTGGAGGGCAGAGAGTCGATGATCTCCTTAGAAAAGACTCCGATAGTAGAGGCGGTAGCCGGAAGGGCCAGAGCCACCACGTCAGCACCTACCACGGCTTCCTTCAGCCGGTCAGTGGTATAGACCTCATCAAAGGCAGGATCCGCCTCCTTGAGGGTACGGCGTACGCCGATGACCCTGGCAGCTCCCATGGCCTTGGCTCGGCAGGCAAAGTTGGTACCGATGTCCCCGGTGCCAACCACCACGATGGTGGAGCCGTAGATGGAGCGGATGTTGCCCAGAGAGCCCCACTCCTGGCGGCGCATTTCCTCCTGATAAGCCGGCATGCGGCGCATGAGCATCAAGGTGGTCATAATCATATGCTCGGAGATGGTCACTCCGTAGGAACCGCTGGAATTGGTCAGGATGATGCCCTCGTGGGGGTAGATCTCATCCTTCAGAAGAGCATCCACACCGGCAGCTGCGGTGGCCAGCCATTTCAGCGAGGCCGCCTTTTTAATGAAGCCCGCAGGGATGTAGCCGTAGAGAATCTCGCAGTCTCCCAGATTAGCCTCGCAGTCGGCGGCATCCTTAAAATAGTGGACTTCCCGTCCGGCAAGGTCCGCCGCCGCCTGGATCTTATCCCGGTGTTCCTGTGTTAAATATGTGGCCAGAATGCCGATTTTGTTCATGATAAAGCCTTCCTTTCTTTCATCAGCTCCTGAGCCAGCCGGGGCATGGTCCAACCGGCGCTGGTGGGAGTCAGGACAGCCTTCAGGGAAATAGGGGGAAGTCCCATTTCCTTCATTCTGTCCAGAAAACGGCTGACGGCCTGGGGGGACATGCCCGCAAACACCATGACAGGCTCGCCGCACAGGGTCATTTCAAGGGAAGAGGAAGTGTCTGCAGGCATACAGGAACCCGAGGCAGCAGAAGAAGCCGGGGATAGGGGAGATGCTGCAGAGGCACCTGAAAAAGCGGGAGATGCTGTTAATGAATTCCCCGCCAAAGTTCCCAGAGGCTTGTCCAGATCCTCGAGAGCTATATAGCGGGGAGTTGCTTTCTCCATGAGGCAGAGAAGGGCCAGAGACTTTCTGCCTTCATAGAGATCCATATTCCAAAGTATAATCATTTTTGTCTCAATTCAGATCCACCACGATGAGGAATCCGTCTACATTGTTGCCGGAAAGAACATAATCTTTGTCGGAGGGAACACTGATGGTCAGGCCGGGCTGATAGTACACAGCGTAGCTGCCGGCCTCAGGCCCCTGGGTGACCTTGATCTTCAGGGGAGAGGCTGCATCGTAGCTGCGGATCTCCTCCAGAAACTCCTCCAGCACCAGGTCGTTGGCATACATGTAATTGGCCACGGGCACAGACACATAGCGGAAATGCCAGGTCTCTTCACCGATCTCGGTGATATCTTCCTTATGACCCGGATAGCGAAGCACGAAGCCATAGTCGGCAGCGTGGTCGTAGATCCAGTAGTAGGCGCTGCCTTCCTCCGCGTAGAAGTAGGGACCACCCTCGATGAGGCCCAGGTCCGAGGAGCAGCCGATGTGATGCTCACTGAAGCCGGCCCGCATGACATAACGCATGGCGTGCTCCATGCCGTTCTCCTCGGCACTGCGGTTGAAGAGCCAGTCCGCATCCTCGGGGGTGCGGTAGCCGTTCATCATGTATACATTCAGGATTCCGGTCTCGTCGTAGAAGGCGTTCAGGAAATCATTCATGTGGTAGGCAGCGGGCTCCGCCATCTCGATGCTGTACTCATCCAGATAATAGCCGTAGCCATCCAGATCGTACATGCGCATGAGCCACTCATCCTTGAACAGGTACTCCGTCTGCTTGTTGACCAGCTGGAGAATGCCCTTGTGGATATCATCCTCGGTCATGGTGAGGGACTTGGTGCTGAACAGGGCAGCAGCCGGTTGGGAGCCTTCTGAGGAACCATTTACCTTTCCGGTCTCGGAGCTTTCCGAGGTCTCCTTGGAGGCGCTTGGATCCTCATTGTTTACAGAGCTTTCCTGGCCGGATGGGGCAGAGTCCCCGGAATCCTCAGATGACTGAGTATTCTCGGCGGACTGATTTCCGGTATGAAGGTGACGGATGCCACGCTTGGGGGCATAGGGGTGTGTCTTGGTGTAGGTGACAGCGGGAACCTGAGATTCATCGCTGCTTTTATTGGATGTACGGCCGTTATCCTCTTTGCCGGAGGGCTGGACCTGCGTCACGGCGGTTCCGGCGGCGGAAGAAGAGGGCTCTGTGTCGATGCTGTTCAGCTTGATGACCTGAATGATGAGCACGATCAGCAAGATGATGACCAGCAGCAGGAAGCCGGCGATGGATGCCAGCAGGATCTGGCGTTTCTGTTTCTTGGTGGCCATGGGGTCCTCCTTAAGATATATAGAGAGCAGAGCCCGCCACTGGGTCCTCCGTAAACAGGAGACAACCCTGGCGGCGAAACTGCCGGATTTTCTGTCGAAGCTTATCTTCCGTCACGCCGAAGTAATCAGCCATACAGCTCAGACACAGAAAAGAAGTGCATTCCCGGGAAATGAGCTTATAGCAGAGAGACACCTCATCTGCTGTGAGGGGTCGGCGGCACTGTCTGCATTTCATACTCAGGGCTTGGGGATGACTCTGGCCCGCATTAGTTTGCAGGCGTGGGGAGCCACGGAAGCGGAGTAGATGCCGTTGGTCATGACGGTCTTCTCTCCGGTCCACACATCCGTTAGTTCCAGAGTCATGCCGGAGGTTTCGGGGAGGCCCAGTCTGTCCGCCATGATGACGGCGCTCCAGCGGTTGGTGGGAGTGTCGGAGAGATTGAAGATGCCGATGGCATAATCGCCATTAGACAGCAACTTTGCGTATATCGGAATTTCGCCGGAAGAGAGCTGCTGCTCCTGGTCATGCTGCGGCAGGGTGGCGGTGTGGATGTTGATCTCAAAGGGCTGGTTGTAATCGGGGTCCTGATTGATGGCCAGCACGGCTTTGTTGGTCAGTATGGAGGCGGTGGTCTCATCCATGGAGCGGATGTCACAGCCGATCATCAGGGGAGAGCCCAGAAGAGCCCACAGGGAGAAGTGAAGACGGTACTCGTCTTCGGTGCAGCCTGCCAGGCCTACGTTTCCGTTTCCGTTCATGCCGCAGATCAGCATGTCCATGTCGGGGTAGCAGTTGATGGCTCCGTAGCGCAGAGCATCCACGGCGATCAGGGACAGCTCCTTCAGGGATTTCCAGGAGTCATTGATGTCACCGGTGGTGCGCCACAGGTTAGCGCCGGTCTCCTTGATCCACAGCTTGGTCTCATCGGAGCCCCAGGAGCAGGCGGAGAAAGCAATGTCTCTGCCGCAGTTGGCCAGGGCTACAGCCATGCGTTTGTACAGGATATGACCGGGAATGGAATCGGGATGGAAGCAGTAGTCGTATTTCAGGTAGTCTACGCCCCACTCGGCAAAGGTCCGGGCATCCGTGAACTCGTGGTCGAAGCTGGCAGGATAACCGGCGCAGGTAAGGAAGCCGGCGCAGGAATACATGCCGAACTTCAGTCCCTTGCTGTGGACATAGTCGGATACATACTTCATGCCGTGGGGGAATTTCTCGGGATCCGGCACCAGACGGCCTTCGCTGTCTCGCTCCCGCAGGAGCCAGCAGTCATCAATGACGATGTACTCATAGCCTGCATCCCGCAGACCGGTTCTGACCATGGTGTCCGCAGACTCCATGACCACTGTCTCATTAATGTTCTCTCCGAAGGTGTTCCAGGAATTCCAGCCCAGAGGCGGTGTAGACAACAGCATGATCTCATCTCCTTGTATTCTTGAAAATAAGCAAAAATGTCCGGGCGATGCCCGGACAAGCAGCGGAGAAGGTAGGATTCGAACCCACGGGCCCTTGCGGACTCACTGGTTTTCAAGACCAGCTCCTTAAGCCACTCGGACACTTCTCCAAGACGCAATAAATTATAACTGAACAGGGATATTCAGTCAAGCGGAAGGGAGGGCATCTGTTCCCTTCCCGGGGGGACTTTTTTCTCCGGATATGATGAGGGCCGTCTCCTCGGAGACGGCCCTAAGTTTGCAATAATCAGAGAGATCAGGCCTGCTTGCGAAGGAATTCGAAGTTAGCCTTACCCTGCTCATCAGCGAAGTCGAGAGCTTCCTGGATCTGCTCGGGAGCGACAGCCTTTGCCTTGCTGAACAGAGCGCGCTTGACCAGAAGATTCTTGACAGCGCACACATTGACACCCTGCTTGGTAAGGATCTCGGTGATCTTGTCAACGCCTTCGTTGCCCTTGTTGGAGATCTCGATCAGAGCAATGTTCTGAACCTTCTTGGGGGTCAGCTGGGTCAGCCAGTCGATGAGCTTGTCCTCAAGAGGACCATACTTCTCATAGACAACAAATACAAGCTTCTCCTCGTTGCACTGATATGCCGGGGGAATGGTGTCGCACTTGCAGGTGAACTTCTTGGCGAGCTGGTCAGCAACTGCCTGAGCGTAATTGTAGTAACCGTAAAGGAATACTTGAAGTTTCATTTCAGCCTCCGTGATCTTGTAGGCGCAGGGCCACATTTTCTGTAGGAATATTTTAGCACATTGCACAAGGGAATACAACAATATTGCCGAAAAAAGAATACATATGACAATCGGATGACTTGCGGCGTTTTGTCCGGATGCAGCAGATGCAGCGACGGGCCCGTTTTCTTGCATTTTTTTCCACATTGATGTAAACTCTGTATTTCAGTATGCCGGACATACTGTGAGATAAATCAGCTGAAACAGGCAAGATCGGAGTATATATAATAATGAAGATAAACGTGCTGCTGCTCTTTGGCGGGCGCAGCAGCGAGCATGCAGTCTCGCTCATGTCAGCCGCCACCATGAACAGAGGTCTGAACCGCTCTGCTTATCATGTGGTGAAGGTCTACATATCCCCGGAGGGACTCTGGAGATATTATGAAGGTCCCATTGAAGAGATCCGGGAGGAAGAACTGATCCGGGAGGGAGCCGAGTGCACCCTGACTGTGGGCAGTGAGAAGCCGGTTCTTCTGGTTTTTGAGCAGGATGGATCTGTCCGTCGCATCCCTGTGGATGTGGCGCTTCCGGCCCTCCACGGAAAGAATGGAGAAGACGGAGCTCTCCAGGGCCTTTTTGAAATGGCCCGGCTTCCCTATGTGGGCTGCGGGGTGCTTTCCAGCGCATCTTCCATGGACAAGATCACTACCAAGCGGGTGGTGGAATCTGTCACCCGTATCTGCCAGGCGAACTATGTGGCAGTCATGAATTATGAAATGAAAAAGGACCCTGCAAAGGTCATGGACCGGGTAGAGGCCTCTCTGGGCTATCCCGTCTATGTGAAGCCATCCAATGCCGGATCCTCCATCGGTGTATCCCGGGCAGAAAACCGGGAGGAGCTGAAGACGGCTCTGGAACTGGCCCTGCAGTGTGACAGCCGCATTCTGGTAGAGGAAGAAATCAGGGGCAGAGAGATCGAGTGCGCCGTTCTGGGTAATCCTGAAACCGTAAAGGCCAGCGGCGTGGGAGAAATTATGGCGGCAGATTCCTTCTATACTTATGATGCCAAGTACAACAATCCTCTCTCCGGCACGGTGCTGGATCCGGAGCTTCCCTCTCAGACAGTAGAGGAGATCCGCAAAGACGCCGTCAGCATTTTCAGAGCCCTTTCCGGCAGCGGTCTGGCAAGAGTGGATTTCTTTGTGGAAAACGGCACCGGACGGGTGGTCTTTAATGAGATCAATACTCTTCCCGGTTTTACCCGTATCAGTATGTATCCCATGCTGTGGATACGGCAGGGGTATTCTCTTGAAAGCTTGATGGATGAGCTCATCCGTCTGGGATTGGAGCGGTAATGGATAACAGAAAGATCGGTGTGTTTGACTCAGGTCTCGGTGGCCTCAGCGTGGTCCGGGAAATGCGCAAGATCATGCCGGCAGAGAGCATCGTGTACTTCGGGGACACTGCCAGACTTCCTTACGGAAGCAAATCCAGAGCGGTCATCACGGATTTCTCCCGGCAGATCACCCGTTTTCTGCTGGAGCAGGATGTGAAGGCCATCGTAATCGCCTGCGGCACCGCCAGCACCAACGCGCTGGATACCCTGCGCAGCGAATTCGACGTGCCCATCATCGGCGTGGCAGAGCCCGGAGCCCGCAGTGCGGTTCGGGCCTCCCGCAGCGGCAGGATCGGCGTGCTGGGCACAGAGGCTACCGTGAAATCCGGGGCCTTTGATAAGATGATCCATCAGCTGGCTCCGGAGGCGGAGGTCATTTCTCAGGCCTGCCCCCTCTTCGTGCCTCTGGTGGAATCCGGTTGGTTTCACGATGCCATTACGGACCGGGTGGCGGAGCGTTACCTGCAGCCTCTCATCGAAGAGGGAGTGGATACGGTGGTGCTTGGCTGCACCCACTATCCTTTGATCAAGGAAGCCATCGGTCAGGCCGTGGGCAAGGATGTAAAGCTCATCAATGTCTCCAAGGAGGCAGTGCTGGAGATCCGGGATTTCCTGGACCGCATGGACATGCTGGCCCGGGGCGGCGAGAGCACCTGTGAGTTCTACGCCAGCGATTCCATTGACCACATGGCCAGCTTTGCGGAGCTGGTGCTGGGCATGGGAGGGCTTACCGCCAATAAGATTGATATCGAAAAATATGACAAGCGTTGATCTGACCATCACCAGCCGCTTTGCCGGCGGGGATAGTGTGAAAAATCAAGTGTCGGCCCGGTATTCCCTCAGGGACATCGGCTACAATGATGAGAAAGGCAGTCCCTCGGAAACCTTCCGGGAAGCCAGACTTACCTATAAGATTCCCATCACAGAGGGAGAACCTCCGGTGGCGGAGAGCTTCACTTTGAAGCTGGACCGGGAAGGAAATCCCCTGGAAGCCCGGCTCCACAGACCCGGCGCCGGCATGCGCCTTGACTTTATCTGCGGCCAAAGCTCCCGGACCCGGCTGGACACTCCCGCCGGCGCCCTGGAGATTACAGTGCGGACAGACCGGCTGGAAGGAAGCTGCAAAGGGGCACATGTGCAGATCAAACTGCAGTATGAGCTGACCCTGGGGACGGATGCTCAGGGCAGGACTGTCATAGAATATTCAGGAGATATCTGCTCCTGACAGGAACCCGCAAGGATGCCTGCCCGGAAGAACAAGGAGAATATATGAGATTTTGGATCGCCCTTTACATGGCTAAGCTGTGTGAGGTATTGATGAAGCTGGTGGGAAGATTCTTCGGCTTCAAAGGAACCTGTTTCCCCGGCAAGCTGGCTCTGAAGATCTGCCCGGACTTTCTGGGGCGCCTGGCCAAGCCCGTCAAACTGATTGCTGTCACCGGCACCGACGGAAAGACCACCACCTGCAACCTGCTCATTGAAGGGCTGCAGAAGTGCGGCATGAAGGTGCTGGCCAATCAGACCGGCACCAACATTCTTCCCGGTGTAGCTGTGGCCTTCATGGATGGTGTCACTCTGGGCAACAAGTGCAAGTATGAGGTGGGGGTCATTGAGATCGATGAGCGCTCCGCTCCCCACGTCTTTCCCCGGCTCCGCCCCACCTATCTGGTGGTCACCAACCTGTTCCGGGATTCTCTGAAACGCAACGCCCATCCCGAATTCATTTTCAACATCCTGGAGAATTCTCTGCCTAAAGACAGAAAGCCTGAGGACATGACCATCATTACCAATGGTGACGACGTCATCAGCTCTCGTCTGGGAGAAGGCTTCCGACGGGTATGCTTCGGCATCGACCGCATGGAGGGAGATACCGACCACTGCCAGAACATCATCAACGATGCCCGCATCTGCCCCTGCTGCCACCACCCTCTCACCTATGACTGGGTGCGGTACCACCACATCGGACGGGCCCACTGCGACCACTGCGGTTTTAAACTTCCGGACATCGATTACCGGGCTGTGCAGGTGGACATGGACAACATGACCATGACGGTCCTTCACGGCGGGGAGGAGACGAAGGTCAAACTGATCTCCAACACCGTTTTCAACATTTACAATCAGCTTACCATGATGACCGTGCTCCATGAGATCACCGGTTCCATGGAGAAGGTAAACACTGCCCTGGAATCCATGAAGGTCACCAAGGCCCGCATGACGGACCGGGTGGTGGCAGGAAGAAAGCTGATCACCTGTGTGGCCAAGGATTCCAATGCCATCGCTTGTTCTCTGGTATTCAAATATACTGCCGGAGAGCCCGGCCGGAAGGAAGTCATGCTGAACATCGACGAGATCTTCGACAACCGGGATTCCTACGAGATCCTCTCCTGGATGTATGACTGTGACTTTGAATTTCTGAACCATCCTTCCATTGAAAAGATCATCATCGGCGGAAAACGCTGCCGGGATGTCAGGTTCCGTCTGCTGCTGGCCGGTGTTCCCGAGGACAGGATGACCGTCTGTGACAGAGAAGAGGATGTGTGGCAGTATCTGTCCTATGCCCCCGGGGTGGACATCTACCTGCTCCACGACATGTATTTCATCTCTCAGGCCCAGGCCGACAGCATCGTGGCCCATGTGACTGAAAAGCTGGAAGGAGGCACAAAGGCATGATCCGTATAGAGATCCTGTTCCCCGAAGTGGCCAACCTTTTCGGGGAGCCCTTCAATGTGAAATATCTGAAGCAGTCTCTGGGAGAAGAATGTGAGGTCATCGAGACCGCCCTCACGGAGACTCCCGCTTTTCCGAACGGCAGCGTGGACCTGGTCTACATGGGAGCCATGAATGAATCCTCCCAGCTGCTGGCCATCAACGCCTTAAAACCCTATGTGGAGGTCATGAAGACTCAGATCGAGGCCGGGAAGGTGTTCCTGTTTACGGGAAACGCCATGGAGGTCCTGGGCACATCCATCACCTTCGATGACAAGGTGGAGCATCCGGCTCTGGGAATTACACCCCTTAGATCCCGCACCGACATGATGCACCGCTATAACACCCTTTTTGACGGCAATGTGAAGACGGAAGAGGGGGACATCCGCATCCAGGGATTCAAGACCACCTTCAGCTTCAGCTATGGAGAAAATGAGGACCACTATTTCGCTTCTTCCATTCGGGGCTGCGGCATCAACAAGCAGAGCACCCTGGAGGGTTATCGCATTCATAACTGCATCGCCACTTATCTGGTGGGCCCTCTGCTGGTGCTGAATCCGGATCTGGCCCTGTACATCCTCAAGCTGGCCGGAGTTCAGGCCCCGGTGCTGGCCTTTGAGGACCGGGCCCGGGAATGCGCCCGGATCAGAGCCGAGGTCTTTGCCAAGGAAGGAACAAAATACGAGCTTTGATGGGTGGGGAGATATATGAACATCCGATATTTTGCCGGACGGGTCCTGAAGAACCTGAGCGGAGATAAGATCAATGGCTATGTGCAGCATGTCCGGGATATCAACGGAAAGAGCAAAGCCTTCATATTGGCTGACATGCTCTGGTGCGCTCTGATCTACGGCGCCGGCTTCAACGATTACATCATCTTTGAGTTTTATAACATCGGTGCCCGGGACCGCCGGACCTACATGACCCGCCTGAAGAACCGGCGCTTCCTGGATGCCATGAACGACAAGACCAGGGTGGGCATTTTTGATGATAAGAATCAGTTCTATCATCACTTCGGACCCTTCCTGAAACGGGAGTTTCTGGATCTGGCTCTGGTAGATGATGACCAACTGATTGCATTTGTCCGAAATAAGGAGTACATTGTAGCCAAACCCAATGACGGAGAATGCGGAGAAGGCATTGAGAAGATCCGTACCGATCGATTTGACTCTCCCGAGACTTTGGCGACCTACCTGCGGGATCCCGCTAAAAATTTCGGCGTAGTGGAGGAGCTGCTGGTGCAGCACCCGGAAATGAGCCGTCTGTACCCGGAAAGCGTGAACTGTTTAAGACTGTGCACCCTGGTGACAGAGGGAAAAGGAAAGTGCCTCTATGCTGTGCTGAAGACCGGCAACAACGGGAAATTTGTGGATAATCTGGAGAACGGAGGCTATGCCTGCCATGTGGACATGGAGACCGGTGTGGTCATCGGTCCCGGGCATACAAATCGGCAGGACAAGGTGGAAGCCCATCCTGCCACGGGAGTGGCCTTCAGGGGATTCAGGATTCCTTATTTCAAAGAAGCAGTGGCACTGGCCGAGGCGGCAGCCCTGGTGGTACCTGATATGCGATATGTGGGCTGGGACATCTGCATTCTGGAGGATGGTCCCGCCATCATCGAAGGCAACAACTATACTGCCTACGATTTTCCCCAGATGCCCGATGACAGCGTACCCACCACCGGCCTCGTTAAAATCATTGAAGATGCCGGCGTAAAGGTTAGATAAGCACAAGGAGAACGACCATGGTAAGAATCTTTGCCGACAGCACCAATGACCTGGGCCCTGAACTGACAGCCCGCTGTAAAACTACCATCATCCCTCTGTATGTCACCATCGGTGACAGAACAGGCAGAGACGGAGTCGACATTAACCCTGCGGATATTTTCGAGTGGGCTGACCGCACCAAGGATACACCTAAAACGGCGGCTATTTCACCGGACGATGCCATGGATGCCATCAGGGCATCTGTGGAAGCAGGAGATGAGATTCTGTTCTTCGGCATCAGCACGGAAATGTCCACCACCTGCAACTCTGTAAGACTGGCTGCTCAGGCCCTGGATGCAGAGGATCGGGTGTTTGTGGTGGATTCCCGGAATCTTTCCACCGGCATAGGTCTTATCATTCTGGAGGCCGCCCGCATGGTGGAGGAAGGCATGAAGGCTGCGGATATCGTGAAAGAGCTGGAGGAGATCATCCCCAAGGTCCGTGCCAGCTTTGTCATCGATACTCTGGTCTATCTGGCAAGAGGCGGCCGCTGCACCGCCACCACGGCCCTGCTGGCATCTGCTTTGAAAATCAAGCCCCGCATCGATGTGGTGGACGGCACCATGGGCGTAGGCGCCAAGTACCGAGGTAAGCGGCAGATGGTCTTCCCCAAATATGCAAAGGAACTGGAAGAGAAGCTGCTGAAGGCAAGACCGGACCATGTTTTCGTGACCCATACCGCTACCGACGAAGAAGCGCAGGAGATCAAGGCATATCTGGAGTCTCTTCACTATTTCAAAGAGATCCACGTTACCACAGCCGGTTCTGTCATCTCCAGTCACTGCGGTCCCGGAACCCTGGGCGTGCTGTACATTGAAGCATAAGTCGGATAGAAATAAACATTCCGTTTGAAACTAAAAAAAGGACACCCGGTGGGGTGTCCCTTTTTATGTATGTCTGCAAACTTGTATGTGTCCATGCTTGAATTTCAGTCTGTGTTGCCTGTCAATGCATGAACCTGCAGATCAAATTATTTGCTCTTCTTGGCAGCCTTTGCGGCAGCTTTGGCCTGCTTGGCCTTTTCCTTGGCGATAGCCTCCTGACGGTCAAGGTCTCTTTGCTCCCTCTGGGCGTTCTGCCAATCGTTGAGCTTCAGATTCAGCTTTTCCCTCCAGGTGAGCTTGCGTTCGAATTCCACCTTCTTCTCACCCTTCTTCTGGGTGCTGAAGCCCAGGATATAGCCGCCGGAAACCTCCAACCGCACATTCTTCTTCAGGGGGATGGCCTCAAAAACGGGCTTGTCGCAGATCATGGTCACGATCTGAGGACCAACCTTAACTTTAACCAGAGGCAGCTTCATGAGCTTGGTGCGTTTGGGCATCTGATCAATGACGCTCTGGGGAAAGTTAGCTTCGGTCACCTTGGCTTTTTTCTTGTCAATGATGAAAGCGTTGATGGTCTGACGATTCTTATCGATGATGGCCTGGGATTCTGCCTGCTTCGCACCGGCCTTTTTGCCGACGAAGTACAGGATGACCACGATGACCACCAGAACTGCCAGAATAGTAAAGAATATGCCGAGTCCGTCCAAGGGGGCACACCTCCTGTCTTTTTAATGAGTCAAAGAGTAGTTTATAATATTTCACTGCTTTCGTCAAGGAAAACACGGATGAGTGATGTGTCTGTGCATATGCCTATGTAGGCGCCATGAGTGAAGCAGATGGAATATGCTCCCGGGTGGCCGGGGGAGCGCTTAAGGCAAGGTTCTCAACAGAGAGGGAGCTCCTTGTTTGTTTTCAAATTAACAAAGGCAATTGAATTTCTTTTTCCCATTTTTGCGTGATTCATGTTATACTGAACTCACATATTATAAGGAGGAAACAGTCCTATGGTCCCTTTCCTTTCAGAGGATTTTCTTCTGACAAATCCTACGGCAAAGACCCTGTATCATCAGCATGCAGCTAAAATGCCCATCATCGATTATCACTGTCACATCGATCCGAAGGAGATCTACGAGGATCGCCGCTTTGAGAACATTACACAGCTGTGGCTGGGCGGTGACCATTACAAATGGCGCATTATGCGTTCCAACGGCGTATCCGAGTACTACATCACCGGAGATGCTCCTGACCGTGAAAAATTCCAGAAGTTCGCTGAGACCCTGCCCCGCTGCATTGGCAACCCCATGTATCACTGGTGCCATCTGGAGCTGAAGAATTTCTTCGGCTATGAAGGTGTGCTGAACGGAAATACAGCTCAGCAGGTATGGGATCTGGTGGAGGAAAAGGTTAAGGATCCTTCCTTCTCTGCCCGTGGACTGATCCTGCAGTCCAACGTGGCCATGGTGGGAACCACCGATGACCCCTGCAGTGATCTTCAGTATCACAAGCTCCTCAAGCAGACCGATTTCCCCGTAAAGGTTTGCCCCAGCTTCCGTCCCGATCCGGCTCTGAACATTCATAAGCCCGGATTCGCCGCATACATTGCCAAGCTGTCCCGGGCCTCCGGCGTGGACATTCAGACAGCTGCAGATGTAGCCAGGGCCCTCACCGCCCGCATCGAGTATTTCGATGAGGTGGGCTGCCGGGCTGCCGATCACGGTCTGGACTATGTTATGTATGCAGAAGCTTCCGAAGCACAGCTGGACGCTGCCCTTGCAAAGGCCCTGAAGGGTGAGCCCCTCACCAAGGCTGAGATCGAAGGTTATCAGACCTATCTGCTGCTTCACTGCGGCCGCGAATATGCCCGTTTGGGCTGGGCTATGCAGATCCACTTCAGCTGCTTCCGCACTCCCAACTCCAGGATGTTCGCAAAGCTGGGCGCAGACACCGGTCATGATTGTATGGCTGTGACGGATTCCTCCGCTGCCCTGCACAAGGTCATGGATGCGCTTGACAGAGACGGTCAGCTTCCCAAGACCATTCTGTATTCTCTGAATCCCGCAGACGATCAGTGGCTGGATACCCTCATCGGCGCATATCAGGATGACACCATCCCCGGCAAGATCCAGCACGGCTCCGCCTGGTGGTTCAATGACAATAAGGTTGGCATGCAGAATCAGCTCACCTCCCTGGGCAACCTTGGTATTCTGGGCAACTTCGTGGGCATGCTCACCGACTCCCGCAGCCTGCTGAGCTACGCAAGACACGAGTATTTCCGCCGCATCCTGTGCAACCTTCTGGGAACCTGGGTGGAGAACGGCGAGTATCCTGCTGACATGGAGGCCCTGGGCGCCATCACCGAGGACATCAGCTTCAACAACGCCAAGCGTTATTTCAATCTTTAATTTCAATCCGCTCTCAAAAAACAAGAAATATTCTTTCGGAGGTAAACAAAATGAGTCTTCCCCTTAACATCGATTTCACAGGCAAAGTCGTAGTGGTTACCGGTGCCGGCGGTCTGATCTGCGGCGCTATGGCAAAGGCTTTCGCAGAGGCAGGCGCCAAGGTGGCTGCCCTTGACCTGAACGAGGACGCCGTCAAGAAGCTGGCCGAGGAGTGCAAGGCTCAGGGCTGGATCATGGAAGGCTACAAGGCCAACGTTCTGGAGACGGAAGCTCTGGAAGCTGTTCATCAGGCAGTTCTGGCTGATCTCGGTCCCTGCGATATCCTGGTAAACGGCGCCGGCGGAAACAATCCCCGTGCCACCTGCGACAACGAATATCAGCATGAGGCCAAGGAAGGCGGCAAGTCCTTCTTCGATCTGGAGCAGAGCGGCGTTGACTTCGTCTTCAAGCTGAATTTCCAGGGCACCCTGCTTCCCACCCAGGTCTTCGCTAAAGACATGGTGGAAAAGAAGGCCGGCTGCATTCTGAACATCTCTTCCATGAATGCATACACACCTCTTACCAAGATCCCCGCATATTCCGCTGCCAAGGCCGGTATCAGCAACTTCACCCAGTGGCTGGCTACCCACTTCGCAGGCACCGGCATTCGCTGCAACGCCATCGCTCCCGGATTCCTGGTATCTGCTCAGAACAAGGCTCTGCTGTTCAACGCTGACGGAACTCCCACCGCTCGTTCCGCAAAGATCCTGAACGGTACCCCCACCAACCGTTTTGTCGATGCAGACGAACTCATCGGTGCTACCCTGTTCCTGTGTGACGACAAGGCAGCTTCTGCCATCACCGGTGTGATCCTGCCCATCGATGCAGGTTTTGCCGCTTATTCCGGTGTATAAGATAAGAAATCGGGAATCACATGGTTCATGATACTATGATACTGTGCCAGCTCCAGACCCTTGTAAAAGAGGATCCGGGGCTGGCACAGTCCTATGTGGGAGACCTTGTCCGGCAGGCAGCGGCAGATGGGGCAGACATGGTCTGTCTGCCGGAAATGTTTGCCTGCCCTTACGAGTCAAAAAACTTTCCTCCGAGAGCAGAGGAGAAGGGTGGACCCACCTGGCAGTTTCTTTCTTCCCTGGCAGCGGAGTGCGGCATATATCTCTCCGCAGGTTCCGTGCCGGAGAAAGAGGTCCTTCAGACAGAAAGCGGGCAGGAGAAGATCCTCATCTATAACACGGCCTACGTTTTTGACAGAGAGGGAAAACAGATCGCCAAACACAGAAAAGTCCACCTGTTCGACATTGATGTCACAGGCGGGCAGTCCTTCAGAGAGTCCGACACCCTGACACCGGGAGACCACTTCACGGTGTTCGAAACGGAGTTCGGCCTCATGGGACTGTGTATCTGTTTTGATATCCGCTTTGTGGAGACTCTGCGGCTCATGGCTTTGAAAGGTGCCCGCATGGTGCTGGTGCCTGCGGCTTTCAACATGACTACCGGTCCGGCCCACTGGGAGCTGAATCTCCGGTCTCAGGCCATGCTGAACCAGCTGTACATTGCTGCCACCTCCGATGCAAGAGATATGACAGCCTCCTACCATGCCTGGGGACACAGCCTTCTGGCAGATCCCTGGGGCGCTGTAGTATCTCAGCTGGATGAGAGAGAAGGCCGGCTCATGACAAAGGTGGATCTATCCCGGGTGGAGGAGATCCGCAGGCAGCTGCCCATACTCTCTGCCAGAAGGACAGATCTGTATGAGCTGAAGGAAAAATAAAAGGTTTGTAATATCCGAATATAGCGCAAAATATTGGTAAGCCCCTGCAAAACCGCTTATTGAGCGGATTGCAGGGGCTTGCTCTTTTCTTTGTTTATGCATCGTAGGTGCGGATGATGCTCTCTGCCACCTCCCGGGAGGAAAGGCGCATATCCATAGCCTGCTTTTCAATGTAGTGGTGGGCCTGGACCTCCGTCATGCGGTGCTGTTCGATCAGCAGCCATTTGGCTCGGTTCAGGGTGCGGATGTCTGTCATCTTGTCCTGGAGGGCACGGTTCTTTTTCTCCATGCGCAGGAGTCCTGCACGCAGGGCCGACAGCATTTTCACTGCGGTGTAGACAATCTGTTTGTTCACAGGTTTACCCAGGGTGATGATGCCCTCATCCTCCACCTGATAGGTGATTTGTTCCAGTGTTTCTCCGGGAACCAGCAGCAGGACCGCCAGATTGTCCGCCGCCGCATCCAGGGCTGCCTGGGTGCCGAATTCGTCCTTCAGAGGCGCATTGATGATGACAATGTCCACCTGAAGATCCAGCATCTTCCGCCGCAGCTCTCCTGCGGAAGAGACTCTCAGCACCGGCTCATAGCCGCTGCGGGGGAGAAGTTCCGAGAGAAGCTCGCACATCCTGTCATTGCCGCCGGCCAGCAGGATGCGGTAGGTGTTCTTTCCTTTACTCATGAGGATCGTTACCCTTCAAACAGCATACCTTTGGGAAGAACATTCTGAATGAAACTGCTGCGGGAAGCAATAGCTCTGGCTTCTGTCAGAGAGGAGGGCAGCTGCTCCAAAGCACCGGTCACGGAGACATCTGCTGTGTACAGATTTACATTCACAGGCTCCGGAGGGGTAAGCCCTCTTCGGATACCGTCCAGACCGGCATAGATCAAAAGGGCATAAGCCACATAGGGATTGACTGTGGGGTCGGGAGAACGAAGCTCCATGCGTTTGTATTCTCCCTGGGCTGCAGGGATGCGGATCAGCTGGGAACGGTTCTGGGGAGACCAGGTGATGTACCGGGGCGCTTTCTTTTCTCCCAACCGGAGATAGGAGGACTCCGTGGGGTTCAGGTAGGCGGTCATTTCACGGATGTGATCCAGGATACCTGCCATGAAAGCAGGAGACACATCCACACCGCTGTCGGATTTTACGGACATGTTGATATGCATGCCGCTGCCGCTCTCTCCCGGAATGGGTTTTGGAGAAAAGTCAGCGTAAAGACCGTTGCTCAGAGCCACAGCCTTTACCACGGAAATGAAGTGCATGGCATTATCAGCAGCGCTGAGAGCGTCGGAGTAACGGAAGTCGATCTCGTTCTGACCGGGACCCTCCTCGTGGTGGGAACTCTCCGGGCTGATGGACATGGACTCCAGGTTCAGGCATATCTCTCTCCGGACATTTTCCCCCTTATCCTCAGGAGCTACGTCCATATAGCCTGCATGGTCCAGAGGCTCTGTGGTAGGAACGCCGCTCTCGTCGGTCTTAAACAGATAGAACTCGAACTCGGAGCCGAACTGCACCGTGATACCTTGCCGGCGAGCCTCCCTGACAGCATTCACCAGAAGGCGGCGGCTGTCCAGCTCAAAGGCGGAACCGTCGGGGCGGAGGATCTTGCAGAACATGCGCACCACCTTGCCCCTGGAGGGACGCCAGGGAAGGACGGAGAGGGTGGAGGGAATGGGCACCAGAAACAGGTCCGAAGCCACCTCGTCGCCAAAACCCGTTATGGCCGAAGCGTCGAAGGAGATACCGGTGGAGAAGGCCCGCTGCAGCTCATGGGGCATAATGGAAATATTCTTCTGGCGACCGGTAATGTCGCAGAAGGTAAGGCGGATGAATTTCACATCCTCCTGGCGGATAAACTCAAATACATCCTGTTCGGTGCAAAGCATGGGGAGCTCCTTTCTGCAAAACCTTAAGGCGAAAGCCTGTCGGCATGTGTGGGATGTTGGTATCTACTTACCGAAAGCCGGATCGGCAGCCACGGGACACAGGCATATACTAATAGCAAGTCCGGTCATCGGCCACTTGATTTTGACATGAAATTATAGTATAGGGAAGCTGAGCAGTCAACGAGAGAGCCTTGTGAGGTTGCAACAAAAGAAGAGTTGGACTGCAGGAAATGGCTATGTAGAGTGCACGAATCTCAAAAAGTGCAGGAAAAAGTGTTGGACATTGCAAATGGATGGGTGTAAGATACGCCTTGTTCCATAACCGAATACAGATCAATCAAGCGACAATGACGTCCTTTGCGGTGAAACCCGCAGGCATCAGGGTCGCTTTTTTTCTGTTCATTTTAGCATGATAAGGAGACCCACCATGATCGATGAGATTTTTTCCTCAATGGTATTTGACGACAGCACCATGGAAGCCCGGCTTCCCAAGGATACATACAAGGCTCTGCAGCGCACTATGAAGCAGGGAGAGCCTCTGGACCAGAATGTGGCCACGGTGGTGGCCAATGCTATGAAGGACTGGGCCGTGGAGAAAGGAGCCACCCATTACACCCACTGGTTCCAGCCCCTGACCGGCGTCACTGCCGAGAAGCATGACAGCTTTATTTCTCCCAAGGAGGGTGGAAAGGTCATCATGGAGTTCTCCGGAAAGGAACTGATCCAGGGTGAGCCGGATGCCTCTTCCTTCCCCTCCGGCGGACTCCGGGCCACCTTTGAGGCCAGAGGCTACACCGCCTGGGACTGCACTTCCTATGCTTTCATTAAGGACGGGGTCCTGTGCATCCCCACCGTTTTCTGCTCCTACGGCGGAGAAGCCCTGGACCAGAAGACCTCTCTGCTGCGTTCCATGGAAGCCATTAACCGCCAGGCCCTTCGGGTGCTGAAGCTCTTTGGAAACCCGGAGGTCACCTCTGTCCGAACTACTGTGGGTCCCGAGCAGGAGTATTTCCTGGTGGACAAGAAGCTGTATGATGCCCGCCCCGACCTGATCTATACCGGCCGCACCCTCTTTGGTGCCAAGCCTCCCAAGGGACAGGAGCTGGACGATCACTACTTCGGCGCCATCAAGCCCCGTATCGAAGCCTTCATGAAGGACCTGAACGACGAGCTCTGGAAGCTGGGGGTCCTGGCCAAGACCGAGCACAATGAGGTTGCTCCTGCCCAGCATGAGCTTGCTCCCATCTTCACCACAACCAACATTGCCACCGACCACAACCAGCTGACCATGGAGCT
>JABUST010000109.1 GCA_021442595.1 Lachnospiraceae bacterium | reverse complement strand
AGGACCTGACCGTGGCCAGCGTGACCCCCTTCACCAACCATGGTCTCATTGCCGGCTTCCCTGTGCCCAACCGCCGGAACCGTCTGTTCGATGATGACCCGGTGGAGACCACCGACGCCATTTTTCGGGAGATCCGGTCTCTTTACACCACCGTTCCCTACGGAGTAGGCTTCTGTATGGCCATGAGCCGGGAAGTGGTCCATAAGATTGGTGTGCTGAATCAGCAGAGCTTCCGTGAACTGGACGGAGCCGACATAGAGTGGGCCATGAGAGCCGCCAGAGCAGGCTACCGCAATGTCATGGCGGAGAATCTGTATGTAAAGAACGATCGCTTTGCCACGGACATGCTGGAGGGAGAGCGCATGCTCAGCCGGAAGCAGGAGAAGATCCTGCGGCATGAGACACCGGAATATAAGGAGGCACTGGAGCAGTTTGAGCAGGGAGATCCCCTGGCAGAGATCCGTGCCTACGCCTTTTCCCGTATGGTAGGCACCCGGTCCGAACGGCGCAGGATCATTTTCCACCAGGAGGGAGATCCCTCCGCCGACGCCTACATGCGCCGCTACATCGATGAAAAGCTGAAGGAAAACGAGGCCGTCATGACCGTGGAGTACTCCCGGACGGCCCAGTGCTACCTGGCAGCTCTGGAATATGACACCTTCCGCATGTGTTTTGCCTTCGAGACCATGGACCAGGTACTGGAGATGGGAGAGAAGATCACCACCAGGCGGGTCATCATGGGTTCTCTTTACGGGTTCCCCAAGGTGGAGGAGCTGATGCACAGGGTCCGCCGCTTTGCAGACGCACAGGGCTCCCGGTTGGTCATCATGCTGCTGGATCATTTCTGCATCTGTCCCACGGGGCAGCTGCTGAACCTGAAAAAACAGCTCTGCCGCAAGGAGCAGAGAAACTGCGAGCTGTGCCGGCAAAAGAGCAAAACCGGATTTGCTGCGGAATCACCGGAATCCTGGCTGCAGACCTGGAAGGAACTGTTCCGGGATGCCCAGGAGATCCTGTACTACTCCGAGAAGCTTCTGTCCTCCGTGGAGCTGATCTACGGCCATCTGGAGAAGACCCATCGCATGAACCGACCCGGAAACTATCTCATGGAAACCGGTCGGCAGAGAAAACAGAAGGAGAGGATCAACGTCCTCATCCCCGGGCCTCTGACCAAAGAGAACGGCCTGCAGTATGTCCGTCGGATGATCCTTCAGGCAGAGAGAGACCGGGTCAACATCCGCTTTTTCCTTCGGGGAGAATGTGAGAGCTCTTTGGGCAAACTGGCGCGGGCGGTGCCGGATAAGGGAGATATGGCCCTCACCTCCTTCCTTTTGAAAGAAGATATCGACGTATGCCTCATCCCGGACGAGAAGCCGGATGCCATCGGTGCCAGAGTCGCCATGGCCATTGAGAGCGGATTGCCGGCAGCCGGCCGCAATATCGGAGAGACCGGCTATCTGCTGGACAGATACGATAAGGGGAAGGTCCTGGGAGAGATACCTGAAAAGGCTCTGTATGAGCTTATGGAGCTGACGAAAAAAAACGCCCTCAAAACGGCGCCGGATAGACCCGGGGTGCTGGTGGTCTACGAAGGCCGCCTGCCCAGCGGAGGTATCGGCGGTCTGGAGGAGCAGATGTGGCGCCATGGTATCCGGACCAAGGTGGAAGCGCTGGATTCCCTTCTGTTTCGCGGAGCCGGAAAGTACAGAATCATTTTGCTGGACAGCATAAAGTACAGCCGCAGGCTGAAAATGTTTGTGGATGACAGGATCAGAAACGGCTGTCAGATATACTATTATCTGGGCCGAAACGTGGATGTGGCCCCGGAAGACATTCAAACCTGCGCTGCCTGGTGCAGGGCTGTTATGGTGGAAAACACCCATGACAGGGACATGGTTCGGGAGCTGCTGCCGGAGGCAAGGATCTGCACCATCCACCGCAGAAAAACCATGACCAACCGGAATCTCATGTATTCCATTATGGCAGAGCAGCAGGGAAGGGACAGATATCACCTGTATCCCGGCTACGGTGCCATGAAGAGACCCGCGGAGGCCTGTGTGGTGGGATGGATGCATGACGGCGGTAAGGGCACCCGCTTCACCCTGGATCAGTGTATGCAGGTGGTGGCTGCTCTGGAAGAAGTGATGGAGCAGTATCCCCACATGCGCCTGCTGGTGTCTGACAGGGTCATGCTGGACAGAGATCGTCTGCAATTGAGAGAGCGGATGATTCCCGTTACGGATGTGAGTCGCCGGGACCGTCTGCTGCTTCTGTCTCAGTGTGACGTCATCCTGAAGCCCGCCGCCGGCAAGGAGGAGCGTATCTCCAACAGTGAAGAGCTGGCCATCATGGCCCGCATCCCTGTGATCAAGGGCGATTCCCGGCAGATCAAAGAAGGGCTTCTGACCTTCATGAACAGAAAAGAAATTACAGTGAAATAAAGTACACAGGAATAAAGTACAAATGAATGAAGCAAGCGTGATACAGCAGCAGGAGAGAGAAGGATACGCCCCTCTGTTTCCCTCCTTCCCCCATTTTCTCCATGGGGGAGATTACAATCCCGAGCAATGGATGGAGACACCGGAGATCTGGGATGAGGATATGCGCCTTATGAAGCTGGCCGGGTGCAACCAGGTCAGCATGGGCATCTTTTCCTGGGCAGAGCTGGAGCCGGAGGAAGGGGTCTATAACTTCTCCTTCTTGGACACCATGATGGATAAATGCCATGCAAACGGCATCAAGGTCATCCTGGCCACCCCCACGGGAGCCAAGCCCAACTGGATGGCAGCCAAATATCCCGAGATCCGGCGCATGACCCCGGAAAGGGTAAGAGAGTTTCAGGGAGAGAGGCATAACCACTGCTACACATCCCCTGTCTACAGGGAGAAGGCAGCAGCCATCAACCGAAAACTGGCGGAGCGATACAAGGATCATCCTGCTTTGCTGGCCTGGCACATCTCCAACGAATTCGGTGGCATCTGCTTCTGCCCCCTGTGCGCAGAGGCCTTCCGGGGATTTCTGAAAACCAAGTACGGCACCCTGGACAAACTGAATCACCAATACTGGGCCCGCTTCTGGAGCCATACCTATACCTCCTGGAGCCAGATCGAGCCCCCCAGTCCCATAGGAGAACACTCGGTCCACGCCCTGAAGCTGGACTGGATGCGCTTTGTCACCCATCAGACCGTGGACTTTATGAAGGCAGAGGTGGCTCCTTTGAAGGAGCTGACCCCTCACCTTCCCGTCACCACCAACATGATGGACACCTATGAGCTGCTGGACTATACAAAGTTCAGAGAGGTGTGCGACTTCGCCTCCTGGGACAACTATCCCACCTGGAACGGACCGGAGCATAATACGGTGCTGCCGGCAGACAGGGCTCTGGCCCATGACCAGATCCGGTGTCTGTTCCCGGACAGACCCTTCCTTTTGATGGAATCCACCCCTTCCCAGGTCAACTGGCATCCCGTGAACAAGCTGAAAAGACCGGGGGTGCACATCCTGTCCTCCATGCAGGCAGTAGCCCAGGGCAGTGACAGCGTCCAGTATTTCCAGTGGCGCAAGAGCCGGGGCTCCTGTGAGAAGTTCCATGGAGCCGTGGTGGACCATGTGGGGCATGAGCATACCCGGGTCTTCCGGGAAGTGGCCCGCATGGGAGACATGCTGAAGCAGATGGATGCCGTCATCGGCAGCCGGGTCAAAGCCGAAGCTGCCGTCATCTGGGATCAGGAGAACCGCTGGATCCTTCACGATTTCCAGGGCTTCAACCGTCAGCACATGGACTACGAGGAAACCGTTCGCAGCTTCTACCGGGCCTTCTGGAACCGGAATGTGAATGTGGATGTCATCGATTCTCTGGACTCCTTTGAAGGCTACAAGCTGGTGATCGCCCCTATGCTGTACATGCTGAAGCCCGGAGTGGCAGAACGGCTGAAGGCCTTCGTGGCGGCCGGAGGTACCCTGGTGGGCACCTACCTTACGGGCATGGTCAACGAAAACGATCTTTGTTTCCTGGGCGGTATGCCGGGAGATGGCCTTCGGGAGGTCTTCGGTCTCTGGCAGGAGGATGTGGATGCCCTTTATGACGGTGAAACCGTTCCCCTGAAGCCGATGTGCGGCAGCGCTTCCTTCTTTGCAAAGGAAATGTGCGCCCTGATCCATGCGGAGACTGCTCAGGTCAGAGCCGTGTATGACGGAGAGTTTTATAAGGGAGAGCCTGCTGTCACGGTGAACGCTTACGGAGAGGGCCGGGCCTGGTATGTGGCCCCCCGGTGCCCGGAGTTCAATGACCATCTGGTGGGAAACCTCATCCGGAGCTGCGGCATCCGGCCTAATGTGGAAGGGGAAACCATCCACAATGTCCATGTGTCCTCCAGAGAAAATGATACAGAACGCTTTCTGTTTTTCCAGAACTATACCGACCAAGCGGTCACGGTGGACCTTACCTGCAAAGACACTGCGCACCCGGGCAGGGATCTGTTTACCGGAGAAGAGGCAGGCTCCGCCCTGGAGATGGAGCCCTACGGCGTCCGGGTGCTGGTTGAAAAGAAATAAAAAACAGCCATGGAGTCCTTTCGGGATCCCATGGCTGAACTATCGATATAAGTATGGCAAGAGGCTCTCTTATGGGCAAGCAGACCGGAGCAGAGTCCCGGGGAAAGAGAGTCATACTGAGAAAGCCATACCGGCATAATGACCGGCTAAAGGAATTACAGTGCACGGATGAGGGCGTCCACTGCTTCCTCTGTGGTGGCCCAGCTGGTACAGAACCGGGCAGCCCGGTGGGTCTCATCCACCCGGCCGGAGGGTTCAAAGACAAAGTTTTGGCTGAGCTTCTCCAGCTTTTCATCCGGCAGAATAAAGAATTGCTGATTGGTGGGACTGTCTGCATACAGAGGATAGCCCTTGTCCAGGAAAGCCTGCTTCAGCCTCAGGGCAAGGCCCATGGCATGGCGGCCCATCTCTGTATACAGATCATCCCGGAAGGCCTCACCGAACTGGACACCCAATAGGCGGCCCTTGGCCAGCATGGCTCCGGACTGCTTCATCATATAGCGGAACTCTTTTTTCAGAGGCTCCGCGGTGATGACTACGGCTTCTCCGAAGAGGAGACCCACCTTGGTACCGCCGATGTAAAACACATCTGCCAGGGAAGCCAGATCCGGAAGAGAAATGTCATTGGCAGGAGCCCCCAGGGCATAGCCCAGCCGGGCCCCATCCACAAAGAGGGGGAGCCCTTCTCCGCGGCAGACCCGGGAGATGGCGGTAAGCTCCTCCAGAGAGTACAGGGTTCCCAGTTCCGTGGGAAGGGAGATGTAAACCATGCCCGGCTTCACGATATGCTCATGAGCTCCGTCCTCCCGCTGCAGAAGAACTGCCCGTCGGATCTGGGAGGCGGTGATTTTTCCGTCCTTCAGAGCCTTTTCCTCCTCCGGTGACTCTGCCCCCGTGACAGTCAGTACCTTATGGCCCCTGGCTTCCACGGCCCCTGTCTCATGGACATTGATATGGCCGGTAGGAGCGCAGAGCACCCCTTCGTAGGGACGCAGGATGGATGATATGACCGTATAGTTGGTCTGGGTGCCCCCCACAAGAAAATGCACGTCTGCATCGGGACAGTTCACGGCCCGGCGGATCAGCTCCCGGGCTTCCCGGCAGTAGGCATCCTCGCCGTATCCGCCGGTCTGGTCCATATTTGTGTCTATCAGCTTCTGCAGGATCCGGGGATGAGCCCCTTCTGTGTAATCACTGTTAAAATAATACATGATGGGTACCTCGTCAGTCAGTATGCTCCCCATTGTTTCGGAGACATCTGTGCAAGTATACCACCATAAGTCAAAGGATATCTCAAATCATGAAGAAAAATTCATTTCTCAGCCGATTCATCGGGGATAAAGCGTTTTATAAGAAGATCCTGATTGTGGCCATTCCCATGGTAATCCAGAACCTGATCACCAACTTCGTATCTCTGCTGGATAATATCATGGTAGGCCAGGTGGGAACAGAGCAGATGTCCGGTGTGGCCATCGCCAATCAGCTGATCTTCGTGTTCACCCTGGTGATCTTCGGATCCCTGTCCGGCGTCGGCATCTTCACCGCCCAGTTCTTCGGAGCCGGAGATGAAGCCGGTGCCAGAGCCACAGTCCGTATGAAAATCGTGGTGGGCGTCATCATATTGGGGATATTTTATCTGGTGGCTTTCCTCTGGGGCAGAGAGCTGATCTCCCTGTTCCTGACAGGAGATGATGCACCGGAGAAGGTGGCCATCACCTTATCGGAAGGCATGCGCTATCTGCGGATCATGTTCATAGGACTGCCGCCCTTTGTGGCCTCCCAGGTATACGGGTCATCCTTAAAGGAATTCGGTGAGACCAGACTGCCCATGCAGTCAGGCATCATCGCCGTGTTTGTCAACCTGGTGGGGAATTATGTATTTATTTTCGGACATTTCGGAGCTCCGGCCATGGGAGTGGCGGGCGCTGCCCTGGCCACCGTGATCTCCCGCTATGTGGAAGCGGGCATCATGATGTGGGAGACCCACCGCCATGTGGACCGGTTCACCTTTATGTCCGGACTTTTCAAGCATGAGAAAATGCCTTCCGGACTGGTGATGGATGTGATCCGCAAGGGAGTTCCTCTGACCATCAATGAGTTTCTCTGGTCTGCCGGCATGGCCGCCATCTCCCAGAGCTACTCCACCAGAGGTCTCAGTGCAGTGGCCGCCGTCAACATTAACAGCACAGTGACCAGCCTGTTCTCCATTATGTTTTTCTCCTTCGGAACTGTGATCTCCATCTTTGTGGGGCAGGCCCTGGGCAGCGGAGACATGGAAGAGGCCCGCATTACAGACAGCCGCATCATGACCTTTTCTCTGAGCGTCTCGGCTGTTACGGGGCTGGTGTCCTTTGTGCTGTCGCCTCTGTTCCCTCAGCTGTACAATGTGACGGATGAGGTAAAGGAGCTGGCCATTCAGCTCCTGAGGATCGCCAGCCTTTGCATGCCCATCGGAGCTTTGGTGCACAGCTGCTATTTCACGCTCCGCACCGGCGGAAAGACCCTGATCACCTTCCTGTTTGACAGTGTATTCCTGTGTCTGGTGGCCTATCCCACCTCCTTCATTCTTTCTCGTTTCACGGATATGCCGCTGAAGAGCATGTTCCTGTGCATCAATCTGCTGGACCTCATTAAGATCGCCATCGGTCTGATCCTGGTGGGCAAAGGTGTCTGGCTGAACAATCTGGTGGAAGATAAGAGCACCAAGTCCCCGGAAACGCAGAATTAGGGGATAGTAAAACGGGTAAAATATGTTCTTGCCCCCATGTCCCTGCAATGTTATACTGATAAAGCATGTCACCCAAAGTGCATGAACAATTACACTTAAAGTGGAGGTTATTATTATGCAGCAGAAAGAAATCTTCGAGACCTACGAGTCCGATGTACGTTCTTATTGCCGTAATTTCCCGGCTGTATTCACTACTGCAGTGGGATCTGTCGTCACAGATGTCGATGGAAATAGCTATATCGACTTTTTCGATGGTGCCGGCGCGCTGAATTATGGTCACAACAACCCTTACATCAAGGGTAAGGTCATTGAGTATCTTCAGGGCGATGGCGTCATGCACTGGATGGACATGATGACGGCTCCCAAGGCCGAACTGATCGAAACCATGCAGACCAAGATCCTTCAGCCCCGCGGTCTGAACTATAAGATCGCTTTCCCCGGTCCCACCGGAACCAACTGTATCGAGCTGGCTCTGAAGCTGGCCCGGAAGGCCAAGCAGAGAAGCAATGTCTGGGCTTACATGGGCGCCTTCCACGGCATGACCCTGGGCTCCATGGAGCTGACCACGGACCGCACGGACCGTAACGCCGCAGGCATCTCTCTGGGCAACTGCACTCACATTCCCGCTCCCTACATGTTCCCTGAGCTGGACACCATCAAATACATGCAGACCCTGCTGGATGACGATCATTCCGGCGTTTCCAAGCCCGCAGCCATCTTTCTGGAGACGGTTCAGGCAGAGGGCGGCATCTATGTGTTCAGTGAGCAGTATCTGCGAGACCTGCGTGAGTTCTGCACAAAGAACGACATCCTCCTGGTCATTGACGATATCCAGGTAGGCTGCTGCCGAACCGGACGTTTCTTCAGCTTTGAGCGGGCCGGCATTGAGCCCGACATGGTGTGCCTGTCCAAGTCCATCGGCGGCATCGGTCTGCCCATGGCCATGGTACTGGTAAAGCCTGAGTACGACAGCCTTAAGCCCGGCGAGCACAACGGCACCTTCCGTGGAAACCAGCTTGGTTTCGTAGCCTCTAAGGCCAGCCTGGAGTATGTGCTGGAAGCCAAGGTGGAAGAGGGCGTCAAAGAGCGTGAAGCCGTCATGAGAGAGTTCCTGCAGAAGAATATCGTGGATGTATACGGTGACAAGGGAATCTCCATCCGCGGTATCGGCTGCATGTGGGGTATTGAAATGAACAAGAACGCCGTCTCCAAGGCTGTCCTTCAGGAGTGCTTTAAGAACAAGCTGATCCTGGAGCGCGCCGGCAGAGATGACAGTGTGGTGAAGCTGATGCCCTCCTGCGTCATCCCCATGGACACTCTGATGCAGGGTCTGGAGATCGTAAAGAAGGCTGTGGACACCGTCATGGCCACCCTGTAAGCTCACCGAATAAAGGAGAATACAAATGGAATATCGCATCGAGCATGACTCCATGGGAGAGGTGAAGGTTCCTGCGGATAAGTACTGGGGCGCTCAGACCGAGCGCAGCCATGAAAACTTTCCCATCGGCGTGGGCATTGAGACTATGCCCCGGGAAATCACCCGGGCCTTCGGCATCCTGAAGAAGGCTGCCGCCCAGGCCAACCATGAGCTGAAGCCTGCCAAGATGACGGAGCAAAAGCTGGCAGCCATTCAACAGGCCTGTGATGAAGTCATTACCGGCACTCTGAATGAGCATTTTCCTTTGGTGGTCTGGCAGACCGGCTCCGGTACCCAGTCCAACATGAATGCCAATGAAGTCATTGCCAACAGAGCCAACGAGATCGCCGGAGAGAAGCTCTGTCATCCCAACGATGATATCAACATGAGCCAGTCCTCCAATGACACCTTTCCCACCGCTATGCACATCTCTGCCGTTATGGCAGTAGAGGACAAGCTGCTTCCCGCAGTGGAAGGCCTCATCAGAGTCTTTGCCAAGCTGGAAGAGGAGAATGCCGATGCCGTCAAATCCGGACGCACCCATCTTCAGGACGCAGTTCCCATTCGCTTCTCTCAGGAAATCAGCGGATGGCGTACTTCCCTTGAGAAGGACGCAGCCCTTCTGACCATGTCCGTACAGCCCCTGAAGGCTCTGGCCCTGGGCGGCACGGCCGTGGGCACCGGACTGAACGCCCCTGCCGGCTTTGACACCCTGGTGGCTGAAAAGGTAGCAGCCCTTACAGGCAAGGACTTCGTAACCGCTGACAATAAATATCACGCTCTGACTTCCAAGGATGAGCTGGTCTTCTGCCACGGCGCCATCAAGGCTCTGGCAGCAGACATGATGAAGATCGCCAACGATGTGCGCTGGCTGGCCTCCGGTCCCCGTCTGGGCATCGGAGAGATCACCATTCCCTCCAACGAGCCCGGCTCCTCCATCATGCCCGGAAAGGTGAATCCTACCCAGTGCGAGCAGGTCACCATGGTGGCGGTGCAGGTCATGGGCAATGATGTGGCAGTCAGCATGGGGGCTTCCCAGGGAAACTTTGAATTGAATGTTTTCATGCCGGTCATGGCCTACAATTTTCTTCAGTCTGCAAGGCTCCTGGCTGAGTCCATTACAGCATTCACGGAGAACTGCGCTGCGGGCATCAAGGCCAACCGCCAGAAGATGCACGACAATCTGTACAATTCTCTGATGCTGGTGACGGCTCTGAATCCCTACATAGGATACGAGAACGCAGCCAAGACTGCCCACTATGCTTTCGAGCATGAGACTTCTCTGAAGGAAGCCTGCGTCACCCTGGGCTTTCTCACCGCTGAACGCTTCGATGAAGTATTCAAACCCGAGGAGATGTGCTGACGGGGCAGGGAAGGATTACCCCTACAATGTCAGATCAAACCGAATAAAACTAAAATAAAACCGCCGAGTGTCTGTTATCACAGCATTCGGCGGTTTTGCGTTAGGAGAAAATGTGAGCTCCGCGGAACATCTTTTGCAGTATGGACAGGATGAATTTCTGAGGAATTCTTCTTGAGCTGATCTTCCTGAGGAATTCTTCTTCAGTTATTCTTCCTGAGGATTTATTCCGGAAGAGGAATGCCCCTCTGACGAAGAAAATCAGAAACCAGAGCATAGTGCTGAGCCCGGATGTGATAGCCATCCGTGCTGAGTTCAGGATCCAGTCCGCCATCCTCGCTGCAGACCACGGGGTTCTGGTCCAGATAAAAGATCTGTTTCCCGTCTGCCAGCTGAGCCAGACGGTAGTTCCGGCTGTTGATGTTGTCATTGTTAACCAGATCATTGGAGTCAGAGTATTCCTTGGTCACATTCATAATGGACAGGATGAATACCAGAGCATCCGGGTGGTAGGAGAGAAGAAGATCGATGATTTCCTTGTAGTGTCGGGCAAAATCCTCGGGACCTTCCTCTCCCATGCCGTTGATGCCGGAACAGATATAGAAGACATTATAGTCGTTTTTTTGAAGAACAGATGTGAGCTGAGCATCCTCCTGAACAAAACGTCCGCCGCTGACATAGAAAAGGTCCAGAACGGACATATAGCCGATGCCCACACCCCGGAGATACAGATAATCCGCGTTATTCAGACCGGAGGCCATGGACATGCCCTCTATGCGGGAGTCGCCTAAAAACAGAGCGTGATCGAAGTAGTCATCCTCCACAGTGATATAGTCTGCGGGGGTATCCAAAGCAGTAGCTCCCACATCATCATAGAGAGGGTGCCGGGGCTCGGAGGGAGTCCGGGGAACGCTGGCAAAGGGAGTATATTCCGGCTCAGGCTCTGCAGCTTCCTCAGGAAGAGGCTCAGAGCCCGGATCAGACTCAGGATATAACTCTTGATCCGGAAGGATCCCGGACAGGTCCGAAGCTTCCCGTTCCGGACTGTAAGCAGCGCTTCGATGAAAGAGAGGAGAATCCTGAGCTCCCTCCGGGTCGGATTTCGGGTAAGAGGCAGGGACGGGGAGCGATTTTCGGTTGAGGACTGAAGAGACAGACGAGGTCGAAGAAGTGCCTCCGGGCCCCTCAAAGAAAGATCCTATCAGGGTGGTATCCCCGGTCAACATTGCTCCTGTGGTATGTATTTCGGAATATTCGGATGGTTGAAGGCAGAAATTTACCAGACCCCACCCGGACAGAATAAGCCAGCTGAGGGCCAGCAGAAGGGCCAGAGGATACTGCTTAAAAAGGGTTTTGATCTTATCCATATGCCTTCCCTCCTAAAATGCCAGATACAGGAAGGGACTGGAACCGGATTTGTAAATCTGCCAGACAGAAAACCAGAACAGACCCAGCATCAGCAGGCGCACCGGCCAGGTATGGATGTATTTGCGCAGCAGCTTTTCCGGGTAGGGGGTGGCAAAGAGAATGCCCAGAGCCAGCACCCATATGTAAGGACGGAGGGCGGCCATGCCGTCCAGAATGCCGGGGGCCATGCTTCCCTTCAGAGGGATGAAGCACATGACCTGCAGCATTTCCCTGAGAGATTTGAGGTCACCTATGACAAAGACCATCCAGGACATGGGAACCAGGAGCAGCACATAAATATGCCCAAGAAGCGGAAACTTTTTCAGATGCTTCCGAAGGTGGCCTCGCTCCAACAGGATCAGAAAACAGAAGAGACCTGCCCAGAGAAGGAAATTCCATCCCGGACCGTGCCAGAGGCCGGTGGCCAGCCAGGTAACCGCCGTTGCCAGAAACAGCCGGCCGGTACCCTTTTTGCTTCCGCCCAGAGGAATGTAAAGATAATCCCGGAACCAGCTTCCCAGAGTCATATGCCAGCGACGCCAGAAATCCGAGAAGGACAGGGAGGCGTAGGGAGAATCAAAGTTTTGAGGAAGGGTAAAGCCCACTATGCCCGCCAGACCCAGGGCCATAAGAGAATAGCCGAAGAAATCAAAATACAGCTGCAGGGAGTATCCCCAGGCGCCTATCCAGAGGGGAATCGTTCCGAAGCCGTAGGGGCCGATGCTCCACACATGGGACCACAGGGAGCCCAGCTTCCCTGCCAGAACGCCCTGGAGAGCCATGCCGCAGATAAACAGGATGAGCCCCTCTTCTAACTTGTCCGGGTCGGGAAGGCGGGAATCGCAGACCTTATCCATATCCTCCTGAAAGTCCCGAAACCGGCTGATGGGGCCCTGCAGCATCTTGGGAAAGAACAGCAGATAATTCAGAAAGAGCAGAATGTCCTTAGGGAAATACTCTCCGCGGAACACATCGATGCAGTAGGAAATGGCGGAAAAGGTATAGAAGCTCATGCCCAGGGGAACGCCCTCGGTAGAATATTTGAACCAGATCAGAATACTGAGATTAAAGACAACAGACAGAATCAGGCAGCACGCAGAAGCTTTTGGAGATCTGCTCCGGGAAGCTGCCATCAGCACCGAGAGAGCATAGTTTACCCCTACAGAAAGGAGCAGCAGCGCCAGGGGCCACAGCCTTTGAAGGGAGAATCCGCCCAGATAAAAGACTATGCTGCCGGCCATGAGCCACAGCTGACGAAACACTTGCCGGGTCCCGGAATTTTTCAGCAACCCGGCTCCGAACCAGCCAAGGAGCCACAGGGGGAGAAACCGAAACAGAAAAGAAAGATCCGTTAGAAGCATATTGCTCTCTCACAGTTATTTTTTAGTAGATTTTGTGTTTAACAGTAACAGTATAGAGATGAAGATTTCGTCTTTCAATAGTAATTTGAGCTATCCGGGGAAATTCTATGAGAAGAAGGAAACTTATGGAAGGAGGGGACTGATGGAGGAGAAGACTTCCGGAAGAGAGGCGGAGCGTTGCGTAAAAATTGCCCCTGTTTGCGTACCTTTTGCCTTGACAAGTTATTGTATACACTTAAAATGATAATGATAGGGTAATCGTTGATTATCCCTGCCAGTCATGCTTATGACACAGATGCACTTACATTTAGAGACATTGGAGGAAAAGTCATGAGTCAGTCCTATTTTCAGATTTCCGCTAAGGATCTTGGCAAAGAGGCCAAGGTTCCGCTGATCAAATGCGGAGACTCCGGAGAGGTCTTTTATGAGATCGCCCTGGAGATGATTTCCATCATTAAGGAAAACAATGCCGCCGGCAAGAAGACCGTGTTTATCTGCCCCGTAGGTCCTGTGGGTCAGTATCCCATCTTCGTCCGTCTGGTGAATGAAGGAAAGGTCTCCCTGAAGAACGTCTGGTTCATTAACATGGATGAGTACCTGAACGATGACGAGACATATATTGACGAAAGCAGTAAGCTTTCCTTCCACGGCTTCATGAATCGTACGGTCTATACCCAGATCGATTCCGAGCTGGTGATGCCTGCGGAGCAGCGGATCTTCCCGGATCCCAAGGATCCCGGTTTCGTCTGGAACAAAATTCAGGAGCTGGGAGGCGTGGATGCCTGCTTCGGCGGTATCGGCATCAACGGCCATGTGGCCTTCAACGAGTCCCAGGATGAGCTGACTCCCGAGGAGTTTGCAGAGCTTCCCACCCGGGTGCTGACCATCAGCCGGGAGACCAGAGTGGCCAACGCTATCGGCGACCTTAATGGCGCCATAGATGCCATGCCCACCAAGTGCGTCACCATCGGCATGAAGGAGATCCTCTCCGCCAAAAAGATCCGTCTGGGTGTGTTCCGTGACTGGCACAGAAGCGTGGTCCGCCAGGCAGCTTACGGCGAGGTCACTGCCCATTTCCCCGTGTCCCTGGTTCAGAGACATCCGGATGCCCTGATCTACGTAAATGCCAACGCAGCTCAGCAGCCCTTCTGATGCAGGAGCAAAGAGGCAAAGAAGCCCATACATAAGAAAATGATTACTTATATACAGAATGTCCGTGTCTATGCGGACAGGAAATTTGTCCCCGGTCCGGTGCTCATCAGAGACGGTAAATTCGAAGCTGTGGGCCCGGAAGCGGAGAAGGCCTTCGAACTTCTGAAGGACAGGGAGAATACCACCCTGCTGGACGGACAGGACCGGCGTCTGGTCCCCGGGTTTATCGATATCCACACCCACGGCGCTGCCGGGGTGGATGTGAACGCCGCAGATGAAGAGGGACTCAGGAAGATCGCAGCCTTCAAGGCTTCACAGGGAACCACCGGCTTCCTCACCAGTGTCCTGACGGACACCCGGGAGCAGACCCTGTGGTGCATCGACAAAATCACCCGGGTCATGCAGGAAGAAAACGAAGGCGCCAAAGTCCTGGGCATCCACCTGGAGGGCCCCTTCCTTTCCATGGAATACAAGGGAGCCATGCCTGACCATCTGATCCTTCCTGCCAGTGAGGAACTGTTCCGGGAGTATCAGGAGGCAGCCGGCGGGGCAGTGCGCTACATCACCATTGCCCCGGAGGTGGAGAACGCATCGGAGCTCATCCGGGCCATCTCCCACGAGACAGCTGTGGCCATCGGCCACAGCGCCGCGGATTATGAGACATCCATGGATGCCATATACAACGGCGCAAGGGCTGTGACCCACACCTTCAATGCCATGAAGCTCTTCCATCAGCATGCTCCTGCCATCATGGGGGCAGCTCTGGAGTCCGATGTGTACTGCGAAGCCATCTGCGACGGAAGGCATCTGGTGCCCTCCACCGTGAGAATGCTGCTGAAGTGCAAGGGCTGGGACAGAGTGACAGCTGTCACCGACTCCATCATGGCTGCAGGACTTCCGGACGGCAACTATAAGCTGGGAGTCAATGAAGTGGTAGTGGTGGACGGAGATGCAAAATTGCCAAACGGTGTCCGGGCCGGAAGCACCCTTACCATGAACAGGGCTTTAAAGAACCTTATGACCTTTACGGGACATCCCCTGGAGGATGTGATCCCTCTGCTGACGGAGAACCCCGCCGCCACCATCCGTATGGCTGACAGAAAAGGAAAGATCAAGCCGGGCATGGATGCAGACTGTGTCCTGTTGGATGAGGAGTGCACCGTGGTGACCACCCTGGTAGGCGGAAGGATCGTCTTCAGCCGCTGATGCGGCGGGAACAGGAACCTGAAGCTGAACTTCCCGGGGAGCAAAGTTAAGACAAGGAATTTGCTGCATCCGGATGCTCCGGGTTTCATCTTAATTGTAAGCTATATACCACAGACAAGATAAAATCTACCGGAAAGGAAGGAAATAGAATGGCCAACAATCTTCTGATCGTTCATGGCGGCGGCCCCACCGCAGTCATCAATGCGTCCCTGTACGGCGCCATCATGGAAGCCAAAAAGCATCCTGAGCTGGGTCACATCTACTGTGCCAGGAACGGCACCGGCGGGCTCATGAAAGAGGAGCTCATCGAGATGGAGAACGTGCCTCAAGACCAGCTGGATCTGCTGCTTCAGACCCCCGGTTCCGCCATCGGAACATCCCGGGACGCCCTGGAGCAGGCAGAGTACGAAAAGATCGTGGAGGTCCTTAAGAAAAAGGAGATCCGCTACGTACTTATGAACGGCGGCAACGGCACCATGGACACCTGCGGCAAGCTTTACAAGGCCTGCACTGCAGCAGGTGTGGAGATCGGCGTCATGGGCATTCCCAAGACCATGGATAATGACATTGCTATTACGGACCACGCTCCCGGCTTCGGAAGCGCAGCCCTGTATATGGCCCAGTCCACCGCGGAGCTTTGCGCTGATGTAAAGGGTCTGGCCATTCACGTGGTGGTGCTGGAAGCTTCCGGACGCAATGCAGGATGGATCACTGCCTCCAGCGCTTTGGCCGCAGACCAGGGTGGAGACGGTCCCGACTTGATCTATCTGCCGGAGAGACCCTTCGACGAGGATCAGTTTGTGGCCGACGTGGAAAAGCTCCTTCAGAAAAAGAAGGGCATCGTGGTGGTGGCCAGCGAAGGCCTCCATGACAAGGACGGAAAGCCCATCGTGGAGCCCATCTTTAAGGTAGGCCGGGCCACCTATTACGGTGACGTGGGAACCCACCTGGCAGGGGTGGTCATCAGGCGTCTCGGCTATAAGGCCAGAGGAGAGAAGCCCGGTCTTCTGGGCCGCTGCTCCATCTACCTTCAGAGCAAGGTCGATAGAGACGAAGCGCAGATGGCAGGCGAGATCGCCTGCAGGGAAGTTCTGAAGGGAACCACCGGCAAGATGGTGGCCTTCAAGAGAATCAGCAACGAGCCCTACAAGGCAGAGCCCTTCCTGGTGGACATCGAGGAGGTCATGCTGTTTGAGCGCAAGATGCCGGACGAATTCATCAATGCCGAAGGCAACGGTGTCACCGAAGCCTTCAAGGAATGGTGCAGACCCCTGCTGGGAGAGCCCATCCGCAAAATGGTAAACTTTAACTGAGCCGGATGCTGAGTTGAAAGAATAAAGGAGAATCATCATGCTAGTTCCTATGAGAGCGGTCCTTCAGGCCGCAGACAAAGGAAAGTACGCCCAGGGCGCTTTCAATGTCAATGCTGTCAGCCAGATCAAGGCAGCCATCGAGATCCACGAGACCCTTCGCTCCCCCGCACTGCTGCAGGGCGCTGACCTGGCCAACGGCTTTATGGGCGGACGCACCGACTTCAAGAACTCCACTCTGGAGGACAAGGAGCGGGGCGCCAAGAACATCGCCGATGCTGTAAAGAAGTACGGCGAGAACAGTGACATTCCCGTTGTTATCCACCTGGACCACGGCAAGAATTTTGACAGCTGCGTGGCAGCCATCAAGGGCGGTTACACCTCCGTCATGATCGATGGAAGCTCTCTTCCCTATGAGCAGAATGTGGAACTCACCAGAGAAGTGGTCAAGTATGCGCATCCTCTGGGTGTCAGCGTGGAAGGTGAACTGGGTGTTCTGGCAGGCGTAGAGGACGACGTGGCTGCCGAGACCAGCACCTACACCAACCCCCTGCAGGCCATTGATTTCTTCCGGAAGACAGGCTGCGATGCTCTGGCCATCAGCTACGGTACCCAGCACGGCGCCAACAAGGGCAAGGATGCCAAGCTGCGCAAGGAGATCGTCTACGCCATCAAAGAGTGCATGATCCATGAGCACGTGAACGGTTTCCTGGTAAGCCACGGCTCCTCCACCGTTCCCATGTACATCGTCAACGCCATTAACGCCATGGGCGGACAGCTCACCAACACCTACGGCATCAGCGTAGATCAGCTGGTGGCAGTAGCCAGCTGCGGCATCAACAAGATCAATGTCGATACAGACCTTCGTCTTGCCGTGACCCGCAACATGAAAGAGCTCTTCGTAAAGAGACCCGAGCTGAAGACCAGTGCTTCCATCGGCGAAGTCTATGAGCTCCTGGAGGCCAAGAAGGCCGACTTCGATCCCAGAAGTTTTCTGACTCCCGTCATGGATACCGTAATGTACGGAAAGAACATGGAAGACGAGGATATCGCCGTTCTCATGGCTGTTGTGGAAAACGGTGTGAAGGAAGCCCTGGCTCCCCTGATTGTTAAGTTCGGAAGCTACGGCCATGCCGACGATGTGGAGAAGATCACCCTGGAACAGATGGCTGAACGCTACAAGAAAGCCGGCATCTGATGTTCCGGCTCTGTCCTTAAGTATGAAATAAAGCATAAGGAGAACCAAAATGAAGCATTTTGAGTTTGAATATGGTCAGGGTACTCTGGGAGCCAACCTCCCCGATTCCACTGACGTGTTTATTCCCGGCGAGACCGTGGCCGATCCCCCCTGTATCCCCGAGGATCAGCTGGAAGCTGCCTACAAGGAGAGCCTGGCCAATCCCATCGGCATGCCCACTCTGACTGCTCTGGTGGAAGCTAAGAAGGCTGAAGGAAAGGAAGAAATTACCGCTGTGTTCGTGGTTCCGGACAGAGTCAAGGGCGGCGAGCAGGCCACCAGCCACCGCAAGCTTTCCATCAAGTACATGCTGGAGGAGCTTTATGCAGCCGGCGTGAAGAAAGAGAATGTTCTGTTCATCATCTCCAACGGACTGCATCCCCGTTCCAAGGACAGCGATGCCCTGGCCATCTTCGGCTCCGAGCTGTACGGCCAGTTCTGGCCCACCGGTCAGATCATCAGCCATGACTCCGAAGATCCCGACCACATGGTAGATTTGGGCACCACCCGCCGCGGCGATCCCGTCTTCATGAACAAGTATGTCTTCGACTGCGATATTCCCATCCTGGTAGGCCATGTCCAGGGCAACCCTTACGGCGGCTACTCCGGCGGTTACAAGCATTCCGCTACCGGTATCACCAACTGGAGATCCATCGCCACCCACCATGTGCCTCAGGTCATGCACCGTGACGACTTCACTCCCGTCAATGCCGGTTCTCTTATGAGAAACAAGTTTGATGAGATCTCCATGCGCATGGAAGAGTGCATGGGTCATCCCTTCTTCTGCTGCGACGCTGTACTGGACACTTCCTCCCGCCAGATCGCCATCTACAGCGGTTATGCCGCAGAGATGATGCCCATCTCCTGGAAGCTGGCTGACAAGCGCACCTACGTGCACTGGGCTGAAAAGAAGTATGATGTGCTGGTATTCGGTATGCCCCAGAAGTTCCATTACGGCGACGGCATGGGCACCAACCCCATCATGATGATGCAGGCTCTGTCTGCTCAGGTCCTCCGTTTCAAGAGAGTCATGAGCGACAAGTGCGTCATCATTTGCGCTTCCATATGCAACGGCTATTTCCATGACGAGCTGTGGCCCTACCTGCGGGAGACCTATAACCTGTTCCAGCATGACCACATGAACACCCTGCCGGACATGAACCGTTACGGCGAGTATTTTGCCACCAACGAAGAGTGGATCCGCAAGTACCGCTTCACCAATTCCTTCCATCCCTTCCACGGCTTCTCCATGATGAGCTGCGGACACATTGCCGAGATGAACACCAGCGCCATCTACATTGTAGGCGCTGAGGAGCCCGGCTATGCCCGCGGTATGGGTCTGAAGACCCGGGCCACCTTTGAAGAGGCTCTGGAGGATGCCATGAAGAAGTATGTGGGACCCAACCCCAACATCCTGGCTCTGCCCATGACCTTTAAGAAGTCTGCCGTTCATCTGTGCATGAAGGATCCTGTACAGGATGACATGGATGCCTACGGACACCGTCCCGGCGACAACGGCTTCGGATATTGATCCTTAATCAGAAGAATTTTAAACGGCCCTCCGGATATCTGTCCGGAGGGCTTTGAGGAGAAAGCAAATGAAACATATTTTACTGAACCTGAAGCGTTTTGATGTTCCTGTGGAGCTTGGCGGTGTCAACCGTCTGGCACCCATTCCCCAGTGGGGCGCTGCCGTGGTCATGGGCACCCAGGAGGCTCTGAAGAAGTATGATCCCGCTGAGGTGGAGTTCGTACAGTACCTTCCCGAGGCTCACCTGATCAATGCCGTGGCTGCTCTGGACGAGGACAGCCCGGTACAGATCGGCTCCCAGAGCGTTTACCGCATGAATACAGCTGTAGGCGGCAATTTCGGTGCCTTCACCACTAACAGAAGCGCTTCTATCGTAAAGGCTATCGGCTGCAAGAGCACCCTCATCGGTCATTGTGAAGAGCGCAACGACAAGAAGGGCATTCTGGCAGAAGCCGGAGTGACGGATATGTCTGCTGTCAACCGCCTGCTGAATCAGGAGATCAAGTGCGCCCAGGCGGAAGGTCTGACAGTGGCCTACTGCATTGGTGAGACCTCCGAGGAACAGCCCCGGTGGGAAGAGGTTCTGGGTGCGCAGCTGGATGTTGGTCTGGAAGGCGTGGACAAGAGTAAGGTGGTCATCGCCTACGAGCCTGTCTGGTCCATCGGCCCCGGCAAGACCCCTGCCGGCAAGGAATATATTACCAAGATCGCCCGTTTCGTTAAGGAACGCACCGGAGGCATGGATGTGGTCTACGGCGGCGGTCTGAAGACGGACAACGCCGAGATGCTGGCTTCCATCGACGAGATCGACGGTGGCTTGATTGCTCTCACCAGATTCCAGGGAGAAATCGGATTCTATCCCGAAGAGTATCTGGACATCATTCGTCTGTATCTGGGCAAGTAAGCATATCGGAGATGCATATGAGAATTCCGAAACCTTTATTCAAGGGGGCGCGGGTGGCCCTGATCGCTCCTGCCAGCGGTGTCAAAGGCACTAAAGAAGATCGGGAAAACACCGTGGCCCGGTGCGTGGAGACACTGAAGAGTCTCGGATTGGAGCCGGTGGTCTATCCCTCCTGTCTGGATAATTACGGCTATCTGGCTGCCTCCGATGAAGTGAGAGCCCGGGATGTGATGGATGCATTCCGTGATGCAGGCATAGACGGTATCTGGTGTCTCCGGGGCGGATACGGCGTTCAGCGCATTCTGGACAGGCTGGATTTTAATGAGATCCGAAAGCATCCCAAGTGGTTTGCCGGCTACAGTGATATTACGGCGCTGCACATCGCTCTTAACCAGATAGCGGACATGGTGACCTACCATTCGGTGATGCCCTCCACGGAGGTCATCCACGGATTGGATGACTATACCATGAAGTATCTGAAGATGGCGCTGTTTGGAGATGTGAAAGGAGAGCTTCCTTCGGATGATTCCATGGTTCCTTATCTCCTGGACAAGAAGGCTTGTCAAACAGTTGAGGGTGAGATCTGCGGTGGAAATCTCTCTCTGGTCAGCTCCTCTCTGGGGACTCCCTATGAAATCGATACCAGGGGAAAGATCCTGTTTCTGGAGGATATCTACGAGGGAATCTACCGTCTGGACGGAATGCTGAATCACCTACGGCTGGCAGAAAAATTCCGGGATTGCAAGGGCATCATTCTGGGGTACTGGAGTGAGGTCCCGGAGGAGAATACCTCTATGACCATGGAGCAGATGCTATGGGATCTGCTGCCTCATGACAAGCCGGTTCTCATGAATTACAGCTGTGGACATGAGCGTCCTACAACGGTGCTTCCCATGGGTAAAAAGGCCCGACTGGATGGATATAGTAAAACAGTTACTGTGCTATAATGTTATGGCTTCTGCGTGTTTCACGGGGGTTTATCTCTATAGGAATAACGATTTCAATTACAAATGAGGAGGTCTGAATGATGCAAAAGACTAAAAAACAGTATTTATCTCTTTTGCTATCAACGAGTTTGGTATTATTGTTGTTATCTACAGTGGCTGCTTCAGAAATAAACGAGACTGATTTCAGTATTGACTATTCAGATTTATGTCAAGGAACTGTGATAAAAACATTTGAAAAAGACAACATTGTTTATACGGACCTGTTGGTTGACAAAACAGTAGTATATTTGTCGGAACATGAAGATGGTACCGTTGAATGGGCATATTCAGTGGGTGATGCAGTTCAATATTATAAGTATCAGAATGGTATAAAACTGGAAGAGAGAAAAAACTATACTGAAACATATTCAATACAGGAAGAATTATTGATCAAACTGTATTCTATTCTTCAAGATGAGAATTTTTCAATTCATGAGAAGGCAAGATTTATTTCCTCCGCCACTGAAGGGCAATATCATCTGATTGAAAATGATGGCACAGTATTCGTTGAGCCGATTACTTCCAATTCCACTGCTGCAACCACATTTAATGTAGGAATATCAGATTTACCATCGAAATACCCAATATTGAACCAAGCATATAGTTCAACATATTCCTTTTACTGCACACCACTTGGCGAGTCAAAGAATGTGATTATCAGAGATACCAGGAATAACTTCATTCAAACCAGCACTAGATCAGCTTATTTTTCTATTGGTGTTTCTGTTGTTGAAATTGCTGCAAGTATCTGGATGAGCCAATACAATGTAATGACAATTTTTGATATTTATCTTGTGGGGAATGAATTAATTCAGGCTTTATCGGTTAATAGAGGTGTTAGTGCGACTTCATCCAGAATCAGACAAGGGTTTATTTATGACACTACTCAGGCTAATGCTTATGTCAGTGTTCTTTCAGTCTATGGAAATGATTCATATATTGTTTCCAACCAGGGAAATGGTTATGACTGGGGAGAAGTTTACAGCACATTAATTGACGAATATCCCAATTCATATATGGGACCGGAATCAGCTTCACGATATAATTATAACATTTCAACCTATGGATTTTGGCAGTGGGGAAATGTTTAGTTACCGGTATTCGAAGAATGTTTTGGACTGATTCATGTTATGAGGGAAAGTGAATGAGAACCTATTATTTGTTCACAGTTGAAGTCTGGATATCTCTTGTGCGTTATTCTGTATTGGGGGTGCTTTGCGGTCTGCTATATCATTTTTCTTTCAAATTTCTTTGTAAACGGGTAAAGCGTAGAATTTGGGAATTGATTTCCTTTGTGTTGCTGTTTGCTCAGTTTTTTGGTTTTCTTTTCTCTCTGTGGAAACGGACGAAGATATTTTGGGCAAATATTGTTTGTCCGATTTGGCTTTCGCCTGTGTGGGTGGAGATATATCCAATTGCCGAGAATCTGGATGGAAGAATTGGACCGCTTACAGGAGAGTATTTTCTTGCTTTTCAAAGTCATACTGGAATGCAGTGTTCTTCAACATTTGATGTTTCCGTGTTGGTTATTGTTAGTATGATTATATGGCTATCTGGGGTAATTGCAGGAATACTATTATTGTTTTGGCGCAACAGAAAAAGGAATGTCGCCAGCTGTGAAGAGATTGACGTTTGCAGAGGGGAGAATGATAACAGATTGTTTCGAGTAGTTTTGCGAGCATCTTGTATCATTCGATGTTTTTTCTGGATGAATGCGTTTCTATATTGTGTACCTGAAGGTGCTATAGAGAGAGATTACAATCATAAAGCAATAGCAGTCTTGTTAATGACCCTTTTTGGCCTATTTGCCATATGGCTCGTTTCATTCGGAACCAGAGCGTTAATTCAGCTTGGCGCGATTATGATATTATAGTTGTATTACTTTTAGGTGTTATGATGTGCAGTGTTGCCATTTCGTTGTATTTAGAGTAAAATAAACAGACTATTCTATCCGGGCGCATGTTTGTGTACGCTCGTCCCCACATGGAGGAAACTATGAATAAACAGATCAATCTTCAGGACGTATTCCTGAACACACTCCGGAAAGAGCACGTAGAAGTGACCGTATTTCTGACTAATGGTTACCAGATCAAGGGTGTGATCCGCGGTTATGACAATTTCGTCATCATGATGGAGTCTGACGGGAATCAGCAGGTTATCTATAAGCATGCTGTATCCACCATCAGACCTTCCAAGCCGGTATCTCTGAAAACAGAAGATCCTTCTCAGGATTGATATCAGGCAGGAGCTTTTGAACACGCGCAATCCCAAATCATATGAAATAACAAAATGCCTGCAGAACAGGGCTCTATTCCGATTTGACATGAGCTCCGGTCTGTGGGGCATTTTGGCGTCTGAATTAACATGATGAGTGAAAAAGAACTGAAAAATAACATGCTGCAGCAGATGAAGATATCTCCGGAGGTGGCTGAATTCTGTGAATCGGTGGAGCCTTCCATTGCAGCTAAACTGAAAGAACTGGACGAGATCGCAGAGTACAATACCTGGAAGGTACTGGAGGCCTTTCAGGCAGAACAGGTCCAGGAGGCCCATTTTGAAAGCACCTCCGGCTACGGATACACGGATATCGGAAGGGACACTCTGGAAAGAGTATATGCCCGGGTGTTTCATACGGAAGATGCGCTGGTGCGTCCCCAGATCATTTCCGGTACCCATGCCCTGTCCACCACCGTATTTGGCATTCTTCGCCCCGGGGATGAGATCCTTTTTGCCATGGGTACTCCCTATGACACCATGCAGGGAGTAGTGGGCATCCGTCCGGAGCCCGGTTCTCTGGCTGATTTCGGCATCACCCATAAGATCGTTCCCTTAAAGGACGGCAAGTGTGACATCGAAGCCGTAAAGGCAGCCATCGGTCCCAATACCAAGGTGGTGGAGATCCAGCGCTCCAAGGGCTACGATTACAGGCATTCCCTGTCTCCCCGGGAAATCGGTGAGATCATTGCCGCAGTAAAGGAAGTAAAGCCCCAGGTCATTGCCATGGTGGACAATTGCTATGGTGAATTTACTCAGAAGATCGAGCCTACCGATGTGGGCGCAGATATTGCCGTCGGCTCTCTCATCAAGAACGCCGGCGGCGGATTGGCTCCCATCGGAGGCTACATCGTCGGCCGCAGGGATCTCATCGAGCAGTGCGGTATTCGTCTGACCGCTCCCGGACTTGGGAAAGAAGCCGGGGCCACCCTTGGCGTTACCAAGATGCTGTTCCAGGGGCTGTTCTACTCCCCCACGGTTACCATCGCCGCCATCAAGACCGCAGTCTACTGCGCTGCAGTATTCAAAAAGCTGGGTTACCGGGTCATGCCGGAACCGGATGAAGAACGCTGTGACATCGTGGAGGCTATTACCCTTGGGAGTGAGCAGGGTATCCTGAGCTTCTGCAAGGGCGTTCAGTATGCAGCCCCGGTGGATTCCTTCGTAACGCCCGTTCCCTGGGATATGCCCGGCTATGGCTGCCCCATCATCATGGCAGCCGGATCCTTTAACTCCGGAGCCTCCATCGAACTCAGCGCCGACGCTCCCATCAAGCCTCCTTATGTGGTCTTCTTCCAGGGAGGATTGAACTTCGGACACGGAAAGTACGGTGTCATGAGAGCCCTGCAGGAGATGATCAACGACAAAGCAGCGGAGCTTCCCCGATGATTACTTTTCCTGCCAAATATGAGGAGAATATGATCGCTCTTCTGGGAGAGGAAGGCTATGCTGAGTACAAAGCCACTTTTGAGAGAGATCATTATCAGGGGCTTAGGGTCAACACCGCCAAATTGAGCCCCGAAGCATACGCCCAAAGACGGAAAGAACAGAGCGGAGAAGAGCTGAAGCCTATCCCCTGGTGCGAAAGCGGATACTACCTGAAGGGGGAGACCTCCCATTACTCCAAGCATCCGGATTACTTTGCGGGGCTGTTCTATCTTCAGGAGCCCAGCGCCATGGCACCTGCACGGATCCTTCCCATAGAAGAGGGAGACCGGGTGGCCGATCTGTGCGCCGCTCCCGGAGGAAAGAGTACCTTTCTTTCCGCCCGGCTGGGCCGTAAAGGACTGCTGTTTTCCAATGATATCAGTCCCTCCAGAGCCAAGGCTCTTCTGAAGAATCTGGAACTCCAGGGCGCCACCCGGGCGGTGACTCTCTCGGAAAATCCATATAAGCTTGCCCGGAGATTTCCGGAGTTTTTCAACAAGATCCTTGTGGATGCCCCCTGTTCCGGGGAAGGCATGTTCCACAAGGAGCCTGTCATAATGAAAAACTGGGAGCAGTACGGCAACGAGTATTATGCCAAGCTCCAGAGAGAGATCCTCTACAGCGCCTATCAGCTGCTGGCGCCCGGAGGCATGCTGCTTTATTCCACCTGCACCTTCTGCCCGCTGGAGGATGAGAAGATGGTGGAACTCTTCCTGGATGAACATCCGGATATGCATCTG
>JABUST010000062.1 GCA_021442595.1 Lachnospiraceae bacterium | reverse complement strand
TTGGTAGCTTCGTCAACCTTGATAACCTTAACTTCTACTTCCTGACCAACCTTCAGATAATCGTTGATGTCTTTTACAAAGGTATTGGAAACTTCAGAGATGTGAACCAGTCCCTGAGTGTTCTTGTCATCCAGAGCAACAAATGCACCGAAAGACTGTACGCCGGTAACCTTACCTTTAATAGTCTGTCCTACTTCAATAGCCATAACAGAACCTCCTAACGACGCTGATCCTTGACTAAGTCAGATGTCCTTAACCGCAGCGGAACTTTCTCTTTATCAGAAAGATCGGCCTGAAAGGTCTCAGGCAGCCGGCAGAGAGATACCCTCCGAAGGGGAGCAACTCCAGCGTCAGTTTATTAGCCTTGATATTATAGCACTCAGAGGACCTTCTGGCAAGGGCAGAGTTTAAGCAGAATGGATGGTAAAAGCTGACAGAAGGAACACGTTTCTATGTTATAATAAACGGAAAGCAAAAAGCTTATTCCTATCACCTGCAGGCTTCAGAGCTTTCGGAGAAGGAGGATATCATGGATACAGAATTCATCAGAAACGCATTAAGAGAGGCTTCCTGCCGGACCGGAGCATTCTTTACCTTATATATAGAAGACAGAACCGAGCGTTCTCTGATCTATCAGCATGAGCTGAAGGACCTGCAGTCTCTCCGGGTTCAGGGAGCATCCCTGGAGGGCTTTCGAGGAGAAAACCGGGCTTCCGCTTATTCCGGGGATGTCTCGGAGAAAGGTATGATAAAGCTTCTTACAAGTGTGGAGGAGATGCTGACCATTATATCCTCTCAGGAGGATACCCCGGAGTCTTTCCTTCCCCGGCAGAGCCATGATGACGCTGCGTCTGTTCCAGGGGATGCGTCTGCAGAGGAGGACACAACCGTCCCTGGGCTTTCTTTTAGAGAAGAAATTGGTCTGGGGATTGTTCGTAATTGCGAGAGGACTCTTCAGGAAGCCGGTCTCACAGGTTCCTTTCGGTACCGGTATACGGAGCTGACACGCCTGGTTCGGGTGACGACCTCCTCCGGAGAGGAGACTTCAGAGATACAGAGAAACTGTGCCCTAAGGCTTTACTACACACTGGATATACCGGATGAAGGAAACAGAAATGAATCTATTGGCAGTATCAGCGGCTGGACACAGTTCGTAATGGCCGCCGGTCCGGAAGACTTTCCCCAGGACACCTGCGCCGCAAATTTTGTGGATCACTTAATGAGCAGACTGAACCGTCAGCAGGCCAAATCGGTGCCTAAGGGAAGCTATCCGGTGGTCTTCAGTCCCAACTGCGGAGGTACCTTCTGGCATGAATGCTGTGGGCATCAGCTGGAGGGCAATGCGGTTTTCAGTCATGCCAGTGACTTTGAAGGAAAGATCGGAGAAGCTGTGGCATCCGAGCTGGTGACCCTGGTGGATGACGGAACTCTGCCCGGAGCATACGGCACCGGCGTCTATGATGACGAAGGAGTTAGAAAGAGACGGAACGTCCTCATTGACAGAGGTGTTTTGAAACAGTACATGTGCGACCGCTACCACGGAGCCCTGCTGGGAAACGGATCCAACGGCTGCGGGCGTAGGCAGGACTATACCTTTTCCGCCACCTGCCGCATGAGCAATACCTTACTGGCTCCGGGACAGGATAACCCGGAAGACATCGTCCGTGAGATTCCCTTGGGTCTCTACGTGAAGTCCCTTGGGGGAGGAAGCGGCGGCAAGGTGTTTTCTATCCTTTGCACGGAGGGCTATATGATTCGGGACGGGAAGCTGGCTGAGCCCATCAGTGAGTGTATGCTCAGTGCCCGGGGCAGTGAAGTCATGTTTCTGGTGGATCGGGTGTGCAATGATTTTGTCATGGAACCTTCCGGAGGCAGCTATTGCGGCGCCGGTTCCGGGCTGGTGGGAGTGACGGCTTCTTCCCCCACGTTCCGGCTGAAGGAAATGGAGGTGGGCTGAGATGAATGCAGAATATCAACGGATGGAGGCAGCACTGGAAGCCTACCGGGATTACGAGGGCCTGTGCGAAATCGACCGGGAGGAGGTCCGCCACAGGGGACTTCAGTTGACATGGAACCGGGAAAAATCATTGTTTATTCCTGATTCTCCCAGAGAGGATGGCACCGTCACAACTTACGTAAGGGCTGAAGCTCAAACGAAGATGGGTCTGTCCACAGGCTGTGTGGTGAGAGAAGGAGGAGACCCTTCCTATGACGAACTGCTGAAAGAGGCCCTGACTTTAGGACGTACCCTTGGTCAGTACAGGAAGGAGCCGATTCGGGAGAAGGCAGAGTATCATACCGGAGTTTTCGAATCAGAGGCTGCCGGAGACGGCAGAAGTTTTTCGGAGCTGAGGTCTCTGGGCGAAAACATCGGAAGACAAGTGATGGACATGGTGCCGGAACTGAAGGAGGGGGACTTTTCTCTTTCTGTCTATTCCGGGCTGAGGATCCACAGGGAGGGAACCGCCAATAACAGGGGGCTGGCAGCTCGGGATGAAAGCTGCAGCTATGAGATCCGCATCTTTGTATTTGACCGGGAGTATCTTCTAACTGCAGCGGTTGGGGAAGATCCGGACATGGAGTCACTTCTGGATGTATTGCAGATGGATATGGCAATATACAAGGCAGAAGCAGATGAATCCATGAATGTAAAGATCTCCGGCTATGAAGGACCGGCGGTTCTCAGCGGAGCGGCCCTAAACAGTTGGCTCATTACAGCCTGGAAGCATTTTACCGATACTGCCGATGCAGACGGAACCAGCTGCTTTGCAGGAAAAAAGGGAGAGGGGATAGGACCGGAACTGCTTTCCCTGTGGGATGTTCCTGAGTGGAAGGGCCGGGGATATATCCGGAGAACCGACTCGAAAGGGGGCATGGCCCGGGAAGTGAAGATTATTGACCGGGGATACATGCAGGAGCTGCTTTCCTCCGATAGGGCCAATGCCGGCCGCACTGCTACTCTGGTCCGGTCATACGGTATTCAGACGGTCCCCAGAAATACGGTGCTTCTTCCCGGAGAGGCATCTTTACGGGAGATGACTGATCGGGGAGAGGTGCTGTATATTTATGAAATCTTTGATGAGTTCCATGGATTGGATATATCCACAGGGATTTTTAATTATCCCTGCAAGGCGGCTCTGTTGAAAGATGGGCAGGTGAAGGGTATACTGGAGAGAGTCACCCTGACCGGAAATTCCCGAGAGTTTCTCAAAAACATCGAGACTCTTGGACGGGACCTGCTGCAGCAGGAGCTGGTCATCATGGAAACATATATGGTGATGGCACCGGCGGCTTTATGCAGCCATGTGAAACTATCCGGCAATGGCTGATTGGAAAAAACAGAAAAGAGAGAACTATGAGAATCAAGATCATTATGGAGTCCGGTATGTGGCCCCGGGAACTGGTCAGGGAATTCAGCGGATCTAAAAGCATTTCTGAGCTGTTGGAGATGCTGATCAGGGAAGGAGAGCTGCCGGAGAATCGGTCTTCCCGGGAGGATACCACAGTGCCGGAGAGCGGCGTGTTTGTGGCCTGTATGACCGATACCATGCAGGAGCTGGCCAGCTATTACCCTCTGTTGAATAAGATCGTTCGCATTACGGATAAGGACAGTCTGAAGAGGCTCTTTGCAAGCAATGAGTGCAGCATTACCATCCGCAAGGTGGAGACATTAAAGGAGCGGATGGAACAGATCCGTCCCTATGTGACGGTGGTGCCTCCTAAGCAGGAAGCGGCCCGGAAAGGCCTGCTGGGCTTCGGAAAAGTGCCGGTTCCGGAACTGCAGCCCAAGGAGCCGGAGGAAGAGGTCATCCCCGACAATCCTTATGATAAAGAAAAAATGTTGTGTGAGATCGGCATAACAGTGGAGGGGACCGATGCACCTCCTGCCGGTTCCATGCTGCAGCTGTGGATGTATTTGCTGGGCTTTGTGCTGGTGGCTGCTTTTCTGGTGCGGTCTCTCATTGGCATGATGAATTATGATGCAGGGGGTGCCGGCTTCGGCGAGTATCTGCTGAAAAATGCTCTGTATCTGCTGGTTCCCGCAGTAATTGCTTTTATTGTGGGAAAGGTCTCTGAGCTTTTTGGGAAAAAACAGGAGAAAAAGAAGGAAGAGGGCAGGGAAGGAAAAGAATAAGTAAATCTGAAATTTTCTGATTGCAGAATAATTATATGGATACAGAAAATGCGATGAACGTTTTATTTTCTGTATATGCAGGATAAGAATGCAGAATCATAAACAAAAGGAGACAGCAGCCGATGAGGATCGGTTACTGCCTCCTTTTGTTTGATCTTAATTTGCCCTCATTTATCTTCTTTAACAGCCTCCATGAAAGAGCGAAGAACCTTCTCCGCTGTTTCCAGTTCTGCCGGAGAGTATTCCCTTTCAAGCTTGTCCATGGCGGATTGAAGTCCGTAGGCTTCCGTAAAGTACTTGTCGAATTTCTCTGTGGTATGGATGCGCAGCTCTCTCCGGTCCTGCTCCGAGATGCTCTTGGTGACATAGCCCTTGGAAGTCAGAGAGTTGATCTTATAGGTGGCGCTGGGCTGGGACATATTCAGGGTGGCGGCAAATTGAGAGAGGGTAGGCTCTCCCAACAGATGGATGATATCCACACTGAAGGCTTCCGTGGCGCTCAGGCTTCCTTCACGGTCCTTAACGCTTTCAAACAGGCGGCGATAGACTCCCAGACGAAGGACACCGAAAAGACTCATAAGGGTATTGATAAACATAGGCGCTCCCTTTCGTAAAGAAATTTACATTCATAATTTTATGTATTCAGCATACAAAGTAAACAGGGGAATGTCAATAGCCGGGTTTAGCATCGTAATACGTTTCCTATGATATTTATTCATATTTGCTGCGCCGGGCGGATATGAAGAGGGTTTTAGTGTTTGGCAGTAATATTCTGACAGAACAGGGCCGGAAAAGGCTCTGATTCTTTGACATAGACTTTTTTTAGGGGTAAAATAAAATGTCTATGTCTATATATTGAGAGGAAACACTATGCTGTTTTTTATAGAGATCATGGGTACCATCGCCTTTGCCTTGCAGGGGGCCTCCGCTGCTGTGGAAAAGAAGATGGATATATTCGGTGTCTGCATCATGGGTATGTCTGTGGCCGTGGGCGGCGGCATCATTCGTGATCTGATCCTGGGAATCACGCCGCCCAATGCCTTCCAGAAGCCGGTCTATGCTCTGGTGGCCCTGGCGGTATCCATATTGATCTTTTTCCCCTTCGAGAGGAAGATTATTCATCAGAACCAGAAATTCTATGACGCTTTTCTGTTTCAGACGGATTCACTGGGGCTTGGAGCCTTTACTGTGGTAGGTGCCAGGGCTGCCTACAGTCAGTTTCCGGAGGCAAATCCTTTTCTTGTGATCTTTGTTGCGGTGCTTACCGGTGTGGGGGGCGGAGTTCTCAGAGACCTGTTTACCGGCACCATTCCCTATATTTTCCGCAAGCATTTCTATGCCACTGCCTCTCTCATCGGGGGAGCTTGTCTGGTGATCTGCCGGCATTTTATGACTCTGGAATGGGCCATGGTGGTGGGTATGGTGGTGGTCATCATCTTGCGGGAACTGGCTAACAGGTTCAAGTGGAATCTTCCCCGGGCCGAGTAAGGAAAGCTCGGAAATTCGGGATTCAACATGATCTGATATTTATAGTCCATGACATTGTGTCCCTGATGTGTAAACCATGATTTTAATTGAGGAGAAACGGCATGTCTGATTACAGAGATCATCTTTCAGATCCCACCTATGAACCGTCGAGGACCACGGCAAAGTCTTCCAAAAGAAAAAAGAAGAAGACACTGCGCACCATCAAAAGGACTCTTCTGGTGGTGGTGACCACGCTGATGCTTGTCATCATTTCCCTGCTGGGTGTTCTGTTTACGGTATTCAGAGGCCCCAGTGAGTCCATGCGAAGGCTTGTGACTCTTTCCTTTTACGAGACCAGCGCCATGAAATGGGTGCCGGGTCTCTTTATGCCTGCTGAGCAGGTAGAGGGCTATATTTCTTCCCGGGCGGAGGCGGCTGTGTCTGTCACCAACACGGATCTGATCCAGATCGATACCACCCACACAGGGGTGGGGCTTCACGGATATACACAGATCCGGGGGCAGGAGGGGAATGGATCAGGAGATGCGGAAGTGGTTTCCGACCCGGATGCAGATGGTGACGGCATCATCATTGAAGAAGTGAACGGACCCACCTATTCCGGGTATATGATGATCGTTCAGGATCCTACACGGCTGTTTCTGGGAACACCGGAGAAATTCGGAGACGAAGGTCTCACCATCTATGAGATGGTGGAAAAATACGAGTGTGTAGCTGCCATCAACGGCGGCGGGTTCATCGATCCCAACGGAACCGGCAACGGCGGTCTTCCCGACGGAATCGTGGTGAACGAAGGGGTCATCGTGAATGGCGCTGATGAAGGCCCCCAGGACATGGTGGGCTTTGATGACCGGGGCATTCTGCTGGTAGGCCGTATGTCTCCGGAGGAATGTATGGAGATGCATATGCAATACGGCGTTCATTTCGGTCCCTCCCTCATCATTGACGGTGTGCCGCAGAACGACAGCGGAGAGTTTTTCAGCGGTGTGAATCCCCGGACTGCTATCGGTCAGAGAAGCGACGGAGCCGTTTTGATGCTGGTGATCGACGGACGACAGATCTATAGTCCCGGAGCCACCCTGGTGGATCTGGTGGATGTAATGCTTGAATATGGCGCTGTGAATGCCTCGAATCTGGATGGCGGTTCCTCCACCATGATGATCTATAACGGAGAACTGGTCAACCATTGCGCTTCCGTGATAGGACCCCGTAAGATACCTACCTGTTTTCTGGTAAGGCCTCAGGAATAAAGTGTGGCTCGTCATGGAAAAGAATCAGAAACATTTTAAGAAAGACCGTTTTGCAGAAGGAATGCTGGTCTACATGGTCAGCGCCTTGCTGCTCATATCCGCCGGTTTATATGTATTCTACCGTTATCTGGGAAGCTTTGAGGCTTCCCGGGCCAACAATGTGGCGGATGCCTTTGCCGCCTCCTTTACAGATGAGGATATGTATAAGCTTTTGCAGGAGCAAGGCTTCGATCTGGAGATGTCCGGATTTGAGACGGCTGAGGAGATCCTGCAGGAGATCTATGACTCTCTGGAGGGTCGTCCCTGTTCCATTCGCCGCTGCAGCAGCGAATACAGAGACGACGCTCCTGTCTATACCCTGCGGGTGGGGAGTACGGATGTAGCCACTCTTTATCTGAACAACAGCGGTGATGCGGGATTCGGACTGAACACCTGGGAAGCCGGAACTCTGAAGCTGAACCGGGATATTCTGCCCGAAAGCCGCAAAGTATCCATTACGGCTCCGGAAAGCTGCTCTGTTTCCGTGAACGGAACCCCGCTGGGAGAAGAGGATGTGACGGAATCCTGGCTCTTTGAAGGGCTGGGAGAATTTGAAAAGACATTTTCGAATCCCCTTCTCACAGTGCGCTATGAACTGGAAGGTATCTACAGCAATGTGTCTGTTGAGGTGCGGGATGCCTCGGGACAGATCCTGGAACCGGCTTCCGGAGATGGCACCTCCTTTGTCTATGAAACCACCGACATTACCCATACCATCTGCATCAAGGCACCATCCGGCACGGCTGTAACCATCAACGGAGCAGCTGTAAGTGATGAGTATCTGAAGGAGAAGGAAGCCCTTACCATTATGGAGGGCATCGATCTCTATGTGGAAGGGTACAGGATCCCTCAGATCTGTACCTATGAGATCCCCGGAATTTTTACGGATCGCATAACGGTCACGGGAACTCTGGGAGATATGACGGAAACCCTTGTGCCGGATGAAAACTTTACCTGTGAGCTGATGAGTAAAGCAGAGACCATCTCTCAGGAGCAGCTGGAGGATGTCCGGAGCTTTGCAAAAGAGTATATCCTCTATACCTGTAATCTGGGAGCGGACGAATACTATCACTGGGAGTGCCTGAAGCCTCATTTGATGCCCGAAAGCGATCTGCTGGACCGTATGGATCAGATGTATCCGGTCCTTATGTGGGTCTCTTCTGAAGAATGTCAGATCGACAGCATGGATGTGACATCCTTTACTCCCTGTTCGGAGACGGTCTTCCTGGCCAGAGTACAGCTTCAATACACGGTGGTGAAGGGAGGAAAGACCTTCGATGAATCTACCCTGCTGGATTTTCTCTTTGTAAAATATGAGGGAGAATGGCTGGCCGCTCGCATGAGCATTGTGCCATAAGGCAGTTTGTATCTATTTTTGAAAGCAGAAAGACAATGAACGAGCTTGAAAAAGCAAGAGAAGAAATCAGACGCTGCGATGATGACATCAGGAAAGCTTTCCTGAAACGTATGGAGGCTGTCAGCAAGGTGGCTGACTATAAACAGCGTCACGACATGCCTGTATATGTAAAAGAACAGGAAAAGGCTGTTTTGGAGCGCTGCGCCGGCAAGGTGCAGGACCCGGTCCTCAGGAAGTATTATCTGGATCTGGTACAGTTCTGTATAGATCTTTCCAAACAGTATCAGGAAGAGCTGACAGGAAAGTCCGGGCAGATAGAGAAAAAGGGAAAGCAGGATGAATCCGACCCGGACACAGAAGGAGAGCACATATGAAAAATACCATGGGGCAGAGCGTTTCCCTGACCCTCTTCGGTGAAAGCCATGGCCCATATATCGGCGCTGTGCTGGATGGTCTGGCACCGGGAATTTCTGTGGATGAGGACAGAATTCGTCTCCAGCTTTCTCTGCGGAGACCCCGGGGCAGCTATTCCACAGCCCGGGTGGAGAAGGATTCCTTCAGCATCGTCAGCGGTGTCTTTGAGGGAAAGACCACAGGAACGCCTCTGACCATTCTTATCCCCAATCAGAATATCGAAAGCAGGGATTATGCAGAAACAAGAGCTCTGGCCAGACCGGGGCATGCGGACTATACAGCCTACTGTAAATACCACGGCTTTGAAGATCATCGGGGAGGCGGCCATTTCAGCGGCCGTATCACCGCAGCACTGGTGGCTGCCGGTTCTGTCTGCCTTCAGGCTTTGGAAATGAAAGGGGTCCGCCTGGGAACACATATTGCCTCCTGCGGGTCTGTTCAGGACAGAAGCTTCGGAGACATTCAGACAGATATTGATCTTCTGTCCGGAAGCAGGGAAGGGGTGCTGGATCCCTCAATCTGGACAGAGATGGAGGAAGCCATTAACAACGCTCGCCGGGAAGGAGACTCTCTGGGAGGCGTGCTGGAGACCATGATCACCGGGATCCCGGCCGGTCTGGGGGAACCCTGGTTTGACACGGTGGAAGGACTTCTGGCTCACGGCATTTTCAGCATTCCCGGAATCAAAGGCGTTCAGTTCGGCCCTGCCTTTGAACTGGTAAAGGAGCGGGGCAGTGTTTACAATGATTCTTTTCGTATGGAAGGGGGAGCTCCCATCACGGAGACCAATCACAACGGCGGCATCAACGGAGGCATCACCAACGGTATGCCCATCCATATTTTGACGGCAGTAAAACCAACGCCTTCCATTTCGCAGCCTCAACAGACGGTGGACTTTATCCGGGGGGAAGAGGCAGTCCTGTTTGTTAAGGGCCGCCACGACCCTGCTATCATTCACCGGGTCCGTGTGGTGGTGGACAGTATTTGCGCCCTAGTGCTCTGTGACCTTCTGGCCCAGCGCTTCGGCACGGATTTTCTGAGAGCAACATGATGAAAGAAAATATAGTCCTTTCCGGTATGCCCGGCTGCGGAAAGACCACCGTAGGCAGAGCCCTTTCCGAACTATCGGGAAGAGGGATGATCGATGTAGACGAAGAGATCGTCAGGGCCTGCGGGATGGAGATCCGGGAAATCTTCTCCCTTTACGGGGAGGCATGGTTCAGAGAGAAAGAGACTGACATCATAGAGAAGGTCAGTGAGAGCCGCGGGGTCATCATCGCTACGGGGGGAGGTTCTGTATTAAGAGCTGAAAACGTGGAGAAGCTGAAACAGAAGGGGTACATTTTCTTTCTGGACAGACCGTTGGAGATGCTGCAGATTTCTCCCGAGAGGCCTATTGCGGATTCGGAAGTGAAGCTCCGGGCACTGTACGAGGAAAGAATGCCCATTTATGCGGGAACTGCCGACAAAGTCGTTCCCAACAGAGGAACGGTCCGGGAGACCTGTGAGCAGATTCTGAAGGATTGGACAGGGCTTCCTGGCTGATCTTTCCGATAGGTTACCGGTATTTGAATGAAATGATCTCCGGATATTGATAGAAGATAAAGGTACGGAAAGCATGAAGGTTCACATTTACCCCTCCCGGGCGGCCGGGACCATGAGGGTCCCTCCCTCAAAAAGCATGGCCCACCGTTGGCTGATCTTAGCTGCTCTGAGCGGCGGATCCTCTGTAATCCGGGGAGTGGAGGATTCCGAGGATCTCCTGGCGACCATGAATTGCCTGAAGGCTTTAGGAGCGCTCATTCGCAAAGAAGGAAGTACCGTATATCTGGAGGGCATCCGGATTCGGGAGGCGAAGCCTTTGAGGGAGCTTTCCTGCAGAGAGTCGGGAAGTACCCTGCGTTTTCTGCTGCCTGCGGCTCTTCTGTGCGGACAGGAGGTATGCCTGACGGGTGCGGATTCCCTGCTGGCCAGACCTTTGGAGATCTATGAGCAGATGTGCCTTGAGAAGGGCATGAGTTATCGCAAAGAGAAGGGATGTATATTTATCCGGGGACCGCTGGTATCCGGAACCTACAGCTTTCCGGGAAATGTAAGCAGCCAGTTTGCCACCGGTCTTCTGATGGCACTTCCCCAGTGTCAGGGGGACAGCCTGCTGAAGTTGCTTCCTCCGGTGGAAAGCTTTCCCTATATTCAGATGACTCTCCGGACTCTGGAACGTTCCGGAATTATAATTAAAGAGACAGAGCCCTTTACCTATCGAATCCCGGGAGGTCAATCCTATCTGCCGGTGGATGTTACGGTAGAAGGAGACTGGTCTGCGGCAGCCTGCTTCGGGGCGCTGAATGCCGCCGGAGGCCATGTGAAGCTCTCCGGTCTGGAGGAGGATTCTGCCCAGGGAGATAAGATCTTTGAGACTTTGATTAAGACAATAGAGGAAGGAAAGGCTGTTATCGATATATCCCATATTCCGGATCTTGGACCCATTCTGGCAGCGGTGGCTGCTTTGGAAAAAGGGGCTGTCCTCACAGGGACTGCCAGACTGGCACTAAAGGAATCCCACAGGGGAGAAGCCCTGGCCCGAGAGATCGGTAAACTGGGAAAGCAGATCCTTATGGAGGAAAACAGAATATTGATCCCGGAAGGACGTTTGCAGGCACCCCGGGAAGAGCTGGAGGGTCATAACGATCACAGAATCGTCATGGCTCTGGCGCTGATGGCTTCTGTCACCGGAGGCACCATTCGCGGAGCGGAAGCGGTGAACAAGAGCATGCCCGATTTCTTTGAACGCCTGCAGCAGCTGGGTGTGAAGCTTACTATAGAATAAAGTATAGAAATATGTCAGATTTCCTGCATTATAGTGTAAAGTCCCTTCCGTAATAATACTTACCATCAGATCGAAGCTGAACCTGCGCTTTTGCAGTTTAATCCGGTGATCTGAAAAAGTTTTTGCAATTTGTGTTGACACAACTTGCATACGGTGATATAAATACATCAACAAACCGATGAGGAAGAGTAAGTAGTTTCTGAATCCTTTTTCACAGAGAGCATCCGGGCGCTGAAAACGGAGCAAAAAGAGCAGAGATGAATGGGCTTCTGAGGGCGAACCGAATCAAAGAGTAGGTGAGACGGAGAGGGTCCTCCGTAATCAAAGACCGGCATATGTTAGTATGCGTTGAGTGGACGACAACATCGTCAAGCCAGGTGGCACCGCAGGGTTACGACCTGTCCCGGCATTCATTTTTCGAATGGGGACACGGTCGTTTTTTATTTGCTTTCAAAAGCTAATGCTGCGAGGAAAAAACTCCGTTCCCGGTTCCGATGAAAAGCTCAATGCAAGATCAAGTGGGGACCAAAGGTCCCGGAAAGGGCGAATCATGAAGAACACTTCCTTCAGATCCATCATCAGCATCCTCCTGACAGCCGTTATGCTGTTCACTCTCACGGCCTGCAAGGGTCAGCAGAGCACATCCGGAACAGAGACTTATAAAGTAGGCCTCTGCAATTATGTGGCAGATCCCTCTCTGGATCAGATCTGCGAAAACATTCAGGCACAGCTGGCAGTCATCGCCGCAGAGAAGAACGTCACCATTGATGTCATCTACGATAACTGTAATTGCGATGACAATGTACTGAATCAGATCATTACAAACTTCATTGCTCAGGATGTGGACCTGATGATCGGTGTAGCCACCCCCGTAGCCCTGAACATGCAGGGCGCCACGGAGGACAACGGAATTCCGGTGGTCTTCTCCGCTGTTTCCGATCCTCTGGGAATCCATCTGGTGGATTCCATGGAGGCTCCCGGAGCTAACATCACCGGTACCTCCGACTTCCTGGACACCAACGCCATGATGGAACTGATCTTCGCCAATGATCCGGATTGTGACCTGGTGGGCCTGCTCTATGACGCCGGTCAGGATTCTTCCACTTCCGCCATTGCCTCTGCCAAGGCTTATCTGGAAGCCAGGGGCATCGCTTATGTAGAACACTGCGGAACCAACAACGCAGAGGTGGAGCTGGCAGCCCGGGCCATGGTGAATGACGGTGTGGATGCGATCTTCACTCCCTCCGACAACACCATCATGTTGGCGGAGCTTTCCATTTACGAGATTCTGGCAGAGGCAGGAATTCCTCATTATGCCGGCGCGGATTCCTTCGCTCTGAACGGAGCCTTCGTGGGCTACGGCGTGGATTATGCTAATCTGGGACGGGAGACCGCCAACATGGCCGCCGACATTCTTTTCGGCGCCGATCCCGGGACCACCCCCGTTATGACCTTCGACAACGGCACCGCAACCATCAATACTGACGTCTGCGCCGCTCTGGGATATGATCTGGAGACTGTAAAAGCTACCTTTGCTCCTCTCTGCCAGGCAGTCCAGGAGATCGTCACCGCAGAAGATTTCGAATGATCTAATCTCTCATTCTCGGGGAGGCATCCATGCTTTTACTCTTACAGACAGCGCTGGAGCTGGGGTTGATAAGTTCCCTTACAGTGCTGGCCCTGTTTCTGAGCTATTCCATGCTCAATGTTTGCGATCTGTCAACAGACGGCTGTTTCACTCTGGGAGCCACCGTAGGAGCAGTGGTAGCTCTTAGCGGGCATCCGTATCTGGCCATACTTGCCGCCATGGGAGCAGGTATTCTTTCAGGCTTCATCACTGCTTTGCTCCAGACGAAGATGGGAATCAGCTCCCTGCTGTCCGGCATCATCGTCAACACAGCACTCTACAGCGTCAACATCGGCATTATGGGCAATGCTTCCGTGCTGAACATGAATAAGACGGAGACCGTATTCACCAAGATGAAGGGACTGCTGGCCGGAAGCTTTCTGGCAGGGCAGTACAAGCTGGCGGTCATTTTGCTGGCTGTGATCCTGGTGGCTGTGTTTCTGTATTTCTTCCTGAAGACCCGGCTGGGTCTGGCCATTCGGGCTACAGGCAACAATCCGGATATGGTGCGTTCTTCTTCCATCAATCCCGCATTTACCACCATCGTGGGACTTTGTGTAGCCAATGCCTTTACCGGTCTCTCCGGCTGCCTCATGGCTCAGGCTCAGAAATCCGTCAACATTGATATCGGTTCCGGTATGGTTACGGTGGCTCTGGCTTCGCTGCTCATCGGACAGAGCTTCTTCCAGAAGGGAAGGATCGGAGGGAAGATGATCGGTGTAATCATCGGTTCTTTCCTGTTCAGACTGGTGTATACCATTGCTCTGAGCTTTAACATGCCTGCCTACCTGCTGAAGGCTATTTCCTCTGTGATCGTGGTCATCGCCATTTCGGGACCCTACCTTAAGCAGCAGCTGCCCAACCTGATACGGAAGTGGAGGTCCGGGAATGCCGGCAGAAATCCGGGAAAGGAGGAGATCTGATGCTGGATATTCAACACATTTCCAAGACCTTTTATCCCGGTACGGTGAATGAAAAGAAAGCGATTACGGACCTTTCTCTTCATGTAGAAAAAGGAGATTTCATATCCATTATCGGGGCCAACGGGGCGGGAAAATCTACTCTCTTCAACTGCATTGCCGGTGTATTCCTGACGGACAGCGGTACCATCATGCTGGATGGTGAGGACATTACCATGGTTCCGGAGTACATTCGCTCCAGAAAGATCGGAAGGATCTTTCAGAATCCTGTGCTGGGAACGGCTCCGGATATGAGTATCGGAGAGAATCTGGCTCTGGCCTGCGGAAAGGGCGGATGGCTCAGTACTGTATCCAAAAAGGAAAAGCTGGCCTTCCGTGAAAAACTGGCATCTCTGGATATGTGCCTGGAGGACCGGATGGATCATCCGGTGGGACTCCTTTCCGGCGGACAGAGACAGGTCATTGCTCTTATCATGTCCACCTACAATCCTCCCAGTCTGCTGATGCTGGATGAGCACACGGCGGCTTTGGACCCGGCAACTTCCGAAAAGGTGCTGACTCTTACCCAGGACATAGTGGCGGAAAATCAGCTTACCTGCCTGATGATCACTCATAATATGCAGTCAGCTCTTTCTCTGGGCAATCGCACTTTGATGATGGATCAGGGAAACATCATTTATGATGTAAAGGGACCGGAGCGGGAGAAGACCACAGTGTCGGATCTAATGACTCTTTTTAAGGAGCGTTCCGGAAAAGCTCTGGACAATGACCGCATGCTTCTGGAAAAATAAACAGGATGAAAAGTCTGTCGATCATTTATGCTGAAAAGACCCCCTGCCGCTTGGCGACAGGGGGTCCTGTATTCTGAATTCAGTTTTGTTTACTTCAAAAATTCTCTGGTGACAACATTCTCGGAATCGCTGCAGCACACGTCCTCGGGATGGGGGTCCGCCAGTTCGGCTTCGGGAGCGGTGGCATCTCCGAGACCGGTGGTTTCGGAGAACATGACATTCTTGGTAACAGCCTGTACAGCGTCCGTGGGAACAATGAGCTTGGCAGCACGTCCGTTGGACATCTGTATCAAAGCGTCATACTTTCTGAGTTCCAGTACAGAGAAGTCGGGAGCGGCTTCACGGATGGCCCGGATACCGGCAGCCTCAGCTTCCTTGGCCAGTCGTACGGCACGGGCTTCACCTTCGGCTCTGGCAATGCGGGCATCTCTTTCACCTTCAGCCTGAAGGATGGCAGCCTGCTTATCACCTTCAGCTCTGGTGATGACAGCCTGCTTATGACCCTCTGCCTGAAGCAGAGTCTCACGGCGCTCACGTTCAGCCTTCATCTGCTTTTCCATGGAGTCCTGAATATCCTTGGGAGGAATAATGTTCTTCAGCTCCACACGGTTGACCTTGATGCCCCAGCGGTCTGTGGCAACATCCAGCAGGCAGGTCATTTCATCATTGATCTTATCACGGGAGGAGAGGGTCTCATCCAGCTCCATGTCACCCACAATGTTTCTAAGGGTGGTAGCAGTCAGGTTGCTCAGAGCGCTGAGGGGATTCACCACGCCGTAGGTGTAGGATTTGGCATCAAAGATATTATAGTAGACCACTGTGTCGATCTGCATGGTAACGTTATCTTTGGTGATAACAGGCTGGGGAGGGGAGTCCAAAATGATCTCCTTCAAAGTGACCTTGTTGGCAACTCTCTCAAAGAAGGGGATCTTGAAATGGATACCGGCGTCCCAGGTGGATTTATATTTTCCAAGGAACTCGGTAATATACTGGTTGGACTGAGGAACGATCTTCAGACAGGATAAAAGAAAGATGATCAGGATAACCAAAATTAAGGGAACTGCAAAGTATTCCATAAGAAGCTCCTTTCTCGTTTATGAGTACTCCCCGGATCAAGTGCAGGGGAGGTGTATGTTTTCATTATAGCATGAAGGTCATAAGATGCACAGTATGTCAGAGCAAATTAGAATATGTATAACAGTGCCCTGGGCAAAAAAGAAAGACCGCGGAATCTTTCCGCGGCCTCAGTGCTGGTGATGGGACTTGAACCCATACGTTGTTGCCAACAACAGATTTTGAGTCTGCCTCGTCTGCCATTCCGACACACCAGCAGCAACCGAGATTATATCATTGCCATGCCTCCCCGTCAAGGACCGGGAGGTTTTCCCTTTCTTAGGGTGATACAGAGAAGAACCGGGCAGATCAAAGATATCCTCACATTCCGGAGCATGGTTTTTATGCATTGGGAAGGCACCTGTGGTATAATATATCCTAATATGGACTATTATGTCCTTTGACCAACGATGAATGGGAGATTGTCATGAAAACCCCTTCTTTTAAGACTACACGTCTTGCCTGCCGTCTCAGCGGTATCACCCAGGCCATTGCGGTAATGGTGCCCTCTATCCTGTTTGCCGTATTTCAGGATGACTACGGATTGACCTACTCTCAGCTTGGTACCCTGATCCTGGTGATCTTTGTGGTTCAGATCTTTGTGGACCTGCTGCTTTCCGGCATATCCCATAAGGTGGATCCCAGAGGGGCCATGATGCTTTGCTGCGGCCTTCCTGCGGTGGGCTTTATTCTTATGGCACTAACTCCCGTTTTGTTCCCCGGGCATATATATGTCGGTCTGCTGATAGCAGTATCGGTAACCTCCGTTGGCTCCGGCATCAACGAAGTTATGAGCTCACCTGTCAGCGACTCCCTTCCTACCGATGACCGGGGCTCCAACATGGCTATGCTCCATTCCTTCTATTGCTGGGGCTGTCTCATTGCCATTCTGGTGACGACCCTGCTGCTGAAGGTGCTGGGACGAAGCAACTGGCAGTGGATCCTGGTTTTCTGGACTCTGGTGCCACTGGTGGATTTGGTGCTGTTCAGGATTTCTCCTTTTCCGGAGATGCTCTCCGGACATGAGGAGGGAAACAGCACCCAGCTCCTCAGATCCGGCATGTTCTGGGCAGCGGTGATGGTCATGATCGCCTCCGGAGCTTCCGAGCAGGCCATGAGTCAGTGGGCCTCTCTGTTTGCCCAGAAGGCACTGGGTCTGGATAAGACCCTGGGGGATATTGCAGGTCCCTGCTTTTTTGCTCTTTGCATGGGTCTGGGAAGACTGTACTACGGCTTTAAAGGGGAGAAGATCCACATGCGCCGGGCTTTGATGATATCTTCTCTGCTGTGTATCTGTTCCTATCTTCTGGCTATCTTTGCTCCCAATCCTGTATTCTCCCTTATCGGTCTGGGACTTTGCGGCCTTTCCGTTTCTATGATGTGGCCCGGAACTCTGGTGCTTTCCAGCAAGGCCATGCCCAAGGGCGGTACAGCTCTCTTTGCCCTGCTGGCTCTGGGAGGGGATATCGGCTGCTCCGCAGGACCCTGGGCTACAGGCATCATTTCCGATGGGCTGCTGAATTCCTCTATGGCTGCCGCCTCTCACCTTTCCCCGGATCAGTTCTCTCTCAGGGGAGGTCTTCTGTTTTCCATCCTGTTCCCTGTTTTACTTATGATCTTCCTCCCTGTTCTCACGAAGGAGAAATCCAATGAATGAGCATCTTCTGCTGGTTGACGGACATTCCATTGCCAACCGGGCTTTTTACGGAGTGCCTCTGCTGACTAATTCCAAAGGACAGTATACCAATGCCCTTCACGGGTTCTTCAATATTCTGTTCAGTGCCATAGACAGACAGAAGCCCACTATGATCGCCGTGGCTTTCGACCTGCCTGCTCCCACCTTCCGGCATGATATGTTTCCGGAATATAAAGGAAACCGTTCTGCCATGCAGGAGGAGTTGAAGGAGCAGATCCCGGCTCTGAAGGATATGCTGGAGAAGGCCGGTGTGAAGCTTCTCATGATGGAGAAGTATGAAGCAGATGACTTGATCGGCATCGCCTCCAAGCGGGCCGGAACCCGGGGAGACAAGGTAACCATTCTTTCCGGCGACAGAGATCTGCTGCAGCTGGTGGATGAGAATATTATGGTGCTCCTGCCCAAGACGAAAAAAGAGGGGACGGAGTATGAAGTCTACCATGTGCAGGATGTGGTGGATAAATACGGGGTTGAACCTGCCGGCTATCTTCAGATGAAGGCCCTCATGGGAGATGCTTCCGATAACATTCCCGGAGTTCCTAAGATCGGTGAAAAGACTGCCTCTAAGATCATTAAAGAATATGGTACCGTAGAGACGGCCATCGCCCACGCCTCCGAGATCAAGCCGCCCATGGCCGGAAAGAATCTGGCAGAGTATGCCGATCAGGCCAGGTTGTCCCTGACTCTGGCTACCATTCTTATAGAGGCACAGGATGTTCCCGAGCCTGAGAAGCTGACGGATCTGACCTTCCATACCCCGGAGTTTTTGGAGCAGATCAAAAAATACGAATTGAAATCCATTCAGCGTAAGCTGCTGCAGTCTGCCCCACCCACGGGGACTCAGGAATCCTTCCGAGAGGTCTCATCGGCGGAGAGGGATCCTTTTTCCTCTGAGGAGATTCTTCCGGGGCAGCCTGATAACCTTTCCGGGGAGAAAACAGCTCACGCGCCCGGACAAGGGGAAGAAGATAAGGAGGAAGATTCTAAGGAGGATCTGTCCCTTAAGCAGGCCGGTGCTCGTTTCCGGGAACTAATGCAAAACAGCAGGGTCATGTCCTCCACAGAGGAATTGAAGCAGTCCCTGGCCAAGTCTTCCTGTACTTACCTTGCATTGACGGCACTGGGAGATGATCCTGAGTCGCCGGAGTATTTCTGCGTGAACTCTCTGGTGGCGGAGGAGGATGCCAAGACCATCCTGATGCTGCTGAAGCCTTATCTGGAGGATCCGGAGATCCCCAAGATATTCTGCGATGCAAAGCCTCTCATGAGAAAGGCTCTGGAGCTGGGCATCAATATCCGCGGCTCCTTCCTGGATGAAATGGTGGCCGCTTATCTTTTGAATGCCACCACCGGTCACTATACACCGGACGTGATTGCATCTACATATGTGGACGTATTGATTCCCGCTGAGGAAGAGCTCATCGGCACGGGAGCAAAGCGCATGTCCTGGACCATGATCGATAGTGAAGAGAGAAGCCGGTACCTGATGAATGTATGCGCTGCATTGACGGCAGCAGCACCGGTTTTGTGGAATCGGATGAAGCAAAGCCGGATGCTGGAACTGTACACGGAGATCGAAGGCCCTCTGGTGGAAGTCCTTGCTTCCATGGAAAATGAAGGGATCCGTGTGGACGTGCAGGAGCTGGAAGAGATCGGCTCCTTCCTGAAAGAAAATATCACTCAGCTGCAGAAGGAGATATTTGAACTTTGCGGCTGCGAATTCAATGTCAACAGTCCCAAACAGCTGGGTGCCATTCTCTTTGAGCGGCTTGGTCTTCCGGCAGAAAAGAAGACCAAAACCAAAACCGGATACTCTACATCTGCAGAGGTCCTGGAAGGACTGCGTCCTTATCATCCGGTGGTGGATAAGATCCTTCAGTACAGGCAGCTGAGCAAGCTGGAATCCACTTATGTGGAAGGGCTGAAGCCCTGCATCCGAGAGGACGGCCGGATCCACTGCACCTTCCAGCAGGCGGTGACTGCTACGGGCCGTCTCAGCTGTACAGACCCCAACCTGCAGAACATTCCCATCCGGGATGCTCTGGGAAGGACCCTTCGAAAGGCTTTTGTTCCCCGGGACGAGGATCATTTCTTTATGGATGCGGACTATTCTCAGATCGAGCTGCGTCTGGCTGCCCATATGTCCGGTGACGAGACCATGATTCGGGCTTACAGGGAAGGTGCGGATATCCATCGGCTGACGGCTTCTGAGGTGCTGCACATTCCCTATGAGGAGGTCACGGACCGACAGCGCAGCAGCGCCAAGGCAGTGAATTTCGGAATCATCTACGGTATCAGCGCCTTCCGTCTGGCCAATGACCTGGGCATGTCCAATAAGGAAGCTTCTAAATATATTGAAGATTATTTCGCACGGTTCCCCGGTGTGAAGAAATATTTGACGGAGAGCGTGGCTTTCGCAAAGGAGAAGGGATACGGCGTCACCATATTCGGCCGGCGCAGGCAGATCGATGAGCTGAAGGCAAAGAATTTCGCCCTCCGTTCCTTCGGAGAGCGGGTGGCCATGAATATGCCCATTCAGGGCAGCGCCGCAGACATCATGAAGATCGCCATGGTGAAGGTTTACCGGCGGCTGAAGGAGTCCGGGCTGGGCAGCCGTCTGATCCTGCAGGTCCACGATGAATTGATGATCGAGGTCCTGCGAGGGGAAGAGGGGCAGGTGAAAGCTATTCTGACAGAAGAGATGCAGGGGGCTGCCGGGCTGCAGGTTCCTCTGACAGTGGAAGTGGAGACCGGAGAAAACTGGTATGAAGCAAAATAAACTCTCTTGTCCGGAAAAGCTGGTGCTGGGGATCACCGGTACCATCGCTTCCGGAAAATCCACCCTGTGCCGTTATATCCGGGAGCGCTACGGAGCCCTGCATATCGATGCGGACCTGGTGGCCCGCCGGGTGGTAGAGGATATGGCCGGGGAACTGTCAGATCAATTCGGGCAGAACATATTGACGCCGGAGGGACAGGTGGACCGGAAGGCCCTGGGAGCAGTGGTTTTCAATGATCCCGATAAGCTGGCTCTTCTGAACGGTCTGGTCCATCCGGAAACCTGCCGCCGCATCAGGGAGCAGATCGAGGTCTCGGACAGACCTCTGATCCTGGTGGAGGCCATTGAGCTGCTGCGCTCGGATCTGAAGAACATGATCCATAAGGTGATGGTGGTCTACGCGGAGCCCGCCCTCAGGAGCCGTCGCATGATGGAGACCCGGGGGCTGACAGAGGAAGAGGCCGAAAGCCGCATCCGTTCTCAGCTGGATGATCAGACCTACAGAGATCAGGCGGATTATGTGATCCATTCCACTGATGCCCCCTTTGAGGTGATGCAGACGGTGTGCGATGAGATCCTTTCCGGGTTGATACCGGAGTCTCCCATGAGAGACACCGTCATGCCGATTGAAGATGCCCGTCAGGATGACAGGGAGGAAATATGAGCCGCTGGAAGAATGCCAGAGGGCTGCGGGGCAGCGCATTTGAGGAGACCATCAACCTGACCAATGAACAGTACCGAAAAGCGGGACTGGCTCTGGTCCAGAAGATCCCCACCCCCATTAAACCCATCGATATTGATTCGGAGCGCCATGTCATCACGCTGGCCTACTTCGAACAGAAAAGTACCGTGGACTACATAGGTGTCATGGGCGGGATCCCTATTTGCTTTGATGCCAAGGAGTGCGGAAAGAAGAGCCTCCCCTTTTCCAATATCCATCCCCATCAAGTCAGTTTTATGTCGGATTTTGCCCGGCACGGAGGTATTGCCTTTCTGTTGGTCCACTTCACGGATTACGGGGAGACCTATGTGCTGCCCATTGAGGTTTTGGAAGCCTATTTTCTTGATAAGGAGGGTCGGTCTTCTATTCCCTACAGCGCCTTTGAAAGGGAACTGCTGATCCCGGATGACGGAGGTCCTTATCTGAATTACCTTTCCACCGTTCTGAAGTACAGTAAGGCCAGGGCAGCGCTGGAGAAGAAACGGGCTGCCGAGGCAGAAAAGAAGGAATGAGGAATTCCCTGAGACAGAGGCCCGAGACTTGATAAAATCCCCCGGATAAGGTATGATATAGAGTTGTTCCCTGCAGAGATGCTTCCCGGATGTATTTTCGAGTGAGAGATTTCGTCGGGGAAATAATTTCGGAAATGCAATTCCGAAGGAAAGAAACCGGTAGATCATCAGGAAGATCCTTTTACAGGACAGGTACCACGTATTTCTTCAGGAAGATCCTTTGACAGGACAGGAGAGATTTATGAACAACGAAATGAAAACCATCGTCATTGATGCTATGGGTGGAGACTACGCCCCCTCTGCTCCTGTAGGCGGAGCTGTACTGGCACTGGAAAAGCATAAAGATATCCGGATCGTTCTCACAGGAAAAGAAGATGTGATCCGCAGGGAACTGGAAGGAAAGACCTATGACAAGGAGCGGCTCATTATTCAGCCTGCCTCCGAGGTCATTGAAAATGAAGAGGAATCTCCTGTGGATGCCATCCGCTCCAAGAAGGACTCTTCCATGGTGCTGGGTCTTACCATGGTGAAAAACAAAGAGGCTGACGGCATAGTGTCTGCCGGAAATACGGGGGCCTATCTGGCTGGGGCAACCTTCCTGGTTGGCCGCATCCGGGGCATTTCCCGCCCGGCTCTGACTGTGGGCATGCCCACCGGAACCACTCCCACCCTGCTGCTGGATGCAGGGGCAAATATGGACTGCAAGCCCGGCTATCTCCTTCAGTTTGCCCGTATGGCCGAAATCTATTACCGGGCTCTGTACGGTGTCGGGAAGCCCTCTGTGGGCCTGCTGAATGTGGGCGTGGAATCCCATAAGGGCAATGAGCTCACCAAGGAAACCTACGGCCTTCTGAAGGAAGCCGAGGATATAAACTTCACCGGAAACTGTGAAGCCAGAGACGTGTTTACCGGAGAATTCAATGTGGTTGTAACCGATGCCTTTGCGGGAAATATCCTGCTGAAGGGTCTGGAAGGCGCCGCCTCCTATATGATGGGAGGACTGAAGGAGAGCATCATGAGCTCTCTCCGGGGAAAGATCGGAGGTCTGCTGATCAAGCCCTATCTGAAGAGCGTGAAGTCCAAGCTGGATCCCAAGGCTGTGGGGGGATGCCCTCTGCTGGGTGTCAAGGGCGCTGTCATCAAGGCCCACGGCAATTCCAACGAGACAGCCATTGCCAATGCGGTTACCCAGTGCCTGACCTTTATCAGGGCAGGGGTCATTGACGAGATCACCGCAAACATGAAGAAAGAAGCAGAGGTAAAGACCAATGGATGATACTCAGAAGCAGAATTTTGAACTGATCTGCACCATCATCGCAGAAGAGATGGATGTGAATGCAGCCGATATCGACGAAGATACCACCCTGGCAGACGATCTGGATATGAACCGGGATAATATCCGGCAGGTCCTCATTGCCTGTGAGATGGAATTTGACATACATTATGAATCCGAGGATTATGAGGATATCCGCACTGTAGGCGATATCCTGGCTTCTCTGAATGTCTGGGGCGACTGATTCTATGGACATTGTCTGCCGTACTCTGAATGACAGAAGAATAGAAGCTTTCGAGGTCATCATCGGTTACCGTTTTAGTGACCGGCGATGGATCAGACAGGCCCTGACCCATTCTTCCTTCAGTAAAGAAGCTTCTCCGGATGCCGCCGGAGTTCCGGTGCCGGACTATGAACGGCTGGAATTTCTGGGGGATGCAGTGCTGGAGCTTACCACCTCCCGCATGCTGTTTGACAGGTATGACTGGCCGGAGGGAAGCCTCACCAGAGAAAGAGCAAGGATCGTCTGCGAGACATCTCTGGCTTTCATTGCCCGAAAATACGGATTCGGAGAGTTTATGCTCCTGGGAAACGGAGAGGAGAAGACCGGAGGAAGAGATCGTTCTTCTATTCTCTGTGATCTGGTGGAATCCATTATCGGGGCCGTATTTCAGGATGGGGGCTACGAAGCTGCCAGGGATCTGATCGAAAGAATCATTTTTGCCCATATAGAAGAACTGCCGGATCAGAAGGCAGGAGATCCCAAGACCATGCTGCAGGAGTATGTGCAGGCCCGCAAGAAGCCTGCCCCTACCTACCGAGTCATCCGTGAGGAGGGACCTCCCCATGACCGTACATTTACGGTGGAGCTGCTCATGGATGGAGAACCGGTGGCCGCCGCTTCCGGGAAAAGCAAGAAAAAGGCCGAGCAGGAAGCTGCTCAGCTGGTACTGGAACGAATAAACAAGTAAGGAATCACGAATAAATCATGGAGCTGAAAAGAGTTGAAATCGTAGGATTTAAGTCCTTCCCGGACCGGGTGGAGGTGGCCTTTGATAAGGGCATCACCGCCATCGTGGGACCCAACGGAAGCGGCAAGAGCAATATTGCCGACGCTGTGCGCTGGGTTCTGGGAGAGCAGAGTGCCAAGACCCTTCGCGGCTCCAAAATGGAAGATGTGATCTTTGCGGGGACCGCCCGCAGAAAGCCTCTGGGATTGGCGGAGGTCACCCTGGTTCTGGATAACCGGGATAAACAGATCCCTCTGGATTATGACGAGATCAAGATCCGCCGCAGACTGTTCCGTTCCGGTGAAAGCGAGTATTCCATCAACGACGGAAAATGCCGGCTGAAGGATATTACAGAGCTTCTGCTGGATACGGGAATCGGCAAGGACGGATACAGCCTCATCGGTCAGGGACAGATCGATCGGCTGCTGAGCTCCAAACCCCAGGACCGCAGGTTGATCTTTGAAGAGGCTGCGGGCATCAATAAATTTAAGATCCGCCGGGAAGAAGCCGAGAAAAAACTGAATGATCAGGAACAGCAGCTGCTGAGGATACAGGATATCCTCGGCGAATTGTCGTCCCGGGAAGAAAGCCTGAAGGCTCAGGCGGAGACCGCCGAAGTCTATCTGAAACTAAAGGATGAGCTGAAGCTCTATGAGGTCTCCGCATTCATTGGAGAATTCGATCAGCTTCAGGCCCAGCATGACAAGGTGAAGGAGCAGATGGATGACCTTCAGGAGCAGATCAATGCCTCCAGAGAAAAGCAGAATTCTTCCCGGGAGCTTTCGGATCAGTTGTCCCGGGAAGCTTCGGAAGCCAGAGCCCAGCTGGACCGCATGAATGAAAGCCTGCGGGAGATGATGCTGGAGCAGGAGAAGGCCGAAGGAGACAGAAGGGTGCTTGAGTCGGGAAAAGCTCATCATCAGGATGAGATGAACCAGCTGAATGCCCGCATCGAAGACCTGAAGAGACGCATGAAGGACAGGGAGGATACGCTTCGGAAGGAACAGGAAAAGATCGCTGCCTACGGCGTGGACATCGATGCCAAGACAGATGCCCTTCTCGATCTGCAGATCCGCATCAGAAGCATCAGCGATGAGCTGACGGAAAAGCAGCAGCAACTGGATAAAGCCAGAAAAGAGAGCAGCCGCCTTGCCCAGGAGATGGTGGAGCTGCAGATGGATGCCCAGCGCCGGGACATGCAGACACAGCAGGAGCAGAAGGACAGCGAAAGCTATGCGGCAGAAAAGGAAGATCTGACCCTCGTTATCACGAAGACCGGGATAGAGCTGGCTAGAATCGAAGAGCAGCGGTCGGTAGCGCTGGACAGTCAGCTGGCAGCCAATCATCTGCTGGAGGAGTGCGGACAGAACCTGGTTGATGCAGAGAAGTTGATCCGCTCTATTAAAGAAAAGCAGGAGGCAGACCTGCTGCAGATGAAGGACCTTTCCCGGAAACTGCAGTGGCTTCGCTCCCTTGAAAATGAGTATGAGGGCTTCAGCGGACCGGTCCGGTTCGTTATGAAACAAAAGGCCCAGTTCGGCCGCCGGATCAGGGGTACTGTTTCGGATATTCTTAAGATCGATCAGAAGTACATGATTGCCATGGAGAATGTGCTGGGAGCCCAGGTGCAGAACATCGTGGTGGAGGATACCAACACAGCTAAAAGACTGGTGGAACAGCTGCGCCGTTCGGAAGGCGGGCGGGCTACCTTTCTTCCATTGGATGCCGTCAC
>JABUST010000214.1 GCA_021442595.1 Lachnospiraceae bacterium | reverse complement strand
AGAACGTGGGCGAGCGCGCGGTGGAATCCATCGTGGCCGAGCGCCGGCACGGCCCCTACCGGGACCTGTTCGACTTCTGCCGCCGCGTCGATACCCAGGCCGTGAACAAGCGCGTGGTGGAAGGTCTGATCCGGGCGGGCGCCTTTGACAGCTTCGGCGCCAACCGGGCGCAGATGACCGCCGTGTATGAGCAGGCCCTGGATATGGCGGATAAGCTGTACCTGACCAAAGTGCATATGACGGTGGATGGCGCGGATGCTTTCTTTCCCGTAATTTCTCCTGAAGACTGGCAGCTTCTGTCCTGCAGTGAGCTTCAGAAGGACTGCGAGGAAGGACCTTCCTATGAGTATGCGGATTTTGTGAGGATTCAATGAAAAAATGGTCCATGCTCATGGCCATTCCCACCCTGTTCGGGTTGGAGGGGCTGGTAGCAGATGAATTGAAATACCGGGGCTTTCAGGGAGTTGAAGCTGAAAACGGTCGTGTGCTTTTTGAGGGTGACTGGAAAGACCTGGCGGATGCCAACATCTGGACCCGCTGCGGTGAGAGAGTACTCATCGTGCTGGCCCGGTTCCAGGCTCATTCTTTTGAGGAACTTTTTCAGGGAACCAAGGAGGCTCCCTGGGAGAATTTTATAGGATCCATGGATCATTTTCCCGTGAAGGGATGGAGCCTGGATTCACAGCTCCATTCTGTTCCCGACTGCCAGAAGATTATTAAAAAGGCTGTGGTAGAGCACTTAAAGGAGTGCTACGGTAATCCATGGTTTGAAGAGACCGGTCCGCTGATGCAGATCCAGTTCTCTATCCATAAGGACCAGGTAACGTTGATGCTGGATACCTCCGGCGCCGGACTTCATAAACGGGGTTACAGGGCGGATGCCAATGAAGCACCCATCCGGGAGACCCTGGCAGCCGGCATAGTGGATCTGTCCAGAGTCCGCAGTGATTCTCTGGTATGCGATCCCATGTGCGGATCCGGTACCATCCTGATCGAGGCCGCCATGAAAGCCCGCAATCTTGCGCCGGGTATCGAGCGCAGGTTCCAGGTGGAGAAATGGGGATGCTTCCCGGGCAAGATTATGCTGGAGCAGCGGGAGGCTGCTTTGGCTCAGGTCCGTAAGGATGCGAACTTTGAGGGGATCGGCTTTGATATCGATCCTCACGCTGTAGAGCTGACATTGGCAAATGCCAAAAAAGCCCATGTGGGTAAGATGATTACAGCCTCTGTGCAGGATATTGCACGGTTCCATGCGGAAAAGCTTCCTATGGAAGGTCATAGAAAAGCGCTGATCCTCTGTAATCCGCCTTACGGTGAACGGCTGCTGGATACACAGAAGGCACGGGAGCTTTACAGAACCATGGGAGTGGTATTTAAGCCTCTTCCGGATCACGCCTATTCCGTGATCACACCGGACGAGGAGTTTGAATCTGTTTTTGAAAGAAAAGCAGACAAACAGCGCAAACTATATAACGGCATGCTGAAGTGCCGTTTGTATATGTATTTCAGATGAAGAAAAGGGGGGAATTTCTAAATGAAGAACAAACAGAGAATCGGCATTCTGACCAGCGGCGGAGACTGTCCCGGACTGAATGCAGCCATCAGAGGCGTGGCAAGAGGCGCATACAATCTTTTCGAGCCTGAGATCATCGGCATCGCCGATGGTTATCGGGGACTGATCGAAGGTGACTATAAAGAAATGAAACAGGATGATTTCCGGGGGATCCTTACTCTTGGCGGCACCATCCTGGGAACCTCCAGAAGACCTTTCCGCAACATGCGTGTCATTGAGGATGACAATGTGGATAAGGTTGCCAATATGAAGAAAAACTACAAGAAGATGGGACTGGACTGTCTGGTCTGCCTGGGCGGAAACGGCACACATAAGACCGCCAATCTGCTGGCAGAGGAAGGACTGAATGTCATCGGACTTCCCAAGACCATCGATAACGATATTTGGGCTACCGATGTTACCTTCGGATTCCACACCGCTGTGGATCTGGGTACTGATGTGGTAGACCGCATCCATACCACGGCCAATTCTCACGGCCGTGTGATGGTGATCGAGATCATGGGAAACAAAGCCGGCTGGCTGTCTCTGTATGCCGGTCTGGCCGGTGGAGCCGATGTGATTCTGCTTCCCGAGATCCCCTATGATCCCAATGAAGTCATCAAGGCAGTGGAGAAGCGTACCGGAAAGCCGGACCGCCGTTATGCGATCGTGGTGGTGGCCGAAGGTGCCTTCAGCCAGGAAGAAGCTAAAATGAAGCGTAAAGACCGTCTTGCCATTCGTGCCGAAAAGCATTACCCCAGCGTCGGCTATCAGGTGGCAGACATGATCGTCCAGGCTACCGGTCTGGATACCCGTGTGGTGAATCCCGGACACTATCTCCGTGGCGGCAACCCCTCCGCCTACGACCGTGTTCTGGCAACACAGTTCGGTACTTACGCAGCCAATCTGATCCATCAGGAAAACTATGGACAGACTGTTGCCATGATCGGCGGAACCATCGGCCATAACCCCCTGTCTGATGTAGCCGGAAAGACCAAGTTCGTTCCCGCAGACTGCAGTGAAGTTCAGTCTGCTCTGGATGTTGGTATTTCTTTTGGTGTTAAAAAAGTAAAATGAAGCACCGCCGTAATATTCTGCGATCAGCTTCACCATGGCTCCTCGCGGTATATTTTCTTTTAAGTACATGGGCCGGTATTCAATTGCTGGCAACCCTGCTGAAAGAAACGGAAGGCTCTTTTCATACGGTGGCAATGCTGTTTTCTCTCCTGGCAGCCGGTCTGGCGGAAACCATTCTGGATCGACTGGGTCATCTGCTGGGAGGTCTTCTGGGCGGAATGAAGCCTGTACTTATCAGGACAGGCCACACGGTTCTCGTGCTGGAAGGTAATTTGTTTTTGAAAAGAGGAGCAGCTCCCGAAGGGTGGCTGTTTTCTGTGGTCATGGTTCCCCGCAAAAATTCGAAGAGATTGATCCTCTTTCTCTATATGCTGGGGGGAGCGATGCTATGCTTTCTTTCTGCCATTGTCAGTTATTTGATCCTGAAATATTCTTCTCTTTATGCAGATGTTTATTCCGGCAGTTTTTTAGCTGCCTTTGTTCTGGCGGGTTTTTGGACAGGGACCTTTTCTTTGCTGCCCTGTTATTTCAATTATGCCCCCAATGACGGACTGAATTATCTGTTGATCCTGAGAGACCGCAAGAACAGAGATGCCTTTATGCGCACCGCTGAGTGGCTTGCAGAATATTCTGAAAACAAGGAGTTTACAGTGCCTGAAGACCTTTCCGGAGAATCTGTGGAAGAGGAGCTCGGCTACGAGAAAGAGGAGGATGTGATCTCCCCTTTTCGGGTGGTTTACCTGCTCCGACTTTACGAGCGGCTGATCTGGAAAGGAAGTACCTTTGAAGCATCCTGTGTTTTGGCTCATCTGTACGATCACTTTGATGATCTGACAGATGAACAGCAGATGCTGGTTTTTGCTGAAACCGTATTCTGTCTATGTCTTATGAATACGGAGGAAAGCAAAGACCTGGCCGATCGTCTCATGACGCTCGAACAAGAAAAATCACTCAAAAAGCAGAATACGCCGGAGTCCTTCAGGGCTTTGCTTATGTGGTCCGGTATGCATGATGAGCGCAGTAAAGAATACAGACAGTACAGACGTCGGTTGCTCGATAGTATAGATACGATTCCCTTTAAAGGGGTCAGGGCCAACTGGATGTCTATGAAAGATTCAATGGAATACTGATGAATGATCACCGGTTGAGGAGAAACGGGTATGACAGAAACGAAAAACGAAGATGTCATGAAGCCGAAAACTGGCGTTGATACCGAAATAGAAAAAAGCAGCAGGTGGGCGGATGATCTGGAAACTCTGATGGATAAGGAAGAAAAAGTCTTGACTCCGGAGGAGAAGAAGGAACTGAAAAAACAGGAGAAGGCTGCTCTCAAGGCTGAAAGAGAAGCGGAAAAGGCGGCCAGACAGGCTGACAGAGAACGAAAGAAAGCCGCAAGGAAAACGAAAAAGGCTGTGTCTTCAGAAAAGGAGACTTCAGAGAAAGATTATCAGGAGAAGGAGTCTGCAGGAAAAGAGAGTCTGAAGGAGGAGATCCCCGGGACAGAGATCACTAAAACAGATATTTCCGAGACAGAGATTTCTGATAATGAGGAATCCGGGATTTCTTCTGATGCAGCGGTTTCCGATCAGATGCCTTCTGAAGCATCTTCTGAAGGGAACTGTGATGTGGATTCCGATCCGTCGAAAGAAAAGAAGAGCCTCCCGAATCCCACAGGGAAGAAGATTGCAGGCATTTTGAAGCTGTTCGGCATCGTACTTCTTTGCGTACTGATTGCAGGATATCTGATCTTCAGATTTGCCTTTCCTGATGAGTACAATCGGGTATATGCTGAACTGTTTGTTCATGCAGACCCTATCGTAGGGGAGGATATCTATCTGCTGGCTGAGCTGGAGATGTCTTTTGAAACTGAAGAATCGGGAATTCTGGAAGAAGCTGAAGCAGACATTGTCAAGGAAGCAGCTGCGGTCCTTTACACTAAAGTGATGGAGTACAATGAAAAGAACTTTGCCGTCAGATTTGAAGCGGAGGCTGCTTATATTCTGGATGACACGGGTGCCGTGGTATATGCAAAGAATGAACATGAGGTGCTGTATCCTGCCTCCATGACCAAGCTGTTAACGGCTCTTGTGGTTATGGATCAGGTGGAGGATCTGGACAGCATGGTCACCATTTCCGAGCTGGATACCTGCTACGAAAGCGGCAGTGTGCTGCTGATGATCGATCCTGAGGATCAGATGAGTGTCAGGGATCTGCTCCACGGATTGCTGATGTGTTCCTATAATGACACGGCGGAAGCTTTGGCCATTGAGTTCGGAGGTTCAGTGGAAGGATTTGCGGATCTGATGAATGCAAAGGCCGCGGAACTGGGATGCGTAGACTCTCATTTTGCCAATCCCCACGGATTGTTTAATGAGAAGCATTACAGCAGCGCCTATGATATGACATTGATCGTCAAAGCAGCCATCGAGAATGAGACGCTGCAGGAGATCCTGGTGACTAAAGAGTGGGATGCCACCCTTGTGGGAGCCAGCGGTACCGTTTATGAAAAATACTTTGACAGCAGCAGCAGTTTTCTGAACGAGGTTTATGATATTCCGGGATTTACCTTTACCGGAGGAAAAACCGGGTATATCATGAAGGCCAGAAGCTGTGTGGCCACCACCTTTATGGGGGAGGACGGGCATCAATACTATTCCTGTGTCATGAAGGCACTGGATGCTCAGTACATGACCGCATTGCTCTACAGATATGTGATGGCGCCCTTCAGCATGAAGAGCTTTATGGACATAGAGCCTGTCATGAAAGCATGGCAGCTGGATTATGAAGAAGGCGCATACTAAGTGCGCCATGAGAGATTAGCGCGCCTTTCCCGGCGCGCTTTCTTTTCCTGAGAATCACCGTGTGAAATTCTGCACTATTTTTGCGTTCATGGAAAATACAGTCTTTATACTCGCAGAAGCGAGCTAACTTTATCCGGAGAGGAGAACAGAGATGAAGCTGACGAATGCCAGGATCCTGGGACCTGATTTCAGGTTTGTCAGGGGGACATTGGAACTGGAGGGCAACCGGATCAAGGGGATACTCTCCGGAGATGCGTTCCTTGAGAAAGGAGATGTGGATCTGGAGGGAAAGACGATCATTCCAGGTCTGATCGATGTGCACATGCATGGTTATGGGGGTGTGGCCTGTTCCGATCCGGAACCGGAGCATCTTTTGCATCTCGGTCGTGGGCTTGCTTCTCAGGGTGTCACCGGTTATGCTGCCACCATCGGTTCTGCCGGTGATGACAGAGCCCTGAAGGGCATCCGGGCCAATGCAGCTGCTAAGCGCATGGAGGATGACACCAGGACCGGGGCCCGCTGCCTGGGAATGCATATGGAGGGCCCCTTCCTGAATGTGGAAAAGAAAGGCGGCATGGACAAGAACAGCATAATTTCTCCTTCGGTGGAAAAGCTGCAGCTGTACATGGACGGAGCCGGGGAGGATGTTCCCGTGAAGATCATGACCATCGCTCCGGAGATCCCCGGTGCAGAAGAGGTGATCAGGTATGGCATTTCCCGCGGCATTCATTTTTCCATGGGTCACACCAATGCGGTGCAGGAAGAAGCCCGAAGGGCTGTGGAAGAATGGGGAGCCAGTCGGCTTACCCATACCTTTAATGCTATGAGGCCACTGAATCACCGGGAGATCGGTGTTCTGGGATACAGCCTCACCAGCGATCTGGTGCAGTGCGAGATGATCAGTGATTTTGTGCATCTTAAAAAGGAGATCTGTCTGATGATGTACCGGGTAAAGGGCGCAGACAGAATCACGGTTATCAGCGATTCCTTCCAGCTGGCGGGAGTGGATCAGAGTCAGATCCCGGAGGGCATTCCCGTGATCATCAAGGATGCTGCCTATCTTTTGGACGGAACTCTCTGCGGCAGTACCTGCACGGTGATGACCTGTGTCAGAAATCTGGTCTCCGCAGGTATTCCTCTGGAGGATGCAGTCAAAATGGCATCCTTTAATCCGGCTCGGGATATGGACGCTCTGGACCGGGTGGGAAGTATCGCCCCCGGCAAGCTGGCAGATCTGGTCATTCTGGATGAGGATCTGCAGGTTCAGGGCGTGTACATTGATGGTAGGAAACTGTTCTGATAGTCGGCATGTGAAAAGGACCCGCAGGATCTTTATCCTGCGGGTCCTTGATTTTTGGGGATACGATTTCCGGAAGCTGCTTCGAAAAAAGATCAGATGTTTCTGATAAATAAGATCAGATATTTCCGATATATAATATCAGGTGTCCCTGATAAGGGGCTTAATGTAAGCAATATCCTCTGCGGCGAAGTGCTCTCTGTCGCCGGGGCGGGGAGCCTCAATGCCGATGGGACCCTTGAATCCAACTTCCTTCAGCTTCTCCGCATAGCGTCGGTGGTTGATGCACCCGTCTGCCAAGGAGGTGGGAAGAAGCAGGCCGGTACCGAGACCCAGGGGCTGATAGCTCTTGAAGTGGGTATAAAACAGCCGGTCTCCTGCAATGTCGATGGCCTCTTCCAGAGGCTCTGTTTTTGCGTAGAAGAGAGCGTTGCCGTAGTCCAGATTGATACCGAAATTCGGCCTGTCGATGGCATCTGCCAGCTTCCGGGCGGAGGCTGCCGTGTCGTGAACATAGAACATGTGGGTTTCAAAGGCGAAGCGCACATGGGGATAGGCATCGGCGATCCTGCGGCATGCGCTGACGCTGCGCTCCCATACGGCTTCATCCTTCACCGTATATCCGTGAGCATCGCAGTGCTGAAGGTCCACCGGCACATCAGGAGCTTCACTTTTTGCCGTCATCATGTTGACAGTGGAAAGAAGCCGAAGACTGTCCGCGATCTCCAGGAACCGGAAATACTCTTCCTCACAGCGGGAAGCCCGGTCATCATGAGTGATCAGCTCCGGTCCACCGAAAAGAGTAAAGGAAAGCCCGAATCTGTCCTTCAGTTCGGCGACGGTTTCCAGATAGGCCTTCTGGTCCAGACCGTAGATCTCTTTAAACCGGCGGAATTCCACGCCGTCATAACCCAGCGCCGAAGCCACGTGGCAGACTCTTTCCAGAGACTGTCCCTGTTCGCAGTAATTGATATGCATGATGATGGGATTGTTCATAAGCATTGCCCCGGGCAGGCAGGCACCGGGGACTTCCTTTCTGTTTCATGAATGGGATTATAGCAAGGCGGTTAGCCCTTTTCAATTGACTTTTAATAAGACGGAGCATACAATATTCTCACTGTATTCAAGTCGATGCGTGTCCGGCGGACACGGAAAGGACCGTTGAAATGAAGAAACTGAATGTGGCCATCATCGGCCAGGGACGCTCCGGGCGAGACATTCACGGAGCATTTCTCCACACAGAAGAAGCAAAGGAACGCTTCACTGTGGTCGCCATCGTGGAAGAGATTCCTTCCAGAGCCGAAAGAGCAAAAGCAGAGTTCGGTGTGCCTGTTTTTGAAAAGTACACGGATCTCTTTGACTGCGGATTGACCATCGATCTGGTGGTGAATTCCTCCTACAGCTATCTCCATGCTCCCATCTCCATCGATCTTCTGGAGCACGGATTCAATGTTCTGTGTGAAAAGCCCGCTGCACATAATACGGATGAATTTGATGCTATGTGCGCTGCCGCCGAGAAGAGTGGTAAATTCCTGGGCATTTTCCAGCAGTCCCGCTTTGCACCTTACTATGTGCAGGTCAAGAAGGTCATTGACAGCGGCGTTCTGGGCCGTCTGGTGGATGTGGACATCCGCTTTAACGGTTATGCCAGACGTTGGGATTGGCAGACGGTTCTTGCCAACAACGGCGGATCTTTGAGAAATACCGGACCTCACCCCCTGGATCAGGCTCTGAATATTCTGAATGATTATGACCATATGCCCACCGTGTTCTGCAAGATGGACTATGCCAATACCTTCGGTGATGCCGAGGACTATTGCAAGCTCATTCTGACGGCTCCCGAGAAGCCCCTCATCGATCTGACCATCTCCTGCTGCGACGGATATCCCACCTGCACCTATAAGATCCACGGTACCCGGGGAAGCCTGAAGGGAGATATGCAGCATATTGAGTGGAAGTATTATGATCATGAGCATGCCCCCAGGCAGGAGTTGGTGGCCAGAGGCCCTATTTCCAAGCCGGACGGAACTCCCGCCTACTGCTCCGAGAAGCTGGAGTGGACTACAGAAAGCTGGGAGGGAGATCCCAACGGAGCCTTCGATTCCGCTGTGGCTGCCTACTACAAGGATATGTATGAGTTCCTGACGGAAGGAAAGCCCATGGAAGTACAGCTTTTCCAGGTAAGACAGCAGATCGCCGTCTACCAGGAAGCTCACAGACAGAACGGACATACAGATTGATCTTTCCGGTACGAAGAGGAAAGTTGTGAATGATTTTTCCTGAACGTGCAGCGGAAAGGTTTTAGGAGGATGATCATGATCCGGTTAGTGAATGTATCGCTGGTACAAAACAGAACCGTTACTCCCTGTGAGATCCTGATCCGGGATGGCTGCATCGCCGAGATGACATCTCCCGGCGGACTGGAGAAGGTCACGGATGCCGCTGTGCTGGATGGCGGGGGCCGATATGTATCCCACGGCTTCATCGATATCCATACCCATGGGGGCGGCGGGCATGATTATATGGACGGCACCAGAGAAGCTTATGAAGGTGCTGCCCTGATGCACGCTCGGCACGGCACCACAGGACTGCTTCCCACCTCTTTGGCAGCTTCCATGGAAGAACTGCTGGATACGCTGAAGATCTATGAAGAGGTCAAAGACCAGAGAGCAGGCGCCAGATTTCTGGGGCTGCATCTGGAGGGGCCCTATCTCAGCCATAATCAGGCGGGAGCTCAGGACCCCAGATATATCCGGGATCCGGATCCGGAGGAATATAAGCTGATCCTCAGGGAGTGTCCTCATATCCTGCGTTGGACTATTGCTCCGGAGCGCCGGGGAGCTTTGGAGATGGGGGAGTACCTGAGAGAACATGGGGTAACCCCTTCCATCGGTCACAGCGATGCCACCATCTATGAGGTGAAGGAAGCCCTCCGGCACGGCTTCAACCACATTACCCATCTGTATTCCGGCTGTTCCACCATTGTCCGGAAGGGGGGATACCGCTATCCCGGCATTGTGGAGAGCGCTTATCTATATGATGATCTTACGGTGGAGGTCATTGCCGACGGGCATCATCTGCCGGCGGAGCTTCTTCAATCTGTCTATAAGCTCATCGGACCGGATCGCACCACCATGGTGACGGACTCTCTGCGGGGAGCCGGCATGCCGGAGGGAGACAGTATTCTGGGAAGTCTGAAGAACGGCCAGCGGTGCATCATTGAGGGCGGTGTTTGTAAGATGCCCGACCGTAAGGCTTTTGCAGGTTCTGTGGCCACTACAGACCGTCTGGTGAGGAACATGATTCAATTGGCAGGTGTACCTCTTCCTGTTGCGGTGGACATGCAGACATTCACGGCGGCGAAGATCATCGGATGTTCGGATAAGACCGGTGTCCTGGAGAAAGGCAGAAAGGCCGATCTTATTCTGTTTGACGATCAGATCCATGTGTCTATGACCATGGTGGAGGGTAATATAATTTATGAAGAATAAAGGAGAAGAATGATGAAAAAGCTTCTGAAAGAATTTAAAGAGTTTGCAACCCGGGGAAATGTGCTGGATATGGCTATCGGTGTCATCATCGGCGGTGCCTTCGGCAAGATCACCACATCTTTGGTCAATGATGTATTTATGCCGTTTATTGCCTTCCTGTTCGGGACCAGAGACATGACGGCTCTGAATCTCGTGGTGAGAGAAGCGGTCATGGATGGGGATACGGTGGTTAAAGAAGCCATCACCATCGGCTTCGGTTCTTTTGTGGCCACAGTGATCGACTTTCTTCTGATTGCTTTTGTTGTTTTCTGGATTGTTAAGATCGTGAATACCATCCGTAAGGCCACGGAAAAGAAGGAAGAGCCCAAGCCAGAGGAACCCAAAAAGCCTACTCAGGAAGAACTGCTGGCTGAGATCCGCGATATTCTGAAAAATCAGGAGAAGTAATCAACGTGAAAAAGGTTCTGCTACTTGCTACCGGAGGAACCATTGCCTGTAAGGTGACGGAGGATGGTCTGGCGCCCTTGCTCAGCGGAGACGAGCTGATGAGTTATATTCCCAGGGCCAGAGAGTTCTGTACGGTAGACACGGTTCAGATCATGAATATCGATTCTACCAACATGCATCCGGAGAATTGGCTGAAGATCGCGGAAGCGGTAGAAAAGTATTATGATGCCTATGACGGTTTCGTGGTGGCCCACGGCACGGATACCATGGCTTACACAGCTGCGGCTCTTTCCTATCTCATTCAGAACAGCCCCAAGCCCATCATTCTGACAGGTTCTCAGAAGCCCATCAGCATGGATATGACCGACGCCAAACAGAATCTCATGGATTCTCTTCGGTATGCCTGTTTCAGCAGAGCGCACGGGGTCACCATTGTCTTCGGAGGAAAAGTGATTTCCGGTACCCGGGGACGGAAGATGAACACCAAGAGCTTTGATGCCTTCGGAAGCATTAATTATCCGGTGCTGGCTGTGATCCACGACAGTGGCATCATTCAGTATCTGGATCTGCCTATGGAGCTTACGGGGCCGGTGTTCTATCACCGGATGGATCCCAGAGTGTTCATTCTGAAGCTGATTCCCGGCATAGATCCCTTTGTGCTGCGGCTGGTGTCCAATGCCTATGATGCTTTTGTGCTGGAGAGCTACGGGGTGGGGGGCATTCCCGAGGGAGAGCACTATACCTTCCGGGAAGAGATCTCTAACCTGATCTCCTGGGGAAAGACAGTGGTACTTACCACCCAGGCTGTGTTTGAGGGAAGTGACATTACGGTTTATCACAGCGGCCACACCGCAAAGGCGGAGTTCGGTCTCATGGAATCCTACGATATGACCCTGGAAGCCACTGTGGCCAAGCTGATGTGGATTCTGGGTCAGACAAGAGAGCCGGAAAAGATCAAGGAGCTGTTCAATACACCCATAGCAGGAGATATCCTGGTTCAGGAGGAATGATGTTTGATGAAATTCTGAATCGGCAGATCCTTGATGTGACCCGGCGTCTGGGAGAGGGCAGCAAGCTGGCAGCGCTGTTTGCCAACTGTTATCCCAATACCCTGATGACCACCACGGAAAAGCTGGAAAACGGAGAATACTTTGTGTTCACCGGAGATATTCCTGCCATGTGGCTCCGGGATTCTTCGGCGCAGGTGCGACACTATCTGCCCCTGGCGGCTCAGGAGCCGATTATCCGGGAGATGATCGCAGGTCTTTGCAGAAGACAGACATGGTGCATCCTTCAGGATCCATATGCCAACGCCTTCAATAAGGAACCCAATGGCGCCTGCTGGGCTAAGGATGAGACGGAGGATATTCCACTGGACTGGGAGAGAAAGTATGAAGTAGACTCGCTCTGCTATCCCATCCAGCTGGCCTATCTGCTCTGGAAGTACACAGGAGAGACATCTCATCTGGACAAACAGTTTGAAGATGCCCTGCAGGTCATTTCGGATCTGTGGATTCTGGAGCAGGATCACAGCCGGTCTTCTTATTACTTTATCCGAAGGAACTGTCCTCCCACGGATACTCTTCCTTGTGAGGGCAGGGGGAACCCGGTGGCCTATACCGGCATGACCTGGTCCGGATTTCGTCCCAGTGACGATGCCTGCTGCTATGGGTATCTGATCCCTTCCAATATGTTTGCGGCAGTGACGTTGGAGCAGGGGGCAGAGATAGCCCGGGAGATCTACCGCCGGGAAGATATGGCTTCGAAGATGCTGAAGCTATCCGGGGAGATTCGCAGAGGCATCGAGACCTACGGAATCGTGGATCATCCGGAATTCGGTAAAGTATATGCGTATGAAGCAGACGGACTCGGACATCATGTTCTTATGGATGATGCCAATGTGCCAAGTCTGCTGTCTGCTCCTTATCTGGGCTACTGTGCATATGATGACCCTGTGTATCTGAACACAAGGCGCATGATCCTGAGTCCGGAAAATCCCTATTACTATGAAGGAAGTGCCCTGAAGGGTATCGGAAGCCCCCACACGCCGCCTGACCATGTATGGCATATCGCTCTGAGCATGCAGGGGCTCACAAGTACAGATCCGCAGGAGATGGAGACGCTGCTTGACATGCTGGTGAATTCCGACGGAGACACCGGTTATATGCATGAGGGTGTTCATAAAGACGATCCCTCCCGCTTTACCCGCAGCTGGTTTGCCTGGAGCAACTCTCTTTTCAGTGAGTTTATTCTCCATTATCTGGAAACTAAGCAAGGGCCTGTAAACTAAGATCTCTATTTGTGAAATTCTTGTCATTCCCGGAGGAAACTGCTTGCATTTTCCTCTCTGATGCCGTAAAATCAAACAGGTATACCTGTAATAGACAGGTGTGCTGTAGGTGGTCTGCCTACTATCCTATAATAAGAAAGGGATTACTGTTATGCTTAACAAAAAGTCTGTCGATGACATTAATGTAAAAGGTCTGCGCGTTCTGGTCCGCTGTGACTTCAATGTGCCTCTGAAGGATGGCAAGATTACCGATGAGAACCGTCTGGTGGCTGCTCTGCCTACTCTGAAAAAGCTGATCAACGATGGCGGAAAGATCATTCTCTGCTCTCACCTCGGAAAGCCCGAACCCAACTTCGAGAAGTGGGTCAAGAAGCAGACTGAGAAGGGAAAGGACCCTGCCACTCTTACTCAGGCTAAGTGGGAGAAGACCATGGCCGATCTGACCCTGGCTCCTGTGGCTGCACGCCTTTCCGAGCTTCTGGGACAGGAAGTCAAGTTCGCTGCCGATGCTGCCGTAGTAGGTGAGAATGCCAAGGCTGCTGTGGCTGCCATGGAGGACGGCGATGTGATTCTTCTGGAGAATACCCGTTTCAGAGCAGAAGAAACCAAGAATGTGGATGCTTTCAGCCAGGATCTGGCTTCTCTGTGCGATGTATTCGTTAACGATGCCTTCGGTACCGCTCACCGCGCTCATTGCTCCAACGTGGGTGTCACCAAATATGTGGACACCGCTGTTGTGGGCTATCTGATGCAGAAAGAGATCGATTTCCTGGGCAACGCCGTTGACAATCCCACCCGTCCCTTCGCAGCTGTTCTTGGCGGCGCTAAGGTCTCCAGTAAGATCTCCGTTATCAATAATCTGTTGGACAAGGTGGATATTCTGGTGATCGGCGGCGGTATGGCTTACACCTTTGAGAAGGCCTTCGGCGGCGAGATCGGAAATTCTCTTTGCGAGGACGATTATCTGGATTACGCCAAGGAAATGGTAGAGAAGGCTGCACAGAAGGGTGTTAAGCTGTATCTTCCCATTGACCATCTGTGCGGTGATGACTTCAGCAATGACTGCAACAAGTGTATTGCTGATGCAGGCAAGGTTCCTGCCGGTTTTGAGGGTATGGACATTGGTCCCAAGAGCATCGAAGCTTTCACCGAGGCTCTGAAGACTGCCAAGACCGTAGTCTGGAACGGACCCATGGGCTGCTTCGAGATGAGCAATTTCGCACCCGGAACCGAAGCTATCTGTCAGGTTCTTGCAGGACTTGAGGGTGCTGTTACCATCATCGGCGGCGGCGACTCCGCAGCAGCTGTTAACCAGATGGGATACGGCGACAAGATGACCCATATTTCCACCGGCGGCGGCGCTTCCCTTGAATTCCTTGAGGGCAAGGAGCTTCCCGGCGTTGCAGCGGCAAATGACAAATAAGTTAGGAGATTCAACATGGCACGCAAAAAGATTGTTGCTGGAAACTGGAAAATGAACATGACACCCGCTCAGGCAAAGGATCTCATTGAGACCCTAAAGCCCCTCTGCGGTGCCAATACCGATAAGGACGTTGTTTTCTGCGTTCCCTTCATTGATATTCCTCTGGCAGTGGAAGCTGTTAAAGGCACCAATATCAAGATCGGCGCCCAGAATCTCTATTTCGAAGAGAAGGGTGCTTACACCGGTGAGATCGCTCCTGCTATGATCAAAGAAGCAGGCTGCGATTATGTCATCATCGGTCACAGCGAGCGCCGGGCATACTTCGGAGAGACCAATGAGATTGTGAACAAGAAGGTTCTGAAGGCCTATGAGCATGATCTGGTTCCCATCATCTGCGTAGGTGAGACCCTTGAGCAGCGTGAGCAGGGCATCACTGAAGAGCTGGTCCGTCTGCAGACCAAGATCGCTCTGAAGGATGTGGATGCCGCTAAGGCTGAAAAGGCTGTCATCGCCTATGAGCCCATCTGGGCAATCGGCACCGGTAAGACTGCCACCAACGAGCAGGCTCAGGAAGTATGCGGATGGATCCGCAATGTCCTTGCTCAGGTCTATGGTCAGGAAACAGCTGACAAGATCCGTGTCCAGTACGGCGGCTCTGTGAACGCAGGCAATGCAGCTGATCTGTTTGCTATGCCTGACATCGACGGCGGACTGGTAGGCGGCGCTTCCCTGAAGGCTGATTTTGCTGCCATCGTGAATGCATAAACCCTCAGGCCCCGTATCCTATGCGGGGCCTGCGTTTGATAAATTCCCGGACATCCTCTGATGTCCGGGGATTTTCGTCTTTATGTAAATCTGAAGGCTGTTTTGAATGCCTTATGAATTGCGTCTAAATAAATCCTGCAAAATTCTGCAAAATTCCACTGTATTTATCCAATTTATGGATGCAATATGAAAGATTCGGTGGTATAATGTGCAATGTTCCTCTCTGTTTAGCATCTGTTCTGGTGTTATGAGAGGAAGATACCTTTTAGTTGCAGGAGAATGACCATGAAGTATTCCGATCTATCCAGAAACAGACTGCAGGAGATGCTGGATGAACTGCAGGTTCAGTACAAGGAGGTTCAGTCAAGGAACCTTTCTCTGGATATGTCCCGAGGCAAACCCAGTGATGAACAGCTAAATCTTTCCATGGATATGCTGGATTGTGTCCGGTTTAAGAAGGATCTGATTTCCGAGGACGGCACCGACTGCCGTAACTACGGCTTGCTGGACGGTATCATTGAATGCCGCAGGCTCATGGCCAATCTGACCGGTACCAAGCCCGAAAATGTTTTTATGGGCGGAAATGCCAGTCTGAACATGATGTATATCGTCATCAGTAATGCCTGGACCTTCGGCATCAACGGAGGAACTCCCTGGAGCAAACTGGAAACGATCAAATTCCTTTGCCCTGTTCCCGGATATGACCGTCATTTCCGTATCTGTGAGGCATTGGGGATCGAAATGATCTCCATTCCCATGACGCCTCAGGGTCCGGATATGGATGAGGTAGAAAAGTGGGTCACTTCCGATCCCATGGTGAAGGGTATGTGGTGCGTGCCCAAGTATTCCAATCCCGACGGTGTTACCTACAGTGATGAAACGGTTCGCCGGCTGGCAGCAATGAAGCCCGCTGCGGAGGATTTCCGTATTTTCTGGGACAACGCCTACATCGTTCATCATTTGGATTTCGAAAATAGGGATGAACTGCTGAATATCCATGCGGAATGTGAGAAGCACGGAAATCAGGATATGGTACTCGAACTTGTATCCACTTCCAAAATGGTATTCCCCGGCGCCGGTATCTGCGCCCTCATCACCTCTGTCCATAACCTGACGGAGATGAAGAAAATTATGAACTGCGAGCTCATCAGCTTTGATAAGCTGAACCAGATGCGTCATGTTCGCTTCTTCCATAATGTGCACGGCATGGAAGTTCATATGATGCGTCATGCGGAGATCGTAAAGCCCCGCTTTGACATCTGCCTGGAAGCTTTCCGGGAGCTGGGTGAGTTGGGCATCGCCCACTGGACCAATCCCAGAGGCGGTTATTTCATTTCACTTTACACTCTGGACGGATGCGCGAAGCGAACCGTTGAGCTTTGCAAGGAAGCCGGAGTGGTACTGACAGCAGCAGGTGCTGCCTTCCCTTATGGTATCGATCCCAAGGACAGCCATATTCGAATCGCACCCACCTATCCTTCTGTCGAAAAACTAAAGAAGGCATGTGAGGTAATGGTGCTCTGTGCTAAGATCGCTGCACTGGAGTCCATGATTGACAAATGATATTTGATTCCGTATTTATCGAAGGCTCCATGACTAAGATCATCTCAGTGGATACGGTCATTGTGGGCGGAGGCATTGCCGGATTGAGCGCGGCAGTGAATCTCTATGACAAAGGTGTCAGGGATATCTGTCTCCTGACCGATGCCGGAGATGGCGCTGCTTCTCTTTTCGGAAAGAGTGACAGGCAGTCTTACCTGAAGCTGGGAGGCGTGGGAAATGATTCCGATTCTCCCTACCGCATGGCAAAGGCTTTATCTGTTTCCGGCAATATGGACGGAGATATAGCCCTGGTGGAAGCAAATCTTTCACCCCGCTGTTTCTACCGTCTGCTGGACTACGGCCTTCCCTTTGAGCAGGATGAATACGGTTCTTTTACGGGATCCGGAAACTACGGGGATAAGACCCGAAGAGCGGTTTCTCTTGGTCCTGATACCACCGGGCGCATTTATCGTGCTCTGGAAAAACAGGTTAAGGACAGGAACATTACAACATATGAGAATCATCAGGTGATCCGCCTGGTGACGGACGCAGAGGGAAAGCGGGTCCTGGGACTTTTGGTGATGAACTGTCCTGGAGTTCGTGACAAATATCAGCGTTTTCTGCTTATCAATGCAGGCAATGTGGTACTGGCCTGCGGTGGTCCCGGAGGTCTGTTCTACCATGAAGGCTATCCCCCGGAGCATTTCAGCTGTCTGGGAGCAGCCCTTCATGCCGGAGCCAAAGGACAGAATCTGGCAGAGTTTTCCTTTGCTCTCACCGCGGTGCGCAGAAGTCTGATCATGAAGGGAGCCTATCAGCTGGCGCTTCCCCGGTATGTGTCTACGGACGAGCGGGGCAGTGATGTTCAGGAATTCCTTCTTCCGTATTTTTCAGATACTAAGCTGCTGTATAGTCTTCAGAAAGCGAAAGCCGATCAATGGCAGTTTGATATTAAAAAGGTACGATCCGACGGGGCTTCCTTCATAGATCTTCTTGTCTACCATGAAATCGTAGATAAAGGACGGCATGTATTTCTTGATTACCGTCTGAATCCCAAAGGACTGCCCATGGAGGAGTGTCAGGGCGGTACAAGACCCTTTGAGCGGTTGAAGGCCCTGAATCCAAGCGCTTATCAGATACTGCTGGAACAGCAGATCGACCCTTCGGAGCAGCCGATAGAGATTCATCCTTCCATGGTACATCATAACGGAGGTCTGGCGGTGGATACCTATTTCAGAACCACCCTGGATCATCTGTATGCTATCGGAGAAACCGCGGGAAGTCACGGCAGCCTTATGCCGGAGGGGGCTTCTCTCAACCAGACCCTGGTCAGTGCCCTGCGGGCTTCCGAAGCCATTGCTTCCGAGCGAAATCAAAAAAGCGCCCATCCTGTATCTGTGGATGTATTTATGTCCTGCGCCAAACGGGAACTGGGAGATTGTTTCCGTTTGACAGAACACTATATCTCCCAAGTGGAAGATGGAGGAAAGAAAACCTCTCAGGATACGCCGGATGTGAGAACCACCCGGGTCATCATGGGTAAACATATGGATAAGGCTTGTGCCATTTATCTGGATAAGGATGCCATGAATCAGGAGCTGCAAAGAGCGGCGGAGATCCTCTGGAAAAAAGAGGACCTTCTATGTCCGGCTTCCGTGACGGATATTCCCCGATGTTTCAGAGTTGAGGACCTTCTGATTACCCAGATCTGTGTGCTTTCGGCTCTTTTGAATGAGCTTTCTGTTTGTGACGGAAGTCACGGAGCGCACCTGATCACCAATGAAAAGGGCAGCATCCCTCATGAAGCTCTTCCGGAGAAGTATCGGTTCTCTGTTTCTGACAGAGAGATTGCGGGTAAGATCCAGGAAGTAAGCTATCTGGAAAAGCAAGGTCAGATCCGGGTATACTGGCGTGAGACCAAGAAGATCCCCGGTATCTGATTTTTAAATAAGACAACCCCTGCTTTCAGCATTGCAAGTGCAGTGTCGAAGACAGGGGTTTTACAGTATAAGGATGACTATCAGGAAGGTATTGCTGATAGTCCGAGAAGAGAAGGGCCAGGGAGATCAGGTCTCGGAGCTGCTCTTCAGATCTGCCTGATAATTCTTTTTGCGGTAAGCCAGCGCCTTCTGTTTCTCCCGATACCAGAGCATAAATCTCCAGATGACCACAGAGCCGGCAATGAGAGCCAGTACATTGGTGATCAGATAGAATACGGAATTGTCAAGGAACAGAGGAATATTCACCAGAAGCATGGCGCCAAGATGAATGGCTACAGTCAACAGTAAAGTCTTCAGATCCTGGCGTTTGATGGACAGATAGAAGAAGAGACAGCAGGCTGCAGACACGGCAGACATGGCGATGATGGCAACCAGTTGGGAATAGTAGTTCAGGGTACCGGCATTGGTAATATCCTGCAAGGTAAGCTGCAGCTGCTCCAGCGTGACACTGTCATTGACCATTTCTGACAGGCGGCCGGCCTGAGCCATCTGATAGATTCTGGCATAGTAGCCGTTCATGATAGAGTTCATGATGCTGCTGAAGAGCCAGTAGGAAATACCCAGGGCCATGGCATCGTAGATCCGTCCTCTGTTCTTCAAAGTGAAACGAAGCACCAGATACAGAGTAAGGTCATGGAACAGGGCGTTCAAAACCACGTTGGTGACGGAACTGGCTACCAGATGCTCTTCCCAGAAGGTTTCATCCATCCCCATTACAGAAAGCAGCATAGTCACAAGAACCATCAGGATATCGGCAGCCAGATAATAGGCGGCGATGCCTCCGATGACCGCAGAAAAACGGTATTTGTGGAGACGGGATAAAAGGACCAGAGCCAGAAGGGGAAAGACCACTTCCAGAAATGACACGATATAGATCTGAATATGCATAGATATCCTCCGATGGAACAGGGTGAATGTAAGAGCAGGCACAAAGAAATAATGCCCGAAGTTACAAGCAGAATCTATTATACATGATTTTGGTCTTATTTGCCATGCAAGTTCAAATCATTTGCGTTGTTTTTGGCTTCTATTTATACCCTGCACATGATATAATCGTAAGGGTATGAACATGTTCAGATAAAGGATCTGTAACAAAACAAGATGGTTTATCCATACGAAAGGGGACGGACATAAAATGGCTTTTCCGCTTACAGTCAACGGAGTCAAACACATTCAGGCTGCGCCTTTGGGCGTGATCTGCATGGACAGCTTTAAAGAACAGGGTAAAAAGGTTGACGAAAGACTTCTGAAGCTCTACACCCAGATCGATCCCGAGGCCCTTCCCAATAAGGAAACCTTCATGATCAATGCCAAGTGCCCCAGATTTCAAAATGGTGATGCTAAGGGTATCATTAATGAATCCGTCAGGGGTCTTGACCTGTATATTGTTTCCGATGTTGGCAACTATAACTGCCAGTACAATATGTTCGGACAGACGGTTCCCATGTCTCCGGATGACCACTGGGCAGATATCAAGCGTATTATTCAGGCAGCCAGCGGTAAGGCATACCGCATCACGGTAGTCATGCCCAATATGTACGGCGCCAGACAGCATCGCCGGGCTTTCAGGGAGTCTCTGGATTGCGCCTATGCCCTCCAGGAGCTCCAGGCCATGGGAGTAGATGGTGTCATTACCTTTGATGCCCACGATCCCCGTGTATGCAATGCCATTCCTCTTATGGGCTTTGATAATCTGATGCCTTCTTATCAGATCCTTAAGGCTCTTGTTGAGCACCAGCCCGACCTGAAGCTGGACAAGGAGAATTTCATGGTGGTCAGCCCTGACGAAGGCGCTATCTCCAGAAATGTGTTCTACGCCTCCGAACTGGGTGTGGACATGGGTATGTACTATAAGAGAAGAGACTATTCTACCATCGTAGACGGTCATAATCCCATTGTCGCCCATGAATTCCTGGGGTCCGATCTTCAAGGTAAAGATGTCTTCGTATATGATGACATGATCGCTTCCGGCGAGTCCATGCTGGATCTTGCCTATGACCTGAAATCCCGTGGAGCAAGACGCCTGTTTGCAGGATGCACCTACTCTCTGTTCACCAAAGGTATTGAAAAGTTCCAGAAGGCTTATGAAGAGGGCGTCATCAGCGCAGTCATCTCCACCAACCTTACCTACCTTCGACCCGAGCTTCGCATGGCTCCCTGGTTCTACGAGGCTGACCTGACCAAGTACATCGCTTATTTCATCGCAGCCATGAATCACGATGTGAGCGTTGGTCAGTTCCTGGATCCTCACAAGAAGATCCAGAAACTGCTGGATGAACATCGCGACTCTCGGAAAGAGACTCAACTGGATCTGTTTGACTGATTCCGGTCATCTGCTTTTGTTCTCAGTCACTGAGCGGTTCTTTAGTTTAGGAACAAGGAAGACGACTCCATACATGATCCATCACATAATAAGGCCCGCAGACCTATCGGTCTGCGGGCCTATTTGTGTTTGGAAATAATAACCACAGTTTTTTTGAGGGGCTATCTGTTATACGCATATAGTGGGTAGGGGAGAGCAGATCAGAAGGAGCGATACAGTCCTATGACTTTACCCAGAATCGTACAGTCCTTGATCAGGATGGCATCCATGTAATCATTTTCGGGCTGCAGCCTGACATAATCTTTTTCTTTGTAATATGTCTTTACAGTTACGCTATCGCCAAGCAGTGCCACCACGATATCTCTGTTGGCTGCGCTTCGCTGAATTCTAACCAGAATGAGATCACCCTCAAATATACCGGCTTTGATCATACTTTCTCCCTGAACTCTCAGCATAAAGCATTCGGAATTGCCGGTGGCTTCTACGGGAAGGGGAAAGTAGTCCTGGATGTTTTCCACTGCAAGGATGGGTTCGCCGGCGCGGATGCGACCGATGATGGGAACAGCCACCAGATTCTGACCGTAACGAGGGTTTTGAAAAGGGATAGTCCGTTCGGTAGATGTGTAAGCGTTCGCGCTGTTCGCTTTTTGAAGAGAGGCGAACGTTTCTGTTCTGTTTGTTTGTGTCGGTCGAAAGATGCTGCCGGAATGTTCGGGTCGGCGAACGATTTCAATGGCCCGGGGCTTAGAGGGATCCCTTCGGATATAGCCCTTGGCCTCCAGACGGGAGAGATGGCCGTGGACAGTAGAGGTGGAACTAAGACCCACGGCAGAGCAGATCTCTCGGACAGAAGGCGGATATCCCTTGTCTTCCTGATATCTGACCATAAAATCCAGCACTTCGCGCTGCTTTGAGCTGATCTCCATTGTGTTCTCCTGCAAACAGTGATTCCGAACGTTCGGTGTTTGCATTATACCACCGGGAATGTTCGCTTGTCAAATAAATGTTCGTCAGATGGTTAAAAAACCGAAAGTCCTGTGTTCGCCATAAGTGTTCTATGTTCCTGCTCTGTTCGGTTTGCGGCAATGCTATGTATAAGAACAAAAAAACGAACGAATCTTGTTTGCTGTTCGTGTTAATGCAGAACAGATCTCCTTATCTTTGGATGAAGTTGCTATTGGCTGCATTTATAGAATCGAATGAAGTATCCTATGAAGATCCCCGGACAGATTTTGAAGAGATGTTTCTATTCTTTCCACATGGTTAGATCTGTGGTATCATGTGCTGTAAGTCGTTCTCATAAACCGCGTATTTTCGGCGTTTTGTTACTATTTTTCCGTTGACTGAAGATGTCGGGTCGTGGTAGAATATCCAAGTTGCCGCATGAAGAGGTCTTAAACCCCCAATGGGTACCGTATTCAGCGAGTTTTATAAGAAGGAGGTGCTCGGACATGTACGCTGTCATCGAAACAGGTGGAAAGCAGTACCGGGTACAGGCAGGAGATGTTGTCTCTGTAGAGAAGTTAGGCTTGCTCGAGGGAGAGAAGTACGACTTCGATAAGGTTCTGATGGTTGCCGGAGAAAACGGTGTTACCGCAGGTAAGCCCTACGTCGAAGGTGCTGTTGTCAAGGCTACTGTGGTCGAGGAAGGTCGCGGCAAGAAGGTTGTCGTGTACAAGTACAGACCTAAAAAGGGTAGCGCTCGTAAGAATGGTCACAGACAGGCTTTCACCAAGCTTGTGATTGATGAAATCATCGCCTGATAAGCTATGATTAAGGCATCGATTTGGCAGTCGGCAGACGGAGTTTATCTTGGATATGAGATTTTCGGGCATGCCGGGTTCGCTGAGGAGGGAACGGACATTATCTGTTCCGCCGTTTCTGCTCTGGCCATCAATACGGTCAACAGCATCAGTACATTCACCAATTTGAAGCCTTCCACCAGGGAATCCCATGGCCATCTGCAGGTAGAGATAGCTGTTTCTGAGGCTGATCCGGATCAGCTGGATAAAACCCAGCTGCTTCTCGGTTCTCTGAAGCTTGGCCTGGAATCCATCCAAACATCTTACGGATCCAAGTATTTGCAAGTCAGAACAATTCAGAAGTAAGGAGGTACAACTCTCATGTTGATGATGAATCTTCAGCTTTTCGCGCATAAGAAGGGTGTTGGTTCCACCAAGAACGGTCGTGACTCTGAGGCTAAGCGTCTTGGCGCTAAGCGGGCAGATGGCCAGACTGTTAAGGCCGGCAATATCCTGTACCGCCAGAGAGGCACCCGTATCCATCCCGGTATCAATGTAGGTATCGGTAAGGATGATACGCTGTATGCCCTGGTTGACGGAAAAGTCAAGTTCGAAAGAAAAGGACGCGACAAAAAGCAGGTTTCCGTTTATCCCGTAGAACAGGCGGGCTGAGCAGAATGAGCGGGCTTCAAATGGGGACATTTGAAGCCTCTTTTTTTTGATACCAAGGGGGTCTTGTGATCCCTGTTTGAGGAATATATATGTTTGTAGATGAAGCTGAGATCTACCTGAGGTCAGGAAAGGGAGGGAACGGATGTGTTTCCTTCCGCCGTGAGAAATTCGTGGCTGCAGGGGGACCGGATGGCGGAGACGGCGGCAAAGGCGGCGATGTCATCTTTGAAGCGGTCAATGACATGAATACCCTGTCGGAGTTTAAGTTTCGCCGTAAATACGTGGCGGAAAACGGACAGGACGGAAGCGGCGGAAGAAGCTTCGGTAAAAAAGGCAATGATCTCGTGGTTCGTGTTCCCGTGGGAACTGTGGTCAGAGAGGCTGAAACCGGCCTTGTGATCGTGGATATGGCGGAGGAAGGACAGCGGGAGGTCATTCTGACCGGAGGTAAGGGAGGCAAAGGCAATCAGCACTATGCCACCTCCACCATGCAGGTTCCCCAGTATGCCCAGGCCGGTCAGGAAGCCAGGGAGCTGACAGTGAAGCTGGATCTGAAGGTGCTGGCAGATGTAGGTCTGCTGGGATACCCCAATGCCGGAAAATCCACCTTCCTTGCCCATGTATCCAATGCCAGGCCCAAGATCGCTGATTATCCCTTCACCACCCTGACACCCCAGCTGGGCGTAGTGAATATGAATTACGGCAAGACTCTGGTGATCGCTGACATTCCCGGACTCATCGACGGTGCTGCGGAAGGTGTGGGACTGGGCCATGAGTTTCTGAAGCATCTGGAGCGGACCAAGGTCCTGATCCATCTGGTGGATGCTGCGGCCATTGACGGCCGTGATCCGGTGGAGGACATCGTCCACATTAACGAAGAGCTGGCTAAGTATTCCGAGACGCTGGCGTCTTTGCCCCAGGTCATCGGAGCCAACAAGACGGATCTGCCTGATGCAGAGGTGTTGATGGAGGAGATCGAAGCCTACTGCGCGCAGAATGGTTTTTCTCTTTTCAAGATTTCCGCAGCCACCGGCGCAGGTCTGAGAGAACTGCTGGATGAAGTGGTAAGACTCAGGGATAAAGCCGATGAAGGACCTACCGTATTTGAAAGAGAGTATTTCGGTCAGAATCTGGAGAATGACACAGAACCTGTGGTGGTCACACCTTTGGAGCCCCATGAGTTTGAGATCACCGGTCCTGCCGTAGATAAAATGCTGGGCTATACTAACCTGGAGTCGGAGAGAGGCTTTGACTTCTTCCAGAAATTCATGTTCCGCAGAGGCGTCATCGATCGTCTGGAAGAGCTGGGCGTCCAGGAGGGAGATACCATCTATGTGGGCGGTATTTCCTTTGAATATTATCGCTGATATGCATATAATTGCTGATAGAAACGGATTGCGTAAATAAGGAGAAAGTATGTTAACATCCAAACAGAGAGCGTATCTGAGGAAGCTGGCTCAGAACATGGATCCTGTTTTTCAGATCGGTAAGGAGGGTGTGACCCCTGAAGTCATCAAAGCCGTAGACGATGTGCTGGAGGCCCGGGAGCTGATCAAACTGAACATTCTGAAGTCGGTGGAGGAGGACGTTCGGGAGGTGGCTGACACCATTGCCCTTCGGACCCACAGCGAATGCTGTCAGATGATCGGAAGAAGGATCGTTCTTTACCGCCGGGCAGAGAAACCCAAATTGGAGCTTCCCAGGTAACGGCTATGGAATATTCTGAATATCTCAAACTGCGGGAGGAAGTGCTGGCATGGGTGGAGCCCAGGATCAAGCCGGCCCGCTTTACCCATACACTGGGAGTGGAACAGCTGGCAGTGACTTTGGCCAGGATCTACAGCCCGGAGGACTATATGAGCGCCTCCCTTGCAGCCCTGCTGCATGACAATGCCAAGAATTTGCCTCTGGACGTGCAGCAGTATCTCTGCAATCAGCATTATCCCGAAATGGAGCTGCGAAGGGAACATTCCGCCGTCTTTCATGCCTTTGCCGGCGCTGCGGAAGCCCGCAGGGTATTTCCTCAGGCTTCTGAGGATATCATTAATGCCATCGCCTATCATACCACGGGCAGACCGGGTATGAGCGTGCTGGAGAAGATCATTTACTGCGCCGACTATGCAGAGGCTAACCGGGATCCCTTCCCGGAACTTTTGGAGGTCAGAAAGGTTCTGCGGCAGGACCTGGATGAAGGTCTGAGAATGATCCTTTCGGGAACCGGCAGTTATGTCCGGGCCAAAGGCAAGGTGGTCTTTCCCCTCACCGAGGAGACCCTGCAGTATTACGAGAAGGAAAAATTCTCCTCAAAAGAGGAAACCGCTCAATCGACATAAGAAATACAAGATCAGGAGGACGGAACATGGCAGACAATGCGCAGATAAAGAAGGATCTGGAGCTTTCCAAAGAACTGGCCAAGGCAGCCTACAAGGCTCTGGACGACAAACTGGGACAGGACATTACCGTGCTGGATATTCACGAGATCTCTGTCCTGGCTGACTATTTCCTCATCGCCCACGGAAACAACGGACCTCAGGTGCAGGCCCTCATCGACTCTGTGGACGAGGCCCTGGGCGAGATGGGCTATCCCTCCAATCATATTGAAGGTTACAGGGAGGGCAATTGGGTCCTCATCGACTTCGGCCGCATCATCGTCCATGTGTTCAACAAGGATACCCGCTTTTTCTATGACCTGGAGCGTATTTGGGCCGACGGAAAAGAGATCTCCCCGGAGGAGCTTTAAAACTACGCATGTATTCCGCTGCGGGAGCTTATCCCGCGGCGGGTTTTTATATAGGCAGGAGAGGTAAAA